>JBNLGI010000182.1:0-24065 GCA_050305975.1 Sedimenticolaceae bacterium | reverse complement strand
TTCAACGACTGGGCGCAGGCGATCTCCGATGTCATGCTCTATGAGTAATCGTTATCCAGTCCGCAAATGAACGCGCGTGACCACAAATTGCTTTCCGCATCGCGGTATCGACAGCGCGTAGGGTGCGGCTTGCCGCACCGTTCCATTGTCAATGCAAGGCATTCGGTGCGGCAAGCCGCACCCTACGCACTGAACGAGCCGCTGAATGCGTCGTGTAGGGTGGGTCCCTGCCCCACCAAACAGCCTCGTCATCGGCACCATTCGCTGGGGCAGGGCCCCCACCCTACCGTTCTTATTGGCGTTCATTGACGGACGTAACTAATGGACCAGGAGCAGATTGAAACCAAGCTGGCCGCAGCCCGCACCAAGCTGATTCTCGACAAACCCTTCCTCGGCGCCCTGGTGATGCGTCTACCCTTGGAGGCGGCCAATGCCGACTGGTGCCCCGCCACCGCCACCGACGCGCGCAAGTTCTACTACAATCCGGAGTTCATCGACCAGCTGACCCTGGACGAGACCCAGTTCATGCTGGCCCACGAGGCGCTGCACTGCGCGCTCTCCCACTTCGCCCGGCGTCAGCACCGCACCAAGCTGCATTGGGACATGGCCTGCGACTATGCCATCAACCCCCTGCTCATCGCCGACGGACTGAAGCCGCCCCCCGGCTCCCTCTACCTGAGCCAGTTCGAGGGCATGACAGCGGAGGAGATCTATCCCTGCCTGGACGAGAAGGACGACCAGCAGCCCCTCGACAACCACGTCTACGACCAGGAGAACACCAAGGGCTCGGGCAGCGGCAAGACCGAAAGGGAGATGTCGCCCAAGGAAAACGACAAGCCGACGGAGAATGAGGGCGATGACAGCAGCCAGCAGCAGAGCGGATCCGGCAACGCCGCCACCCAGCCCCCGCCACTCTCCCCCGACGAGGCCGAGACCCTCAACATCCAGTGGCAGCAACGCTTGGCCGGAGCCGCCCAGCAGGCGATGCAGGTGGGCAAGCTCGACGGCGCCATGGCGCGCATGGTCGACCACCTGCTGCAACCCCAGCTGCCCTGGCGCCTGCTGCTGGCCCGCTACATGACGGCGCTGGCCCGCGACGACTTCAGCTACATGCGCCCTTCGCGCCGCGAGGGGGAGTTCATTCTGCCCAGCCTGCGCAGCAATCAGGTGGAGCTGGTGGTGGCGCTGGACACCAGCGGATCGATCCAGGATCACGAGATGGGCGAGTTCCTGGCCGAGATCAATGCCCTCAAGGGACAGATGCGGGCTCGGGTCACCCTGCTAGCCTGCGACTCCGCGATTGCCGAGGGAGCCCCATGGGTGTATGAGGCGTGGGAGGAGTTCGAGCTGCCGGCAACGATCACCGGCGGTGGCGGCACCAGCTTCGAGCCCGTCTTCGAATGGGTCTCCGATCAGGGCGCGCGCCCCGACCTGCTGGTCTATTTCACCGACGCCGAGGGGGCCTTCCCGAAACGGGAGCCCGACTACCCGGTCATCTGGCTGGTGAAGGGCAAGGAGAAGACCCCCTGGGGTCAGCGCATTCAGCTCAACTGAAAGCCAGGACTACGACCCCGATCCATGCTTTATAACGCAATGAGCGCAATAAAGCGCAAAGCACGCCAAGGATAATCAAGGCGGATTCCAATGCAGTCATCCGCTGACGGCCAGGCGTGTAGGGTGGGGCCCTGCCCCACCAAACATGGTTTATCGAGAGATGATTCGGTGGGGCAGGGCCCCACCCTACGGTGCGATTCGACCGCAAGAGACGCAAAAAGCGCCAACTTGACCGCCTTGAATCACTTGGCGTTCATTGCGCTGCATTGCGTTATATCCTAAAGCGGCTTTTTCAAGGTGAAGGCGCCACGCAGGTCGCCGACCTGGAAGCCGCGTGCCTGGTCCTCGGGATAGAGCTCGTCGAGCTTGGCCGCCACCGGCTCGGCGATATCGGCACCGTGGCATTTGGTACAGACCTCGGCGGTGGGGATCGCCTTCATCATGCGAAACACCTGGCGACCATCCTCCTCGACCACCTCGGCCTTGACCAGCGCCATCGGGTCCTCGCCCGCCGCCTTGCGGCTCTCGAACTCCTCGAGCACCGCCGTTTCCCAACCATCGGGGGCATTATTCGGATTGCGCAGTTTCAGGCTGGTACGGGCCACCTGCCAGCCGCTCATCTGGGAGTGGGCCTCCGCCAGCTGCGGAGCCACCGTATTGCAGACCTTGATGGCGTTCACCGGTCCGCCCTGTTTCATGCCTTTTTGCAACTCACCCTTCAGATCTCCCATGAAGGCCTTGATAATCCCTTTGCCTTCATCGATGTTTGCCTGCATGGCCTCGTCCGCAATGGCGACTCCGACTGGCCAAAGACTGGCGATAAGTACTGCAGCGCTCAGTTTCATTGCGATGTTCTCCTTTAAATCGATTACTCGGTTTGACGGTCGTTCAGGCCTCAGATTGAAGCCAGGGCGTAGATTAAAACAAAGGTCTAGACTTAACCAAGGCCGAGACGATGGCTTTCTCAAATTTGGGCTTGAAACGGAACTAACCGCTTGAAAAAAGATCTTTTGAAGACATGAAACTGCTGCCGTATCGCCTGATTCAACGACTCCCCCCGCTCCTCTTCTGCCTGGTTTTGACCATCAGTGGCAACCTGCATGCGGAGGAGATCAATCTGCCCGAGCTGGGCTCTCCGTCCGACCAGTACCTCTCCCCCTCGGCCGAGAAGCAGCTGGGCCGGGAATTCATGCTCAGTGTGAAGAAGAGCGCCAAGGTGCTGGACGATCCGCTGATCGAGGAGTACGTGCAGGATCTGGGCGATCGCCTGCTGAAGCATAGCGATGCCACCGGACAGGGGTTCACCTTCTTTGTGCTCGATGAACCCAGCATCAACGCATTCGCCGGACCCGGGGGCTACATCGGTATCCATAGCGGATTGATCCTGGCGACCCAGAGCGAGAGCGAACTGGCGTCGGTCATCGCCCACGAAATCGCCCATGTGACGCAAAAACACCTGTTACGAGCCTTCGACGCGGCCAACCAGATGAGCGGCAAGACCGCTGCCCTGCTGCTGGCTTCGATCCTGGTCGGCGTCGCCGGTGGCGCCGACGCCGGTATCGCCATGGCCACCAGCGCCCAGGCCAGCGCGATCCAGGAGCAGATCAACTTCACCCGCGGCAATGAGGAGGAGGCCGACAGCGTGGGCATCCAGCTGCTGGCCGATGCCGACTTCGACCCCCGTGCCATGCCGGTCTTTTTCGAACGCCTGACCCACGCCAGCCGGCTCTACGAGTCGGGCATTCCCGAAATGCTGCGCACCCATCCGGTCACCACCAACCGCATCGCCGACGCGCTTGGCCGCGCGGAACAGCACAGCTACCGTCAGTACACCGGCAGCTTGAGCTACTACCTGATCCGCGAGGCCTTGCGAGTCAGGCAGTTCAAAGAGCCTGAGCAGGCGATCAAGCACTTCGCCACCGGTCTCGACGAAGGACGCCATCTCAACGAAGAGGCCCATGAGTACGGCTATGCCCTGGCGCTGATGCGCAATCACGAATACACCAAGGCCCGCGGCATCATCGACAAGTTACTCAAAGGGAATCCGGAACAGATCGAATATGTCCTTGCAAGCACGGAGTTGGAGCGACTACTGGGTCACCCTGAGAGGGGGCTGCGCACACTCGACACCTACTACACGCTGATGCCGGAAAGCTATCCCCTGGCGGTGGCCTATATCGAGGCCCTGACCGAGGCGGGCAGCTATGACAAGGCGCGCCAGGTGGCGGCGCGAGCCATCAGCCTGCGGGCGGACAATCCACGACTCTATCGGTTGGTCGGGCGCACCGAGGAACTGGCGGGCAATCAGTCCGAGTCGCATCGAATGCTGGCGGAGGCCTATGTCACCGAAGGTCAGTTGCTGCCGGCTATCCGCCAGTTGGAGATTGCCCAGCGTGAGGCCGACAAAGCCGATTTCCAGCAGCTATCGCGCATCGAATCCCGCCTCACACGTCTGCGCGAAGCGCTCAAACAGCAGGAGAAGAGAGAGGCGCGCTGAAACCACATCGCCAGGGGTTTGAAAATCGGCCTGTCTGCATTCCGGTAAACCCCAATACACCACCTCACTTACCCAATGGAGGAGTATTGATGGCCAGTTGATAAATCACAAAGCACTAATAAATAGAGTATTTTTTACTTGCCATCGGCGGCTGTTTCGGTATTCTTACTGCCTACCTGTTTAGGTATATAAAGCGTGCAGAGACGGCAAAGTAGAGACAAACAGGGATAACAAGCTGCTGCACTAGAAAATAATCAGAGTCCAGGAGGATTGGCCAAGGCGGCCGCAACTTTTTCGGTGGATCCGTGTTCTAACTCGCATCGCTGCTGATATCAGCGGCAGAGGGAGGACTCGCTGCCGAATTACCAGCGACCCCCAACAATAAATATGCACGCTACCCCGACTGTTTTTGTGCGGACTGCCATCGCCTTCAGCCGGCATGTCTCCACTTCGATAGCGGGAGGATGGAATTGACCAACCGGCTCAGTTTCATTGGCAACACTCAACTTTCAATACACCTTCTCAGTCTGGAGAGAATGAATGAGCACTGAAATGAAACGCAGGATCTTCCTCAAGAGATCACTCGCCGCCAGCGCGGTCGGTATTGCTGCCGGTGCAGGCTTGCTGGCACCTCAGCAGATTCTTGCCGCCTGGAACAAGGCCGCTTTCGAAGCCAAAGAGATGCCCAACGCACTGAATGCACTGCTGGGCAGCTCCGACCTCTCGGAGTCGGGCGATATCGACGTCAAGGCCCCGGACATCGCCGAAAACGGCGCCGTGGTGCCGGTCACCGTCAGCACCTCGATCGCCGATGCGGAGTCGATCTCCATCATCGCATCCAACAACCCGGTTCCCCTGGTCGCCAATTTCATCCTCGGCAAAGGTGCGGCCGGCTTCGCCTCCACCCGTATCAAGATGGGTAAGACCGGTGACGTGATTGCTGTCGTCAAGGCCGGCGGCAAGCTCTACAGCGCCAAGAAAGAGGTCAAGGTCACCATCGGCGGTTGTGGCGGTTGATCCGTCGTCACGGACTGAAAGCCCACGTCATCTAGATTCACGAGGTAAACACTATGGCTAACACGATCAAGATCCGCGCCAAAGAGAAGGGTGGGGAAACCACCGTCAAGGCGCTCATTACGCATCCCATGGAGACTGGCGCCCGCAAGGATGCCAAGACCGGCAAGCTGATTCCCGCCCATTTCATCCAGGAAGTGGTGTGCAAGCACAACGGCACCACCGTGATGACCGCTCAGTGGAGCGGCGGCGTCTCAAAGAACCCTTACATCTCTTTCAAATTCACCGGAGCGGCCCAGGGCGATGAGCTGGAGCTCAGCTGGGTAGACAACAAGGGTGAGAGCGACAGCAAGTCTGCTCAAATCAAATAATCACTGTTCGAACGAAACAGCTGAACCGAGGGCGCTATCCAGCGCCCTTTTTTTTTGCCACTCTCCCATTTGCCCATCTGTTTGCGGCCACAAACCAACTGAGCGCCAACCTCAGGCGACCGCTTCAGCGGGCCCGCCCGCCACCCGGTTGCGTCCGGCAGCCTTGGCCGCATAGAGCGCCTTGTCGGCCAACGCCACCAGGCGTGCCGACGTGATCGCATCGTCTTCGCAGACGGCCAGGCCGATGCTTACCGTCTGGCGCCCCGTCTCTGCGAAGGTGTGGACCGAAATGGCCTGACGAATACGCTCCGCCAACACATCCACCTGATCCAGGCCGGTATTGGGACAGATGATGAGAAACTCCTCGCCGCCCCAGCGGCCGAAAATGTCGGTCTTGCGCAGAAGCTGACGCACCAGGCCGACAAATTCGATCAGCACACGATCGCCGGTGGGATGGCCGAAACGGTCGTTGACCTCTTTGAAGTAGTCCAGGTCGATGACCATGATGCTGAAGCACACCCCATAGCGCCGATAGTGCTCCAGCAGGCGGCTCAATTCCTGGTCGAGATAGTGTCGACTACCGACCCCTGTCAGGGCATCGGTACGGGTCAACTCGAGAAGTTCTCGATTGTGACGCTGCAGCATGCGCTGGCGGTAGAGCAGAAACACCACCAGCAGGCCGATAAAGACCAGTATCTGCCAGATGGGAGTAAGGTCCATCGCCTTCTCGTACTTGACCGAAATCCAGCTGCCGAGAATATCCTGACCCTGTCGCTCATTGATCGATGCCACCGCCTTTTCGAAAGCTGAAAACAGCAGTGGCTCGTCGTTACGCACGCCCACCCCCAGCTCCCAGGCCTCATCGAATTTACCGGCGATCTTGAGCTCGGGATAGCGCATCTGCAGCTCATACCCCACGGTTGCAAGGTTGCCGATGAATCCGTAGAGACTGCCGTGTTCCACCTGGTCGAGTCCGTCCACAACCGAATCGACGTCGATGATCTGAAGTCGGGGATATTTGCTTCGCAGCAGCTCACCGAAGGCGTAACCGCGAACCACGCCCAGTCGCCTGTCCGTCAGCAAGGTAATGTCGGCCACGAAGGGTTCCCGGTTGAGGGTAGCCAGCACCAGCGGAAAGCTGATGTAGGGCTTGGTGAAGGCCATGTATTCGAGCCGCTCAGGGGTCGGCATGGCGAGCGAGAAGATGTCGCACTGACGTGCCTTGGCCAGGTTGACGCTGTGGCTCCAGGTGGCGGTTGCAACCAGTTCGATGGGGATCCCGAGGAACTTCTCCATGAGGGTCATGTAATCGGCGGCAATGCCGATATGAACCCCCTCCTCGATCTTCTCCAGCGGCAACCAGTCGGGATCGACACACATGCTCACCCGCCCCTTCCGTTGCAGAAAATCCCGCTCCTCGCTGCTCAGGGCGGGCTGGACAGCGGAAGCCTCTCCGACCAACGGCACCAGCGAAGGATTCACTTCCCTTGCCTGAAGCAAAGCGCCGCACAGCAGCAGGAGCAGTCCGGCCAGGCAACGCCAACCCATTCGGTTGTGTTGCGAATAGGGTGCTTTCAGGGATCTCACGATGCGGTCGGCCGCAATACGGAAAACGGCAAATTGTAACTGATAGCGATAACAGAGGATTGAAACTGAGCCTTGAGCTGTCGGTGCATATTACTCGTCGGCGTTGCGTATGGCATGGTCACTTCGATTCAGGTTTCTCTTTGCTGGCGGCGTCCTCTTCGAGGAGCTTCGCCCACTCCTCTTCGAGTGAACCGGGTTCGGGTTCGGAATCGACCTCCGCACGCTCTTCGCGGGGTGCGGTCGGCGCCGCATCGGGCAGCTCGATATCCACCTGCTCCAGCTCATCCAGCAGGGACTCCGCCGATTCGGCAGATGGCGTTTCCGGCTCCGCTTTCTCCTCCTCATGCTGAGTCATCTCATCAGCAATCTCCATGACCTCGTCGATGATTTCAGAAACTTCCTCATCCAGGGTGCTGCTCGCCTCCGTCTCATTGTCGAGCAGTTGGTCCGGATCGTCCGGCATCGACTCGATTGCACTCTCCTCCGTCGAGAGCTCGGACATCTCCCTATCGATCCCGTCATCATCGGACAGCGGCTGTGACACCTGTTCCGGTTCCTGACCCTCGTCGCCTGACACTTCGGCCGGCTCGGCAGCCGACCGGGTCAATGGCTTATCGCTGCCACCGGAAAACATCGAGGAGTATTCGTTGAGCATCCGACCCATGGTATCCATGGTCACGCGCAGCTCGTCGGAGAGACGCTGGTTTTCTTCCCGCAACCGATTCAGTTCCTCTTCGTCACCGCTGTCGTCCGCAGCATGCGTGGGGACCTCGGTATCCTGCACCGGCTTCAGCCCCTGATAGGCCAGCACCAGATTCTCCTCATCCACGTCGACCTGTTGCAGGTGGACCTGATCGTCCTTCAGATAGCCGTTGATGAGATTCTGATACAGCTGCATCTCCACCTGTGTGATGTTGTGCAGCGTCTGCTCCAACTCATTGCCCGTCAGGCCGTACTGTTCGCTCAGCAACGTCTTCAGCCGTTCGCTGCGTGCCGGCTTGTCACTCTGTACCCGTTCCGCCAGGTGGTGGGCCGCCTTCCGGATGCGCGCCTTGCGCGAGATGGCGAAGTAACCCAGCACGCCGCTGAGAATCGCCAGCGCGAGAATCGCCTCGATCATGATGAGGACGCTCAACTGGCTCAGTTCGATCATGCCGGCTTCTCCTCGGCCTCCTGGGCCGCGGTCTCTTCGGATGCGGCGGATGACTCATCCTCATCGACCAGTCGAACCATATTGCGCTGTCTGCGCCGATGCAGCCACCAGAAGAGCACGCCAATAAGCGTCAGCACGATGAGATTGATGACACCGAACCAAAGGGTGGCGCCAGCCCAGCCGCTCTCTTCAACCACCGGTTCCGGAGGCGGCGGAGTCGGTTCGGGCTCGGCTGGCGGTTCGGCAGCCGCTGCCGGTTCCGCCGGAGGCGGTGGAGCCCCCAAGCCCTCCACTTCAGCAGGGGCCTCGGAATAGCGGATCGGCTCACCGTTCAGCGCCTTGGCATCGGCCTCGATGACTACCCGGCGCGCCCCGGAAAAAGCCATCAGATCGATCACTCCGCTGTAGCTGCCATTGCCGCCATCGAGCGCAACCGTTTCGCGCTGGCCCGCCTCATCTTCCAGCCAGATACTTGCCTGCAGGCTGAGCGGATCGATCAACTCGGCGTCGGCACTGGCTTCGAGCCGCAGCAGCTGACGCGTATCGTCCGGTGTCAATTGCAGGCTCACCGGCGGCACCACTTCAAAGGTCATGCGTTTTTCGCGCACGAAGGTGCGGCCTTCGGCATTGATCACCAGTTCACCACGGCCGCTGTTGAGCGACTCTCCGCCGAACTGCATGGAAAAGCGACCGTCGCCCTCCGTTGCATCCTCGCTGCCGCCATCATCCAGCACCGGCTTGGGTTCACGCTCGCCGTCGGCGTCCTTCTGTCTGGCCGCCACTTCCACCACCTGCAGGAAGGCCGGCTTGGTGATCAGTTTGCCGTGATCGGTAAAGCTCACCTCGAAGGGGAGGGTCTGACCGAGCATCAGCCGATTGGGCAGGTCGCTGGTTCGCATCTTCAGATCGGTCACCACCATGACCCGGTTTTCGGGATCGAGCTCGGCCCGTATCTTCCACTCGCCGGACTCGGGGTTGGCGATGGTCAGCATGTCGTAACCCTGGTCACGATGCCACTCCACGTTCGCCGGCTTGCTTTCGGCCGCGAAGGCCTTGCCGCCCGGAGGCACCACCTCGGTCGGCTGTGCATCAGGTTTGTGGAAGACCAGGACCGTGGCTTCGCTGATGCTGTCGTCGATGTTGAATTTGTTATCCTTCAGCGGTACGGTGTCGGGCTTACCGACCTTTTCGAATATGCGCAGAAAGACCTTCTGCAGCTGATCCGCATCCTCCACCTGTTCGTACCAGCCACCGGTGCTCTCCGCCAGTTCGCGCATCAGTTGGTGATCCGCATTCTTCGACAGCGCGATGGTGTAGACTCTGGCGTCGGCCGCTTTCAGTTGCGGCATGATCCGCTGCAGGATGCGATCCCGGGACGCCTCGTTCTTGGCGCTGTCCTTGGAGATATCGACCATACCGTCGGTCAATAGAATGACGCTGCGGCGATAGCCAACGGCGGGAGTCTCCCAATCCGCGGTGGCACGGGTCAGGGCGTCTTCGATGTTGGTGAACTGGCCGGGGGAACCGATCGATTCGGAGCTCTTTCGCGCCTTCGTCTTCCAGGCCGCATCGACCTGTCCGAGCGGTATCTGCATGTTGACGTAGCGGCCGAAGGTCCAGACTCCGGCACGCGTTTCCGCCGGCAGCAGGCCGACCAGCAGGCGCAGAGCAGGACGCCTGAGATTCTTCGGATCGTTCTGCTTCATACTGCCGGAGACATCGATCAGGATGCGGACGTCGGCCACCTCTTCCTGGGCCTGTAGCAGCGACGTGCCGAGCAACAGCACTGCTGTCAGCAAAAGCCAAGCCGCGAAATATCCTCTGAACATCCTCAAACCGTCCCCAGCCAAAGAGAGGCAACTCTTGAAAAAAGCTTCATAAACCTATATCGGCGGCGTGGTTTAGCACTTTAGTTCCGCCCCGGAAGCGTGCTGCGGCTCAGGGCTCGTTCAGATAGGGCGAAGGTGCGTCGTCAGGTTGGGCGCGAAACCGTTTGTAGGTCCACTGATACTGTTCGGGGCACTCGCGAATCACCGATTCCAGCCCGCGATTCAAGGCCTCGGCCGCCTGCCGGGGGTCAGCGTCGCTGAGGCCCGCAGGCGCCGGGAAGTAATGGATATGGTAGCCCGCACCCGCAGGCAACCGCTCCGCGAAGCCGATCACGACCTTGGCCCCGGTCTTTCTCGCCAGGCGGTTGACCAGCAGCATGGTCAAGGCCGGTTGCCCGAAGAAGGGGGCGAACACGGCGGCGCGGCTCGATTGCGGCTGCTGATCGGGCAGGATGCAGGTGGTGCCTCCCTGCTGCAGGGCCTGATAGATGCGCTTGACCCCCTGAGCATCGGTCGGCACCAGGGTCGAACCGCTACGCTCACGGGCCTGCTTGATCAAGGTCTCCAGCTGAGGCTTCCTCGGCGGCCGATAGAGCGAGGTGACCTGTTCGCGGGCTGGCAACACCACGCCGATGATCTCCCAACATCCCAGATGCGGCAGCAACAGGATCAGGCCCTGTCCCGAGGCCCGTCGCAGATGTTGTTCGCCGCTGATCTGCCATACCATCGCACTGACCCGCTCCACCGGTTGAAACCAGATCGCCGAGAGTTCCATCAGGCTGCAACCCAGCTCTTGCAGCGTGCGTCGACACAGCACCGAGCGCTGCGATTCGCTCAGATCGGGAAAACAGAGCGCCAGATTGATGCGGGCCGTACGCCGCTCCCGATTCGGCAGCAGCCAGTAACAAAAACCGATCAAGCGCCCCAGGGCATGCAGCCAGGAGAGCGGCAGATATCCCAGGCGTCGCCAAAGCATGATGAACGAGCGAATCAGCATGACGTGATTCTACAGACTCTTAACCATCATATTAAGCCGACTGCTCCCTATCATGTTGACGCCCGCCGATGCATGGATCTGAAGACCTTATCTCGATTCACGCTAACATATTAATTTTTCTCGTTTGCCTGGATGGCAATTTCTTTGTATTAATCGTTGAAGCATCTACCATGAAAAGCATCCCCCTGAATCAGCCGAGAGAGAATAGATGAGCGACGCCCATGAGCCACACAGTCTGACCCCGCAACAGGCCGCTAAGATGTTGGATGACGATCCACGCGCGGTTCTGGTCGATATCCGTTCGAGCATGGAGTTCCTCTTCGTCGGTCATCCCAAAGGCGCCGTGCACATCCCCTGGATCGATGAACCGGACTGGACAGTTAATCCCCATTTCGTCACCGACATCCGCAAGCTGCTGTTGGGCGGCACAGTCTGCACCATCGATGAGGGCTGTGCGCCGGTGATCCTGATCTGCCGCAGCGGCAAGCGTTCCCTGGAGGCCGGCAAGGCGCTGTTGGACGCCGGCTTCGTGCGTGTCTACCACATTGACGAGGGGTTCGAAGGCGATCTGGACGAACATCACCAACGCAGTACATTAGGCGGCTGGCGTTTCCACGGCCTGCCCTGGGAGCAGTGTTAACGTCGCATAGCGCATTGCGCAGAGAAGCTGGGCAGGCCTGACGGGCGGCGATGGTGGCGACTGAACGCCGGTACCTCCTGTCAGCTCGATAATCGGTGCGGCAAGCCGTACCCTATACCCGGATGAAACGGTAGGGTGCGGCTTGCCGCGCCGCATTCCGCCAACCGTCAGTTCTTGATCCCCACACCACGCGCCAGCAGATTCAGGCTGAAGACAGTGAGTCCTACGATAAAGACGAGGATGATCAGCAACGCCACCCTGATATCGATATCCGAGACCCCGAGAATACCGAAGCGGAAGGCGTTGATCATGTAGAGCACCGGGTTGCCCAGGGAGACGCTCTGCCAGAATGCGGGCAACAGGCTGATGGAGTAGAAGACACCGCCGAGATAGGTCAGCGGCGTCAACACAAAAGTCGGGACGATCGAGATATCGTCGAAGGTTGTGGCGTATACCGCATTGATGAAACCGGCCAGGGCGAAGAGCACCGAGGTCAGTACGAAGACCAGCAGGGTCACCGCGTAGCTGTTGATCTGCAGATCGGTGAAGAACAGCGAGATGATCGTCACCAGGATGCCGACCAGGGTCCCCCGCGCCACGCCCCCGACCACGTAACCGCTCAGCAGCACCCAATTGGGAACCGGTGCGATCAACAGCTCCTCGATGTAGTGCTGCAGCTTGGTGCTGAAGAAGGAGGAGACCACGTTGGCATAGGAGTTCTGGATCACCGACATCAGGATCAGGCCCGGCACGATGAAGTCGATATAGCTGTAGCCCTCCATCTCGCCGATGCGTTCGCCGATCAGCTTGCCGAAGATGATGAAGTAGAGGGTGGTGGTAATGGCCGGCGGCAGCAGAGTCTGCATCCAGATACGCGTGAACCGCAACACCTCCTTGGTGACGATGGTCTGAAAGGCGGTGCCGTAGAGACGCCAGACCTTCATGACGCCGCCTCCCGCTTGGCGCTATCGACCAGGTCGATGAAGAGCTGCTCCAGCCGGTTCTGCTTGTTGCGCATGCTGAGCACCTCAATGCCCTGTTGCGAGAGCTGAGCGAAGAGGTCGTTCATCGACTGCTCCCGCAAGACCTCCACCTCCAGGGTCTCGGCATCCACCAGTGATACGCCATAACCGGGCACCTCGGGTGCCTCGCTCAGGGGTTTATCCAGATTGAGCACGAAGAGCTCCGTGTTGAGCTGACTCAGCAGGCGCGCCATGCTGGTCTGCTCGATGATACGGCCATGGTTGATGATGGCGATATTGCGGCACAGGCTCTCCGCCTCCTCCAGGTAGTGGGTGGTGAGAATGATGGTGGTGCCCTGACGGTTGATCTCGCGCAGGAAGCGCCACATGGAGCGACGGATCTCGATATCGACCCCGGCGGTAGGCTCGTCGAGGATCAGCAGCCGCGGCTGGTGCACCAGAGCGCGGGCGATCATCAGGCGGCGCTTCATGCCGCCCGAGAGCCAGCGCGCCTGGGTATGACGCTTGTCCCACAGATCGAGCTGTTTGAGGTAGGTCTCCGCCCGCTCGAAGGCGAGCTTGCGCGGGATGCCGTAGTAGCCGGCCTGGTTGACCAGAATCTCCACCACCGGCTCCCACATGTTGAAATTGAACTCCTGCGGCACCAGACCGATCTGGCGCTTGGCCGCCTCCCGTTCGCTGTCCAGGTCGTGGTCATAGATGGCGACGCGTCCCGAGCTCTTGTTGACCAGCGAGGCGATGATGCTGATCGCCGTCGACTTGCCTGCGCCGTTGGGTCCCAGCAGGGCAAAGAAGTCACCCGCCTCCACCCTCAGGCTGATGCCTTTGAGGGCCTCGAAGCCGTTGCGGTAGGTCTTGCGGAGATGTTCTATGAGAAGTGCGCTCACGGGCTTACTGTATGACGGTCCAAAGCCCACTATTGTAGCGGCTCGGCAATCGACAATACACGTCGACATCCCGGACGCCCGGAACCGGGCGGGATCTATCGGGGGGTGACGCTGCCCTGGAGTATGGTCTGATTCCGGAAGCTTGCGTACTCCCCGCCCACAGCGGGAGGAGGTGTCATTGCCGCGTGCCGGTGATGCCGAAGAGACCGGCGATCACCTTCAACGCCGTATACTCTTGCTTGCTGACCGGATCGCCCACCAATCCCAGAAACCGTCCGGATGAGAGTGCGACATGGTGACCCAGATCGTAGAGTTGCAGTTTCAGCTTCAACGACAGGGAGGATGGCAGCCGGCTGTCCAGCACCCTGTCGATACGCTCCAACTCCTGCAGGTAGTCGACCTGAGTCTCGGTCAACTGTCTGAGCGTGTCGATGATCGAGAGTCTGGCCCGGGACATGACCGCGAGCAGATCGCTGTAGGGTTCACTTCTCAGCAGTGATTCGAAGCCTTTGATCTCGCGTTTGTCGATGGTGCCGTCCGCGGCCGAGACCAGAAGAAACACCAGCACGGGCGCCCGCGCGATCACCCGCGCCTCCTGTTCGTCGACATGATTCAAGATAGCATCTGACACGGC
The DNA here is from genome assembly GCA_050305975.1 of Sedimenticolaceae bacterium. Lineage (GTDB taxonomy): Bacteria > Pseudomonadota > Gammaproteobacteria > Chromatiales > Chromatiaceae > Thiodiazotropha. The sequence goes on along the minus strand of JBNLGI010000182.1, from coordinate 9,919 downwards.
TTTTCCCATTTGGAGAGTTGCCAACAGCCTGTTTATCGGCGGTTGAGAGGAAATTTTGAGCGGGATGGAGGCGTTCCTTGATGAAACGGGCCTCAGACGCGGATCCGCGATCGGCATATCACTCGACGAAAACTAGTAGCTCAACTCCAGCCGTTCCTCCCCGGAGCGGTGCTCGATAGTGAAATCGAGGCTACGTAAATCGGCACGCAGAACCGTGCTGCAATCGCCTTGCCGCCAGCACATGCTCAAGCGATGGGGCTCGCTCGACTCGACGCTGAGCTGCCCGCGAAAGGCAGGCGATCGATTGCGCAGGCGGATCATCTCCAGCTGATCCCGCACCAGCGGCCAATGCAGCCGCTCTTCGATGTCGTCGAGGCTGAGATTGGTGCGGTTGATCTCCTTGTGACCGGCGGGTCCGCCGCGGTCGACGGCTGCGTAGTCGTTTTTGCCGGCGAAGAGATCGAGATACCAGATCTGGGGGATGCCCGGCATGAAGAGCTGAATCGCCCGCGCCAGCCTCAGCTTGCGTGCGTCCTCGCCGAGCGCGCTGAAGAAGGTGGCATTGACCTGGTAATAGGCGATCTTCTTGCCGTCGGGACCGTAGAGGTTCTTGACCAGACCGCCATGCGCCAGGATGCGCTCGATGACCGCCTCGATCTCCCTGTCGTCGAGCAGCAGTTTACGGCTGTCGCCGTCGAGCTTGATGCCCTGTAGATCGAGCACCGGAATACCGTCGTGACAGCCGAGCATGTTGATGGTCTGCAGACCCTTCTGCCGGATATCGTCGATCCAGTCGCGCAGGTGGACGCAGGTGCCCCGCTCCAGTGCGTCGATCACCAACCCGGGAAAGAAGAAGTCGTAGATGGGATAACCCTTGGCCGCGACCTCCTCGTGCAGGCCGCTGCCGTACTGCGAGTGCACCTCGGGAAAGATGATCAGGTCGTAGCGTTTCGCGATCGCCTTCAATCGCTTCAGGTAGATCCAGGTTCCCGGTTGATTGAAGAAATTGGTCTCTCCCGGCTCCTTGTGCAGGTAGGCGAAGGCGTCGAGGCGAACGATCTTGGCGCCATAGCGCTTCAGTTTCCTGAGGGTCTCGTCATAGAAGGCCCAGACCTGCTCCGATCGGGCATTGAGATCCATCTGACCCAGGTAGCTGCGTTTTCTCTCCAGCGCCGGCAGAATCCGGCTCTTGAAATGGGCGTAGCCGTCCAGGTTCATATGCTGCGGTTCCCTGCCGGCCGCGATGTTTTCATTCACCAGCGCAGCGATCACCCGGGCGGTGTCCCGACTCACCCCTTGAATGCCCGTGAAATCCTGTGGCGTCACTTCACGGTAGCCGACCTGTTGATAGAAGGTGTTCCAATAGGCCCGTTGCGAACCGTCGGGGAAGGCGATTTTGAGGATTGGCAGCCCCGGCTTGCGCATGAACAGCCTGTTGAGATACTCCGGCTTGGGCACGATGTAGCCCTCCTCCCCCATCTCGCCATGCTCATGCCAGAAGGCGTTCCAATCGACGAAGAAGTTCCGGTATTCGGAGGCATCGCCCTTTTCCAGCAGATCACGGAACTGGGGCGAGGCCACCGAGAGGTGGTTGAGGATGAGGTCGAACTTGAAGCTGATGCCCAGCGCCTTCAGCGCTTCGATGTCGCTCTCTGAAACCAGTTCCCGGTTCAGATCGTAGTCGATGATCGAAAAGCCGCGGTCCAGGTCGCTGTTGAAGAAGGTGGGCAGGATATAGAAGTGTGAGAAGGCGTCCTTCAGTTCGGGACGGCGCAACAGATTGACGGTATCGGTCAATTTGCCCCCGATACTGTCGGGGTAGGCATTCAACATGACTCCGGAAGGCAGCGCCTGCGGTGTCGGGTCGTTTTTTGACTTCTGCATTACAAACTCGGGTCGTTTTTTCTTATGTCGCCGTCTGCGCAGCGATTTCGGTCAATTCCGATTTTTCGGGTGAATCCAGCGGCACAAGGAAGGCAGACCCTGCTCCTTTCTCTCTACGCTCGTAGTTGATAACTCGGCAGAAATAGCCCTTTTTTGACCCGGTTTCGGCAAAAAAACCGGGATTCAGGTGGAATCGAGGGGATTGCGGAATGTAATTCCCTGTACGCATTCCGGGCCGGCGACCTCAGAGCCTTGTCTTCGCCTGAACCCCATCAGGTGCGACACGCCGCCCTGTCGATTGCCCGTCTCGCATGGGCCCTGCCCCGCCCGTGTTACCGGTCCCTACTTGCCGAGACGTGCCTGCACATCCATCCATAACGCCTGATAGGCGCTGGCGGCGAAACTGTGGGGGGCGAACGCCTCCACCGGCATGCGGTGGATGCCCATCTTCTCGACATCGCTGGCGTAGGGGATCTGTGCCTTGAGCAGTTCATCGCGCTCATCGGGAAGCTCGCGCATGACATCGAGATGCATGCGTTTTCTGCGGTCGACCATGGAGAAGAAGGGCATCAGCTCCAGGCCGGTGATACGGTGACCTTCGAGGAAGTCGAGCAGCTGCTGATAGGTTCGCAGGGAGAGGGTGGTGGGAATCAGCGGCAGCAGCAGTCCCTCGGCGGCGCGAAAGATGTTCTCCGACACCAGGGAGATGCTGGGCGGGCAATCCAGGAACACATAGTCATAGGCCTGGGAGAGCGGTCGCAGCAGCTTGAGCAGCTGTTTGGTCGGCTTCTTCGCATCCTCCAGGCGCAGATCCATATTGCGGTAGGAGAAATCGGCCGGCAGCATGTCGAGGTTCTCGAAGTCGGTGGCCTTGACCACCTCGTCCAGATCGATCTTGCCGGCGATCAGTTTCTTGCTGCCGCCCTTCACTTTCGGCTTGATGCGGAAGTAGAAGGTGGCCGCCGCCTGGGGATCGAGGTCCCAGATCAGGGTGCGGTAGCCCTGCTTCGCCGCCAGGTAGGCGAGATTGACGGCGGTCGCCGTCTTGCCGACGCCCCCCTTGATGTTGTAGACCCCGATGATATGCATCAATTGCTCCCGCCGAACAGCTTCTGGAAGGCCTGGCGATTCGCCGTGCTGCTGAATGCCTCGAAGAGCGCGGCGAACTCCGCTCTCGCTTTGGCCTGGCGCTCCAGCAATTTACCCACCAGAATGCCCATGGCCATGAGGGCGCTGGCGGGGGCGCCCTCCTTCATCATCTGCTTGCCGAAATCCTCGAGGGATCCGGCCTGCACCTGCAGATCCTGAAACTCGCCCAGGTTATCGAGCAGGGTCTTCATCTCCTTGATCTGGTCGCGGATCTCCGGCTTGGGGTAGAGACTCTGGAAGAACTCCATCATGTAGCGGAGCTTTTTACAGTCCTTGCGCAGGTTGTGCAGCAGCACCGGTTTCGAGTCGGGGGTGATCGCTTCGCCGTCCTTGATCACCTTGGCGTAGAGTTTTCGGATACGCTGATCGGAGAGCTCCGCGATCGGGCGCAGGGCGTTGGGCGCCTTGGGCCTCTTCGGCACCGGCTGGCTGAGCCAGGCACGCCAGGACTTCATCAGCTTGCGGAAATGGGGCGAATTGAGTTTTTTGACCAGCGTCTTCTGCGCCTCTTCCTGTTGTTTGACGAGGAAGTCGTGAAAGGGATCGAGATCGGCCTGGATCGGCGCCGGCAGGCTGGCCCTGTAGTCGGGGAATTGCAGCAGATAGACGTCCATATCACGGGTCGGTCCGGTGACTTTGCCGAGCCAGCCGAAGCCGTCCTTGAAGGGCGCCAGCTCTTTGGGTTCGAACACACTCTTGATCTGCGTCATCGCCGAGCGGGTACGCCGGGTGGCCACCCGCAGATCGTGCAGGAACTCACTGTCGAGATTGGCCTTGGCGCCATCGACATTGGCCTCCAGGGTGTCGAGCAGGCTGAGCATGATCTTCCTGGCAGTGGCGTCGGCGCGGGCATCCGGATCGAGCATGTAGTTGAGCTTGGAGCTGTAGTCCCCCGGCTTGCGGCCGATACCGGCCAGCGCGTCCTCATACAGGGTGCGCTCTGCCGCAATCAGATTCAGCTTCTCCAGCTGGGCATGCAGGGCGTAAAAGTGCTCGTCGTAACCCCTGAGCGGCTTCAGCAGCACCCGCCCCTCCAGCTCACCGCTCAGCTTGCCGTCGATGGAAGTGAAGCGGTTCTCCTGCAGCACCACGCGCACCACCGTCTTCTCCTCGTCGTCGAGCAGACGCAGCGTACGTCGCTTCTGGGTGATGGAGACCAGCGGCAGCAGCGCCCGCACCTCCAGTACCGGGGTCAGTCGTTCCCGCAGAGGACCGGCAGGCAGATCACGGCTGAAGCCGGGTGCCGCCGCGTTCAGCTCGCACTCCTGGAACTCCCCGCTCCTGCGGTCGACCCAGCAGATGCGGTCGACCTCGTCTCGCTCCTGCACCAGCTCGCCACCGGCCTGCCAGACGCGCCAGTCGAAACTGTCGAAGAAGGTCTGCCCGGCCTCGGACAGCGCCTCTTCGCGCAGCTCGTTGGATTCCGCCAATTGGTGTCTCAGGCCGTCCAGATCGAGCCCGTCAGGAAGCAGATAGGAGATGGGTTGTGGTGCCATGCGCTTCTCACTCAAATCGAGAGGGGAAGGTTAACCGACCTGCGGGGCAGTGACAAATTCATGAAGTTTCAGCATTTTTATTTTGTATTGGGATGCAGTGAAACGATCCCCGGCGTACCCGCTGTCCGCATCCTCACCCCGGCACCGAGGCAAGGAGCTGCTTCGCGTGCAAGCCGGGGTCTCCGCTCAGACGTCGCTCCACATGCGCAGCAGATTGGCGTAGGACTTGTCGACCAGGCCGGTGGTCGACTCCCCGGGCTCCTGTTCCAGCAGGTGTTCGCGCGCCAGGTCGAGTTCGTAGAGCAGCTCCCGCCGGGCGGGATCGCGGACATAACTCTGGATCCAGGCCAGGGCCACCAGCCGCTCGCCCGCGGTCACCTCCGCCACATGGTGCAGGCTGGAGGAGGGGTAGATCACCGCGCTGCCCGCCTTCAGTTTGATCCGCTTCTCGCCGAAGGTAGTACGCACCACCAGCTCGCCCCCGTCGTAGCTCTCCGGCTCGCGCAGGAAGATGGTCATGGAGACGTCGCTGCGGAAGCGCTGGCCGCTGAGCCCCATCAAGGGGTCATCCACATGGTCGCCGTAGGTCATGCCCGGCTGATAGCGGGCGAAGATGGGATCGGCCATGCGGTAGGGCAGCACCGCCGAGCGGAAAGTGGGATTGTGGGCCAGGGCGCTGGTGAGAATGCGGATCAGCAGCTCCATCTGCTGCGGCTCCCCCTTCAACTCCTCGTTGTTCTTCACCCGGCTGGCCGCCTTGCCGGCGGTCAGCTTGCCGTCGACGAAGGTGGACTTGGCCAGTATCTCGTCGATTTTGTTCAATTGGGCGGGCTGCAACAGGCCCTCGATCTCCACCAGCATGGTCGCTCCTCCTGCTTGTTATTCGTTAATCTGATTACCCGCTTCACCCAGCCAAAGGATCAGTAATCATCACTAGTTTTGAAGGTGTTCGCTGCGCTCACGAGTCTCTTTCCCCCTCTCCCTGGCCCTCTCCCCTCGCGGGAGAGGGCCAGGGAGAGGGGGCCGATACCCCGTGAGTACTTCGACCACTCAACTCAAAACTCTTCAAACCGCTCTTCGATTCCCGAACCCGCCGTCAGCATGGCTGACCATGGCGGCTAGTCAGGTCCATCAAAGCTCCGCAGGGCCTGCTCCAGATCGGCCTCACGGATCGGATAGGTCAACATGGCATGCACCGGATAGCGGGTCTTGACCTTCTCCAGATGGGTCAGATAAGCGCTATCGAGAAACACCACCACCCCGGCCTCCAGGTTGTAACGCTGCAGGGTGGCCAGCAGCGACTCCAGATTGCTGACCCGGTCGCGGAACTGCGGATCGGCATAGAACTCAGCCACCACCACCTGCGGACGGTGAGTCTTCAACCAGGCCTGCGCCTTGCGTACCGAGTTGACCATCTCCACCCGGTAGCCCAGGCGCTGGTAGAGCGGCACGAAATTGGGATAGCCCCCAAGCTCCACCAGCGCGAGTAATTCCCGATCGTCCATATGCTTGATTTTGCCTCTCAGTCACCGGATCATGCGGCTAGGACCTGTTGTTACTCATCCGACAGGCCCTGACACGAAACGACCATTGACAGTCGGCACCACGAATATCCCCGCTGTCCTGTGGTGTTTCGAAATTTCGAATCGAAGAAGTCTGTTTGATCATGCAACTAAATCTGATTATCGACGACTGGTCAATGAACCTGGAAATTCCGGAGGACTACCTGGAGACCATGCAGGACTCCTTCGACCGCATGGACAAGGACATGGACAAGGGTTGGCAGATGGGTCAGCGCTGGGTGCGGGACCCGGACCGGACGCAACGCTGCCAGCTGGTCGCCGGCAAACTGCTGACGGCGTTGGAGACCAACAACGAGAGCCTCGCCATGATGATGGGCGGCTACATCGCTTCGCGCATGCCGGGGATCAAACAGGTGGTCATCGACAACAGCGGTCAACCCGAAGAGACCAGTTTCAGCGACTGATACGGCTCAGCGTTCCCAGCCTTTCGAGATCCATAGGATGCGGCTTGCCGCACCACCATTGTGCGCTGCACGCAAGCCACTGTTCGATCGGCTTTCGAGTATGATTTCGCAGGGTTTCCCGTCAACAGGGTTTGCGGTGGGGCAGGGCCCCACCCTAGCCGGTTACTGTAGGGTGGGGCCCTGCCCCACCGATCTTTCGATCATACCTGAGACGCGTCAGAAAACGCTGGCCTCCACCAGACTCTTGATTTCGCTCTGCGCCTGCTTGGCTGACAGACCGCTGAAGTCCAGCAGCGCCATGGCCAGTTTCGCCCAATGGGCCTCGCCGATTTCCACGCATCGGCTCAGGTGTGACCAGTCACCACTCTCATGCCAGGCTTCGTAGGCCGCTTTGAGCCTGGGGAAGAGTTCCCTGCGCATACCGGTCAACCCACCCAGATAGAAGTGGATAGAGGGCTCATCCTCACGCTCGAGCAGCACCGGCAGGGTGACCCGGCAGTCGGCCCAGTGATCGCGAACGGCGCGTGCCATGAGTTCGGCCGGGGTATGGCCGAGGCCGCTCAGTAACGCGTTCCACTCCTCGCCCAGTTCGAGGCCGGCCAGGTGCTCGCCCCGCTCGTGGAGCAGCACCGCATCCAGCTCCTTCTCCACCATCTGGTCAAGGGCGAGTTCCAGATTGTTCTCGAAATCGTAGTAGCTGAAGGCGCGGCCGAGGGCGTTGTCGGGCTTGTGCCAGCGCCAGCTCTCGAGCTTCTCCCACAGCAGCCGGCGGAACGACTCCTGACGGATGTAGATGCGGTCGCCCTGGCACATGGCTGCCGGCGCCATCAGGTCGCGCGCCAGCTCGCGACCCGCCACCCACACGCTCACCCCGCCCGGATCCTCGCGTCGCTCCAGATGGCCGAGAAAGAAGAGCGGCTTGTTCTTCACCCCGTAGCCGGCACTGTAGACCAACCCCAGCGGCTCCAGCTGGCGGTTGATCGCCTCCACGTCGAACGGGTCGTAGCGCATGCCCTGCAGCGGCAGAGGCGCGAACTCGTCCTCGCTCAAGCTCTCCCACAACGCCTCGCGGGCGGTCAGCCACTCGCCGACCGACTCGTTGGCCAGCGCCGCGCTGTAGTCGAGGCCGTTCTCCCAGCGGTAGAACTCCCGCATCTTCAGCAGATAGGTGCAGAGACCGTAGTCGCCGCCGTGGCGGGCGTCGGAGATGTGGCAGTTTCGCTGCACTGCGCAGCAGAGCTCTTGCAGGTTTCCGTTCATCGTCTCCATCTCGGTCGGTTGCCGTCGCTCTCCTGAACTGTCGGAGAGGTCTCTAGAGCCAATCCTATCCCCACACATGCCTTTTTCCACTTGTAACTATCAGGGTATTCAGAGCGGAGTGGGCGACCAGACATCGAGCAACTCCCGCAATAGCACGGTGGCGAAAGCGCCGGCCGGGAGAAAGAAGTCGAGTCGCAGGGCGCCCGCCTCCGGTGCGAAATCCCAGGCGAGATCGTCCAGGCGCAAGCGCAACGAACGACGCTCCTGCTCCAGCCCCAGGTGTTCCAGACGCTCCCGCCAGAGGGCGAAGGGCTCCAGTACCGACTGCTCCAGCTCGGCCGTTTCACCGGTTACCGGTGGGGTGCCGCGCCCCCAGAGGGGGCCGCTGGGATGAATATCGAGTTCCCGGCAGCGCTCGCCGAGCCGCTCGTCGGTCCCATCGTCGGCAAACCCGGAACGGCTGCCGTCGAGTATGAAATAGTCCCCCGGCAAGGGCTTGGCCCAACACCCGCTCTCGATACGGGCCGCCAGAACCTCGTTGAACAGTTGTGAGCGTACGGCGGAGATCAACAGGCCACGCAGATGTCGGTCGATCCGGCGCCGCACGCCATCACTGAAGAGTTCGTCGAAGCGGTTCAGATTGCGGTAGTCGTGACCGAAACGCTGCTCGCCGAAATAGTTGGGCATGCCCTCGAGTCGCAGCCGCTGCAGACGCTCGTTCAGAGCCACCGAATCACCGGTCACCTCTCGCAGCAGGATGCTGAAACGGTTACCCCGCAGGGCCCCGCGCCTTAACTTGCGCCGATGGCGGTGCACCGCCAACAGTTCGATCCGCTCCGAATCGAGCTCGGACCAGTCCGGTTCCGGCCTGCCCGCCAGGCGCAGAGAGAACCACTGGCTGGTCACCGCGTGACGATCCTTGAGGCCGGCGTAACTCACCTCCCGCGAAGGTATTCCGGCAAAGCGCGCCAGCTGGCCCGCCAACCAGTTGGTGTTGGTGTCGCGCTTGCGCAGGTGCAGCAGGATGTGCTCGCCGTCGCCATCCGGCTCGAATCCGAGCACCTCGTCGACCCGGAAATCCTCGGCGCTCTGCCGCATCCCGGCTTGGCCCAAGGGGTCGCCGCAGACTCTGGGCATGGCCTGAAGCGGCCGCCACAGCGGGTGATCAGTCAAGCCTGTGCTCCGCCAGCAGCGCCACCGCATAGGCAGCGATCCCCTCGCCGCGTCCGGTGAAGCCCATACCCTCGGTGGTGGTGGCCTTGACGTTGACCTGCTGTGGATTGACCTGGAGATCGACGGCGAGCACCCGGCGCATGGCGTCGATGTAGGGGGCCAGCTTGGGCTTCTGAGCCACCGCGGTCAGATCGACGTTCTCGACCTGCCAGCCCCGGTCATGCAGCTGTCCGACCACCGCGCGCAACAGATCACGGCTGTCGGCACCGGCGTAAGCCGGGTCGCTGTCGGGAAAATGGCGACCGATATCGCCCAGTCCGGCCGCGCCCAGCAAGGCGTCGCAAAGGGCATGGATGAGCACATCGCCGTCGGAGTGCGCCTTCAGCCCTTCGTCGTGGGCGATCGGCACGCCACCCAGGACCAGCGGCTTTCCCGGCTCGAACCGGTGGGCGTCGTAACCCTGACCTATTCTCATGCTTGGCTTCTCCCGCAGTGGTTTAAAGTGCGACCCGCCAAAGCCGCTATCATAATGAGGGCCTGACCCTCCGGCGTCCCTCGAGACGCCCACATTGTACGCCAACACAGCGCCATTCGATCAGACAGTAACAGCCATCAGTCTATGGGTATCACAGATCAATGATTCAACGGATTTCCAGCGTCAGCGCCGCCAAGGTGAAGAGGATCCCGCTGCTGCGGGATCTGCCCAAACGGGTGCAGGAGTATGTGTTGGGGCAGACTCACGTCGAACATCTCAACGCCAACAGCGTCATCGCGTCACCGGGTGAGGCGATCGGTGATGTCCGCTACCTGATCGAGGGCGAGGTGCTCATCAGTGACGCTAGCGGTCGTCAGCGCCGATGCAGCGTCAGCGGCGAGTGCAGCGGGCTGCCCCTGACCGAAGCGGATCCGTCACCGACCAGGGTGGTCGCCGACTCCGCCGTCGACCTGCTGTGTCTGCCACGGGAACTGT
>JBNLGI010000181.1:0-20750 GCA_050305975.1 Sedimenticolaceae bacterium | reverse complement strand
TGGTCGGGTGTCGATACAGACGGCAATGCTTTCACCGATCAGTCGGTGACCAGTGCCATGGTGAATCCCTACACAGGCGATGGCAGTGCAGATGCTTGTGATAATGACGGTGTGGTGAATAACGGGAACGGAAGAACCTGTAATCTCCTGACCGACTTCAATGATTGGCGGGTTGCTGGCAAGGCGGGCGCTTTTTACATTCCCTGGAATGACGATGGCGACGGGGTATATGAGAATGGCGAGTGCTCGACAGCTGTCGCAGACCGCAGGTACGTTCAGGATATGTCCGCTGAGGATAAAACAAACTACGCCAACTGGTTCAGTTACTACCGTAAGCGCGAATATGTCATGAAGCGGGCGGTGAGTCAGATCATCAAGGAGTCCAGGGATAGGCTGGGTCTGGGCGTCATAAACAATGACTGGTCTAACAGGCATGTCACCAGTAAAGGTAATACCAACAACCACTATGTCGGAACTCCGATAAGGGACATGGACGATCTGACGTTGCCTATCAACAGCCAGGCGGTGACGGACAAGGCAAAGCTCATTGACAACCTGCTGGGTGTCAACTCCAGTGGCTTTACTCCGCTCAGGCGAAATCTTCAAAGCGTGGGTGACTATTTCAGGAACGATCTGAGCGATAATGAGCTTTTCGCCTATAATCTGAGTGACGATGCCGACAGTGCTTCCGGCTACTCGCCGATCCTGAAAGAGGATCTGGGAGGCACCTGCCAGCAGAACTTCGTTGTGCTCCTTTCCGATGGTTTCTGGAATGGCGGTGATCCGAATGTCGGGAATGCCGACAGCGATGTGGTAACGACGGATGCCTCCGGTGGTACTACGACGAATGTCAGCATATTCGATGGACAATCCTATGCTGATGGGGCGACAAATACCTTGGCCGATGTCGCGATGTCCCTCTACAAGGGTGATCTGTTGCCGGCTCTGCCCAATCAGGTTCCGGCGGTGTCGATACCTCAGGGTTCGGATTCGGACATAGCCTGCTATGACAATGCTGGCAACAAGACCCAGGAGTGTTTCGATCTCAACGACGCGCAACATCTTGTGACCTTTACGGTTTCGTTTGGCGTCACAGGTATCATTCCTGCAACCGATGCCAGTGGAAACGAGTGTGTGCCCGGCAATCGAACGGAAAGCGTTGTCGACCAAGAATGGCCCTCGAATTGCAAAGTCGGTTTGGCTAATGGTTGGCCCACACCCGTGTCTGACCAAGAAACGACAGCCGATGACATGAAGCATGCGGCATGGAACGGTCGCGGCCTTTATCTGCCGGCCAAGGATCCCGATGAATTGATCAATCGGTTGCAGCAGGCTATCGGGGACATCAGCGCGCGTAAGCCGGTCTCGGCATCAGCTGTGGCCGTCGATACCTTCAATGTGGTCAATGGCGGCGTTATTTTCCAAGGCCGCTTCGATGCGGGTACCTGGTCGGGTGAAATCTACGCCAGGGAATATGCCAGTGGTGCTATCGGCGGAAACCTGTGGGCCGGCCATGACAACCTGAAAGCCATGGACATCAACAGTCGCATTCTGGTGACCTATAACGGTGCCAAAGGTATTCCTTTCGCTTTTCCGAGTGACTATGAGTCTCTTGATGCGGATACCTTGAGTCAGGTGCAGGTAAACGATCTGCTGCACGATGCTCCGTTCGCTATCAACACAACCGCCGCGGCTGAGAAATCGGCAAACCAGGACTTCGGTGCAAGTCTGGTGAATTATCTGAGAGGCGATGTGACCAACGAGGGGACGAGCAGCACTAACTTCAGAAAACGCTTTGGCAATCGGTTGGGTGACATCATTCACTCGTCGCCGGTCTATGTGGGTAATCCGGATCCAACAACCTACCCGGATACGATTGCCGCTGATTCTTATCAGACTTGGGCGAACAATACACCGAGCGACCCGGATGGCGCTGGTGCCCATGGGCGCAGGGAGATGCTGTATGTGGGAGCGAATGACGGTGCATTGCACGCATTCGACGCCGGTAGCGGCGATGAGGTCTTTGCCTACTATCCGCACGGCGTGTTTTCGAATGAGGACCGGCTTGGCCTGCATTGGCTTGCGGATGTGAACTACGAGCACCGTTACTACGTCGATATTCAGCCGGCTGTCGGCGAAGTCTATACGGATACCGGCGATGGTGCTGGAGCTACCTGGAGAACTTTGCTTGTGGGCGGCCTGCGCGGCGGTGGACGAACCATCTACGCCCTTGATGTCTCGGATCCGAGCGAGTTTACGGATGCGGCGGGCGTTGCCGGGAACATTCTCTGGGAGTTTACGCACGACGATCTCGGCTATACATACAGTATGCCGACCATTGCCAAGCTCAATGACGGTCGTTGGGCGGCTATCTTCGGTAACGGTTACAATCAAGCAGGCGCCAGTGCAACAGGCCAGGCGGCACTGTTTATCAAGTATCTCGATAATGGATCACCCTCCTCCAGAGTGTTCTATACAGGGGTCGGAACCATCAGTAATGGTGACTGCATGGACGCAGCCAGCGACTGTAACGGCATGAGTACACCGGCTGTCGTCGATCTGGGCGCGGACAGGGTGGCGGATCGTGTCTATGCCGGGGATCTGAAGGGAAATCTCTGGGTGTTCGATATTTCTTCAACCACAACGAGTAGTTGGGGGACGGCTTACGGTACGGCTCTAGCGCCGCAACCGCTGTTTAAGGCTAACTATATCGATACCGCTACCAGCACGGTTCAGCCTCAGCCAATAACCGCACAACCAATCGTCACGCTGCATCCGACCGAGCGTCATGATGCCACTCAACCCAATACCATGGTCTTCTTTGGTACCGGCCAATACATGGCGGAGAATGATCCGATCACAGGTGGCGCCAATAGCAACAGTTTCTATGGAATCTGGGACAGCGGGTCTACAATCGATTTCGATCGTAATGCCACTGATATGGCTTTGGTCAAACAGACCATCGCCTTAGAGGCGGTGGGGACTCAAGAGGTCAGGTTGCTGTCCAACAATCCGGTCAACTATGACAACCACAAGGGATGGTTCGTCGATCTGCCGGATGATGGAGAGCGGGTCATCGTCAATCCGATCGTATTCGCTGATCTCGTGATCTATACGACGATGGTTCCCTTCAGCAATCTCTGTAGCGATTCGGCCGGATACAGCTGGTTGATGGTGCATAACCTTGCGGACGGATCAGAACCCGACTTCGTCGCGCTCGATATCTCGGGTGATGGCGCGTTCGACGGCGAGGATCAGGTCGACGGGGCCAATGTGGCCGGCGTCAAATCGGGCAGCCTCTATTGGCAGCCGACACTCGTGAAATCCGGTGTCGGGCCTGTGGGAACCCTGTTTATTCCCACTGACACTGACGAAGGTATTATCCAGAAGTTGGTGCAGGGAGCATTAAACCAGGGGACACGCTCTTCCTGGGGTATCTATCGCTTTGAGGATTAACAGGCATCTGATACATAAATCTCGATGCGGGAGCAATGGGACATGAAGCACAATTCAATTTTTCTGGTCACCTTGTCACTACTTGCAGGCTGGCTGCTCATGATGCCGATTGAGGAGTCGCTAGCTGCAGACGCTCAACAGGGTCTGGGTTCGGTGGAATCTGAAGCGGCACCAAACGTCCGCCGGGGCTCCTTCGATGGTTACGACAAGAAGATTGGCCGGGTCTGGGTCGATGATATGGCGTTTCGGTATAGCGATCAGACAAAGGTGATTGGCACGGCAAGCAAGCTCGGCCTGATCTCGGATATCAAGCAGGGTGAGACGGTATCCGTCATGTTCGAAGGCGCTGGAGACACCCAGCCGCCTTTCGCATTAGAGATTCGCCGACAATAATCGATGACGTTGACATATGTCTTTCAGGTGAAGGTTATGAAGAGATCGATAAAGGGGTTTACCCTGGTTGAGCTGATGATCACTCTGGCGGTGTTGGCTATTCTGGTGACAATAGGGTATCCCCTTTATACCGGCATATTGGAGAAGGGGCGCCGTACTGATGCGAGGGGCACATTAGCAAAACTCGCATTCGTGCAGGAGCGCCACTATGCAATGTTCGGTAGTTACGCAACCTCGATCGCTGAGTTGAATTTCGGACCGGACGCAACAGAAGACGGCACGAATGATACGTATGCCTATGTTCAAGCCGTATCCGATATTGATTATGATCAAAATGGTACGCCGGATAATTACACGATCACGTTGACGACAGATGGTGATGCAACCACCCAGGACTTCGTGTTTACGGCCACTGCGCGAAGTGTACAGCTTGATGATACGGACTGTCGTACTTTTACCATCAACCAGGCCGGTGTGAAGGCCGCACTGGACAGTAGCAGCAACGACAATACTGATCGCTGCTGGTAGCTTATATACATGACTTGAGTGATGAAGCCGAGCGGTTTCTCAGGCCAGCTCTCTGGGTAGTGAGAACACCACTTCTTCTCTTATGCCCGAATTTTCTTGAAAGGAGCGCGCGCCCCAGGACATCAGTCGTTCAATGACGCTCTCGACCAATATTTCCGGGGCGGATGCGCCGGCAGTCACGCCGATCATCTCCTTGTCTCGTAACCACTCCAGCTTGATGTCCTGGGCGCCGTCGATGAGATACGCCGGGGTGCCGTGCTTTTCGGCAATTTCCCTCAGGCGGTTTGAGTTGGAGCTGTTGGGGGAGCCGACAACGAGTACGATATCGCACTGGCGGGCCAGATCTTTTACGGCATCCTGCCTGTTCTGCGTGGCATAGCAGATGTCCTTTTTCCTGGGTCCGGTGATGTTGGGGAAGCGTACGCGCAAGGCGTCGATCACCTGCTCCGTATCATCGATCGACAGCGTGGTCTGTGTGACATAAGCGACTTTTTCCGGATCGGGCAGGTCCAGCTTTTCTACATCCTCAACGGTCACCACCAAATGAATGTGAGATGAGTTGTCACTGTTTATGCACTGTCCCATCGTGCCTTCGACTTCCGGGTGACCGCGGTGTCCGATAAGAATCACCTCATAACCATCTCGGCAACGCCGTGCAACTTCAAGGTGGACCTTGGTGACCAGGGGGCAGGTGGCGTCAAACACACGTAAGGAGCGTTCGACCGCCTCTTCACGGACTGCTTGGGAAACGCCATGCGCGCTGAAAATGACGGTGTTTCCATCCGGTACGTCACTGAGTTCATCGACGAAAATGGCGCCTCGCTGGCGCAAACTTTCGACCACAAACCTGTTGTGAACCACTTCATGTCGCACATAGATGGGCGCGCCGAGGTGCTCCAGCGCCCGCTCGACGATCTCGATCGCCCGGTCGACGCCGGCGCAGAAGCCTCTTGGGTTGGCAAGCAGAATCTGTTGCATCAGACTACTCCGGAGTGTCGTGATGAAGTATTGCGGCTCTGAAAATGAAAGTCCTGCCGCTCAAGGGGTGGTTGAAATCGACTAGAACTCGATCAGCTTCGAGCGACACTGCAATGCCTGCCACCTCTTCGCCCCCCTGTGTCGTGAAGGCGATGACCTGGCCTTCCGCGACTTCGAGCGATGCTGGAAAATCACTGCGATCGAGCCACTGTCGGTTATGCTCGTTCCATGCGCCATAGATGTCGTTTCCGTCCAGCAGCAAGGTCTGCTCGTCGCCCGTCTTGAGTCCGATGAGTTTTGCCTCGAGGGCGGGTTCCACGGTACCGTCGCCGAGCGTGAAATCCAGTGGCTCATCCTCGAACGTGGAGAGAACCTCGGTTCCATCCTCGAGCGCCAGGGAAAAGTTCATCACGACTCGGCTGCCGGGCGAGATTTCAGTTGGTTTCGACATTTCAGGCATTTGCGTTTGTGTGGGGGGCGATTCGGCGGACCGTCGGCAGGGTCAGGTCGAGTAAGCGCGCTACCTCATCGAGCGCCCGTTCCAGCCTCACCGGTGCGCTGCGTCCCATGCATTTGCGCGCGGGATCGCCGTTGAAGGCGTCGACCATCCTCGTGATCATGTTATCGCAGTCGAAATGTTTCCCGGTCATGGCCTCTTGCAACCGTAGGACATCGTGGGCCACCTCCCTGGCCAGTGTATGCTGATCCCGCCAGAGCGCTTCCACCGTGCCACCGTTTTCGAGGCCATCGATGGCGGGTTGTCGAGTGTATGGTCTGTCAATGCGTGACGCTGGACGACGCCAGGCTAGGCAGGCTCGATACGGGATGCTCGCTCTCGAAACTCGCGACGATCCGATATTCAGCTGAACAGTTCCTGAGACAGGAACAGATAACCCAATGAAGCGATCAAAACGCCAACGGCGATATATTGGATCAGGATACAGATCCCCGGCAGATCGTTGCAGACTTTGCTGAACCGGCATAGCT
Organism: Sedimenticolaceae bacterium; assembly: GCA_050305975.1. Taxonomy (GTDB): domain Bacteria; phylum Pseudomonadota; class Gammaproteobacteria; order Chromatiales; family Chromatiaceae; genus Thiodiazotropha. Next base: position 14,408 of record JBNLGI010000181.1, on the reverse strand, counting down.
TGCAGTTCTTCATACCTCACCTCTCGACTGCCCGGGTCGGCTACTTCCACATCGGATAAGGGGCGACCCTCTAATGACACTGCCTTCCCTGGGTATGTTGTGCGCTTCTGCTGCGCTGCGAAAATACCGTCCGGCGACTGCATTCCACAAGGAAATAGTCTCACAGAAACGGTGCCCCGGCACAGGTTTTTTGTGGCAGTAAATGCCTGATAATTTCTAGGTGTTTGCCCGGATTCGCCTTTTATGCAGCGGGCTCTCGTTATACCATGTCGCCGTTTTACGATGATAATTTTGGAGTTCTGGCATGTTGATCGAAGGGCCACTCAAAATCGGTGTTTTGGATGATCCGGCACAACCCGGGCGTGAGCTGCATATCGATTTCACCGCCGAGTTCCAGGCCTTGTCGCAGGCGGATCAGGCGGCCACGTTTGGCCGCTATCTCGATGAGCTGCAACGGGGAATCGACGCGCTGCAGGAAGCGGACCCGAACCGGGTCGGCATGCTCATCGTGCAGCAGATCGCCGAACAGCTGTTGCCGCATGTAGTCAGCGGCGAACTGGAACTGGACGAGACCATCATCGTGGAGATGGGGCGCGACTACTCCAGCGATTCGCTGATGAGTCTGCTCAATTCATGACTTTACCCTACATCCTGGAAGGCACCCGGGAGAATTTCGAACGCCTGGTGCTGGATAATTCCCGGCGCGGGCTGGTCGTGGTCGACTTCTGGGCCCCTTGGGTCGGCCCCTCCCTGCGCCAGCGGGAGATCCTGACCGACCTGGCCAAACGCTATGAGGGGCGCTTTCTACTCGTCAGTGTCAACACCGATGAGCAGAAATCCCTGGCCGAGCGATTCAGCGTACGCAGCCTGCCGTCGTTCAAGCTCTTCCACCAGGGTGAGCTGGTCGGGGAGTATCACGGTGTCCAACCGGAGGCTGACTATCCGCAGATCGTAGAGCGCTACGTGCAGAGAGCTCTCGACCCCACCTGCCGGGAGGCGATCGCGACCTGGCAGTCCGGACAGCCGGAGAGGGCGTTGCAGCGCTTGGCCGAAGCCGCCGTCGAGGATCCACAGAATCTTGCCTTTCCCGCCCTCATGGGCAAGATCCTGATGCGTCAGGAGCGCTACCGGGACGCCCATGCGCTGCTCACCGCACTGCCGCCTGAGGCCCGGGAGGCGCCAGAGATCAGCAGTCTGCTGGCGCATCTCGATTTTATCGTCACCGCTGCCGAGGCCGCTCCGCGCGAGGAGTTGGAGGCGGCGCTGGAAGCGAACGGCGACGATCCGGATCTGCGCTACCGCCTTGCCGCCAGCGCCTTGATCGGTGACGATGTGGAGACCGCTCTCGAGCTGCTGCTGGCGCTGGCCCGCAGCCACCCGGGATATCGAAACGGGATTGCCCGAAAGGGCATGCGCGCCGTGCTCGACTGGCTCGATCCCGCCGACGAGCAGGTGGCGCGCTACCGGCGCGAGCTCTACCGCTTGGACTACTAAGGCTCGATAAAAGATGACCGACACCCCCCCTCAGATCGGCTTCGTCAGCCTCGGCTGTCCCAAGAACCTGGTCGATTCGGAGCGCATCCTCAGCCGCCTGCGGGCGGAGGGATATGCGCTCTCCCCCAGCTACGAGGGGGCCGATCTGGTGGTGGTCAATACCTGCGGCTTTATCGACGCGGCGGTGGAGGAGTCCCTGGACGCCATCGGCGAGGCGCTGCGGGAGAACGGCCGGGTCATCGTCACCGGCTGTCTGGGCACGGACGAGGCGCGTATCCGCCAGGCCCATCCCCAGGTGCTCTCGGTCACCGGTCCGCATGCCTACGAGGAGGTGATGGCGGCGGTGCACGCCCAGCTGCCGGCGCCCCACGATCCTTTCACCAGCCTGCTGCCGCCCGAGGGTATCAAGCTGACACCCCGGCACTATGCCTATCTAAAGATCTCCGAGGGGTGTAACCACCACTGCAGCTTCTGCATCATCCCGGACCTGCGCGGGCCGTTGGTGAGCCGTCCTCTCGGCGAGGTGATGCAGGAGGCGGAGCGGCTGGTGGAGGCCGGCGTGCGCGAGCTGCTGGTGGTCTCCCAGGACACCAGCGCCTACGGGGTCGATCTCAAATACCGGCCCGATTTCTGGCGCGGGCGTCCGCTGCCGAGCCGCATCCGCGATCTGGCCGCTGCCCTCGGCGAGCTGCCGGCCTGGGTGCGGCTGCACTATGTCTATCCCTATCCCCATGTGGACGACCTGATTCCGCTGATGGCCGAGGGCCATATCCTGCCCTACCTCGATATGCCCCTGCAGCACGCCAATCAGCGGGTGCTGCAGGCGATGAAGCGCCCCGCCGCCAGCGAAAAGGTGTTGGAGCGGATCGCCCGCTGGCGCCGGGAGTGCCCCGATCTCACCCTGCGCAGCACCTTCATCGTCGGTTTCCCCGGCGAGACCGAAGCCGAGTTCGAGGAGTTGCTCGATTTTCTGCAGGAGGCCCAGCTCGACCGGGTCGGCTGCTTCGCCTACTCACCGGTGGCGGGAGCGCAGGCCAATGCCCTGCCCGGCGCTCTGCCGGAGGACGTGCGGGAGGAGCGCCGGGCCCGCTTCATGCAGGTACAGACCGCCATCAGTCGGGACAAGCTGCAGGCGAAGATCGGCAGCGAGATGATCGTGCTGGTGGACGAGGTGCGGGAGAAGCAGGTGGTGGCGCGCAGTCCGGCCGACGCCCCCGAGATCGACGGCCGGGTCTTCATCCCGGGCGCCTGGGAACTGGAGGCGGGCGATTTCATCCGCGTGCGCGTCACCGGCGCCACGGCGCACGATCTGCAGGCGGAGCCTTTGGAGAGCGAGGAGGAAGCGGAGGGGTGAGGGGGTTCGGCGCGTCCCTGCGCCGGCCAACCAAGCGATGGTCTTGGGTTTGTGCTCCCGCCTCAGGAAAAGGCGGCGCCGCTGCTGCGGCCCAGCTTCTTCAGGATCGTCGCCAGCGGGCAGAAGCCGGTGAAGGCCGACTGCAGCAGGTTGAGGCCGACGAAGGCGGTGAAGAAGAGCCAGTAGCTGTGATGGAAAATGGGGCTGCCCTGGGCGCCCAGCGCCAGGCTCAGAAGGATGACGAAACCGGCGAAGGCCAGCACGATACGGTCAATGTTCATGGATTTGCCTCTATGCTGATAGGTGAAGATCCAATACCCACCTGAAAGATTGGGGATCGCCTGTAACTGCCCGCGATCGCGAAGTGGGCGACATATTAGCACTACCTAATATATAGTCAAGGACAGTACCAATGACGACTTCACAGGATGCGCAGGAGGCCCAGGCCGGGTTGGTGAGGCAGCTGCTGGCCCGGCCGGAGTGTTTCCCCCATGCCACGGACGACAACGCGCATATCGAGACCCACATCTCCCACCTGCTGCTGCTGGGAGAGTTCGTCTACAAGATCAAGAAGCCTCTCGATCTGGGTTTTCTCGACTTTTCCACCCTGGAGAAGCGGCGTCACTGCTGTGAGGAGGAGCTGCGCCTCAACCGGCGGCTGGCGCCGGAGCTCTATCTGGAGACGGTCGCCATCCGCGGCTCGGCGCAGCAGCCGTCGCTGGCCGGCGCGGGCGAGCCCATCGAGTACGCGGTGAAGATGCGACGCTTCCAACAGCGGGCTCTGCTCAACGAGACCCTGCCGGACCGGGACGAGCTGACAGTGCTGGCACGCCAGATCGCCGGCTTTCATCAGGGGCTTCCGGCCGCCCCCGAGGATTCGGAGTGGGGCAGGCCGGGGGCGGTGTTGCAGCCGATGGAAGAGAACTTTCGGCAGATCCGCGAGTTGAAACACCCCCTGCTCGAGACCGAGCGGCTGGAGAGTCTGCAGAACTGGACCGAGAACTTCATGGCGGGGGCCAGGGGCCTGCTGGAGGAGCGCCGTGAGGCGGGCATGATTCGCGAGTGCCATGGCGATCTCCACCTCGGCAACATCACCCGCTTCGAGGGCCGGCTGATGCCCTTCGACGGCATCGAGTTCAATCCGGCCCTGCGTTGGATCGACACCCTCAGCGATCTCGCTTTTCTACTCATGGATCTGCAACACCGGGGAATGAACCAGGCCGCAGGCCAGCTGCTCAACGCCTATCTTGAACAGACCGGAGACTACGCGGGTCTACCGCTGTTGCCCTTCTATCTGCTCTACCGGGCCATGGTGCGGGCCAAGGTCTGCGCCATCCGCCTCAGTCAACCCGGAATCGCCAAGGAGGACGCGGCAGCGGTGCTGGACGAGTATCGGCGCTACCTCAATCTGGCCGAGTCGGTGACCGGTCATCCGCCGGCGGCGCTGGTGCTCACTCACGGCGTCTCCGGCTCGGGCAAGAGCCACGTGGCCGGCTGGCTGGCGGAACAGCTGATGGCGATCCGGATACGCTCGGACGTGGAGCGTCTGCGGCTGTTTCCGGAGGATGACGCCGAACTCCTGAAGCGACGCTACAGCGCCCAGGCGACCCTGACCACCTACGCCCATCTTCGGTTCATGGCCAAGCGCCTGCTGCACGCGGGGTTTGCCGTCATCGTCGACGCCACCTTTCTCAAACACTCGCAGCGGACGCCCTTTTTCGAAATGGCGGTGATGCTCGATACGCCCTTGCTGATCCTGGACTGCCAGGCGCCCGAGGCGCTCTTGCGGGAACGCGTCGCACGCCGGGTCGCTGCCGGCGGCGACCCCTCGGAGGCCGATCTCTCGGTTCTGCAGATGCAGCTCGCAACACAGGAGCCGCTGAGCGATCGGGAGCGATGCCACACCCTGCGCATCGACAGCGCGACATTTCCCCCGCCGGGGATGATGGCGACCGTGCTGCAGCGGCTGATGGGCCAGACAGCGGTCTCCTGAGGAGGCTGGTCCGGGGAGGCGATTTCCGGTAGTTTGCTCCTCCGAACAGCGAGCAGGATGAGTCAGCCATGCGATTTCCCCAGGTCAATATCGGGCAGCGTTTCACCTATCAAGGCAAGCCGTACACCAAGACCGGTCCGTTGACCGCCAGCGAGGAGGGCAGCGGCAAGCAGCGCATGATCCCGCGAGCGGCGGAGGTGACCCTGCTCGATACTCAGGGCAAGCCCGTGAAGGAGATCAAGCAGCGCTACAGCCGTGCCGAGGTGAGTACGCTGCTGCAGCGCTTCAAGGCGGACCTGATGGGCCGCTTCGAGCAGATGGCCGACGCTGACGGCAAACTGCGGCTCGATCAGGTGATCGAGGCGATCCGGACAGAGGAGCCGGAGGATGGATGACGGAGCCGGCGCCCGGGCTGTCGCTCAGGGCCCGGCCGGTTTCAACAGGGAGACCAGGCTGGCCAGGGCGGCGGCGTTCGACCGGCTGCAGTCGCCGCTACCCTGCAGGTAGCCATCGATCTGCCGTTGCGCGGTGATGGAGAGCGACCAGCCCAACGGCGGTTCCTGCTCCTTGTGGTCGCCCGGGCACATGCGCAGATGGAAAAAACGGTTCTCGCCGCTCTCCTCGTCCCGTGCCGCCACCCAGGCATGCAGCCGGCTGGCGGCCTCGATGCCGTGACCGTTGCGGCTGGTGGCGTAGCTGCGCAGGGTGCTCAGCACTTCGTAGCCGAATCCCAGGGGCGCATTGTACGCGTGGTCGGCCAGTTGCCCGGGCAGGGTCGGATCGCTGCTGATGAGAATCAGATAGGGATGCAGCGCAAGCCCCCATTTGCGTTGCCACAGCCGCTCGGCGACATTGACGATCTCCAATGCCGTCTCCGCCCCGTAGTTTTCGAACAGACCGCCATCCTGCAGGCGCTGCCATGGCTGGCGCTGGCTGTCTGCCGGCTTCCATCCCCCCGCAGGACTGACGAAGGGAAAGCGGGCGCTGTTGTGGGCCGCGGTGGAGAGGCGCAGGTCCCCGCCTAGGGTGGTAAGCAGGTCCTTGTAGAGCACCCGGCGGTCAGCGGGCGGGGCCAGGGTGTCGGTGCGCAGGGTGGCGGCGACGATGCGGCGGCCGTTGTCCGACCAGGTGGAGTTGAGAAAGAGGGCGGGCCAGGGACGCCCGTCGAGAGCGGCGATGCCGATGAAGGAGCTGTCGAGGCTCACGCCGCCCGCTGTGCCGAATCGCTTGAAGCCGGCCTCCAGGCCCTGCTCGAAGATCTCCGCCCGGTCACCCAGCAATGGCAGTGGCAACAGGCGCTGCACCGCGTCCTTGTAGAGCAGCCCGGCGGCCACCGGGCCCAGGTAGTCCTGGCCGAGAATCTGCTGGATCCTGGCGGTGACGTCGGTATCCCGATTGGCGGTCACCGCACGATAGACCGTAGCGCCGACCGACCCGCCGGAGACGCCGCTGATGGCGAAGAGGTGGTCGTCGAAGCGACCCCCGCTGGCGTCCTGCAGCTTGCCGAGCAGGGTTCCCGTCCAGTAGGCGGCGCGGATGCCGCCGCCGGCGGTGGCGACCAGGAGGAAGGGGTCGCAGCGCGACGCGTCGCAGTGGGCGTCGTGCCATTGGGTCAGGGCCTCCTCCAGTGCCGGTCGCTGCGGTGCCGACAGTCCGCTATCGAGCGGGCGGATGGGGTGGTTGTCGTTCCAGAAACTGAAGATCGCCATCAGCACCAGGAGGATGATGACGATCGGCACCCCTTTGCGGGTGGCGTGATAGGTGATGACGCTGGCCAGCGGCAGCATGGTGGCGCCCCACAGCATCAGCAGCAGCAAGGTATCGAGATGCTGCCCCATGCTGAGGGGACCCAGCATGCCCCAGGCGAACAGCAGCAGGCCGAGCACGAAGGTGGCGGCGGCGATCTTGCCGCGCACCTCGCCCAGGCTGCGGTAGAGGCTCATGCGCGGGGGCGGTTCGTTGCGGCTGCCGATGTGCTCGGCCCAGGCCCAGTGGGTCTCCGGAGCGTCCGCACGCAGGCGTCGGGCGATCCAGCGGCCCAGCGGGCGGCGATAGGTGACGGCGAGCAGGAACAGAATACCTTCTATACCCATCAGGTAGGCGGTGGCATGCCAGCCGGTGACGATGCCGAGATTGACGGTGACGGCGGCGAAGGCGAGCAAGCCCAGCAGCCGCGGCAGCAGTTTGCGGTAGGGAGTGAGCTGTTGCCAGTCAACCAGGGCATAGGGAAAATCGATGTCGAGCAGGACACGCGCCCAGAGCCACAGGCTGGTGGCCCAGAGCAGCGTGCTGCCGAACAGGCTGAGGTAATCGAGACCGCCATCCTCGGCCATCCCGCGCAGCAGGTCGCGACCCTGGGGCACGCTCAGCAGCACCGAGGTCAGCAACAGCAGGATCAGGTTCATACGGGTGAGGTTCAGGGCCCAGCCGAGGGCGCGCAGATGCAGGATCAGGGGGGTTCCGCTGGCCATCGTTCGGTCACTCCATTGGGTGGTTTGTTGTCGTTATGGCTAAAAAGTAACCCCCGGGTGACTGTGGGGCAATGCTGGATGCGGGCTGCGCTACCGGAGATGGCTCGTTGGCGCCCTGAAGCAGACTCTGTGCCCGGTGGCCGCTGTCGGATTCGGAACCCATTCGGTGGGGCAGGGCCCCACCCTACAGCGGACAGCTAGGGTGGTGCCCCGCCCCACCAAAAGGCTCGTGAGTCTGTATAGCAGTTTGGCGGTTCACCCGGCTTCCGCGTCGAACAAACCCTCGTCCCAGTAGGGCCGGTCGCCGAACTCCTGTTGCAGATAATCCACCAGGGCGCGCACCCGCAGGGGTACGAAGCGGCGTGACGGGTAGACCGCATAGGCAGTCGAGAGCGGCAGCCGGTAGTCGCGCAGGATGGGCACCAACCGTCCCTCGCGGATAGCGCGGTAGGCGATGAAGGTGGGTGACACGCAGACCCCGAGTCCCGCCTCGGTGGCGTTCAACAGCAGATCCCCGTTGTTGGCCAGCAGGCGCAGGGGCAGGTTGACGCTGATGCGACGGCCGCTGCTGTCGGTGAGGCGGACCCTTTGCGGTTCCGGCAGGTTGCTGTAGCAGAGCCCGGGGTGTCGCTGCAGCTCCTCGGGAGTGGTCGGAGTGCCCTCGCGCGCGAGATAGCCGGGGCTGGCTACGAGCACAGTGCGGATCGTCGCCAGCGGCAGGGCAATCAGGCTGGAGTCCTCCAGGCTGCCGATGCGCAGCGCCAGGTCGACCCCCTCCTGGATCAGGTTGACCTGGCCGTCGTCCATGTCCAGATCGAGCACCACACCGGGGTGAGCCTGCATGAAACGGTTGATCAGCGGGCCCAGGTGGAGCATGCCGAAGGTGAGCGGGGTGGCCAGCCGGATACGGCCGCCGAGGGCCTGCTGGCCGCTGGAGACCGACTGTTCCGCCTCCGCCAGATCCTCCAGCAGCTGGAGCGCGCGGGGGTAGAACTCACGCCCCGCCTCGGTCAGGGAGAGACGGCGGGTGGTGCGTTGCAGCAGACGCGCGCCCAGGTGCTCCTCCAGTTCCGAAACCCGGCGGCTGACCACGGATTTACCGATGCCGAGGCGCAGGGCAGCGGCGCTGAACTGGCCCGCTTCCACCACGGCGACAAAACTTTCGAGGCTGTCGAGTCGGTCCATTGTTCCAATATTTGCAACAGTATTTCCCAATTATGCCTATTTATCTTTAAAACTGAAAATCTAAACTGGGCCTAACTCAACCAAAACAGTCAGGATCTAATCCGGAGGCAACCATGACCACAGCTTCCATGAAAACCCGAAACATCAAACGTCTGGTGCGCGGCCAGGAGACCTCCGATGGCGCCGGTGTGCGGCTGACCCGTGTCATCGGCAGCCACCAGCTGCTGCAGCTCGACCCCTTCCTGCTGCTGGATGATTTCCGTTCGGACAATCCGGATGACTACATCGGCGGATTCCCGCCCCACCCCCATCGGGGTTTCGAGACCGTGACCTATCTGCTGGCTGGCAGGATGGAACATCGGGACAACGCCGGTCATGCCGGTGTGCTGCAGGCGGGCGGTGTGCAGTGGATGACCGCCGGACGCGGTGTGGTCCACTCCGAGATGCCGATGCAGGAGGATGGCCTGCTGGCCGGTTTCCAGCTCTGGGTCAACCTGCCGGCGGCGGAGAAGATGACCGCGCCCCGCTATCAGGAGTTCGAAGCGGACGCGATTCCCCATGAAGCGCGGGATGAGGGCGCGGTGGTGCGGGTCGTCGCCGGCGAGACCTCGCGCGGAACCCGCGGGCCGGTGACTCACCTGACCACTCCGGTGCGCTATTTCGACATCAGCCTGCGCAAAGGCGCCCGTTTCGTCGAACCCTTGCCGGAGGCCTACACTGCCTTTGTCTATCTGGTGGAGGGCGAACTCGCGATCGAAGACGAGACCGTTCCACCGCTGGCGCTGGCCCAGTTGGGCGAGGGGGCGGGGGTTGAGCTCGAGGCCCGGGCCGACAGCCGGCTGCTGCTGGTGGCGGGTCAGCCCCTGAACGAGCCGATCGCCCGCCGCGGCCCCTTCGTCATGAACAACGAGGCGGAGCTGCGCCAGGCCTTCGACGACTACCAGGAGGGGCGCTTCTGATGCGCTTGCGAAATGACAGCCACGGCTACGGCCTGGTGGCCGTGACGCTCCATTGGCTGGTGGCCCTGACCGTGGTGGGTCAGTTCGGCCTTGGCCTCTGGATGCGGTCTCTGGGCTACTACGACACCTGGTACCGTCTGGGGCCCTGGTGGCACAAGGGCATCGGGGTGGTGCTCTTCATGGTCCTGGCGCTGCGGCTGGTCTGGCGCTGGTCCAATCCGCGGCCGGATCACCTGCCGACCCATAAACCCTACGAGCGCCTGGGCGCCGGCATCGCCCACGGCCTGCTCTATCTGCTGCTGTTCGCGGTGATGGTGAGTGGCTATCTGATCTCAACAGCCGACGGGCGGGCGCTGGAGGTCTTCGACTGGTTCGCCATCCCGGCCACCCTTAGCGGCATCGAGCATCAGGAGGATATCGCCGGCGAGATCCACCTCTACCTGGCCTGGAGTGTGATCGTACTGGCCGCACTGCACGCCCTGGCGGCGCTGAAGCACCATTTCATCGATCGGGACGCAACGCTCAAGCGGATGCTGGGTACGGATTCCCGATAGTCAATCGACAGTGACAATGAGGAGAGAGGCAATGACGAGTGTAGCGATCGTATATCACAGCGGCTTCGGCCACACCAAGCTGCAGGCGGAGGCGGTGGAGCGCGGCGCCGCCTCCGTCGACGGGGTGGATACCCTGTTTCTGACGGCGGAAGAGGCCGGTGCCGACATCGACCGGCTCGACGCGGCGGACGCCATCATCTTCGGCAGCCCCACCTACATGGGCAGCATGTCGGCGGAGATGAAGAAGTTCCTCGAAGTGAGCGCCGCCAAGTGGTTCACCCAGGCCTGGAAGGACAAGGTGGCAGGGGCCTTCACCAACTCCAGTTCCTTTTCCGGCGACAAGCTCAACACCCTGGTCGGCCTGATGATCACCGCCATGCAGCAGGGGATGATCTTCGTCAGCCTCGGGATGCACCCGGCCGCCAGCGATCCGGACTCGATGAACCGCCTCGAAGGGCCGGGACCCGAGGTGACGAACCGGGTCGGTTCCTACATCGGTCCCATGGCGGCGAGCTTTCAGGTGAATGCCGGTGACGCCCCGGGTTCCGGCGACCTGGCGACCGCGGAGGCTTATGGCGCGCGGGTCGCCACCATTACCCGTCAGCTGGTTCGCGGTCGCGACGCCGGCTGATTTTCAGCAGGTCTATCAACAAACAGGAGCATCGAACATGAAACGTCTACTGATCCCACTGCTTTTCTTTACTCTGGTGGCGGCTGCGCCCCTGCAGGCAGAAGAGTACGCCATCGACACCAAGGGCCAGCACGCCTTCATCCAGTTCCGCATCAAGCATCTGGGCTACAGCTGGCTGTATGGCCGCTTCAACGACTTCAGCGGCAATTTCAGTTACGACGAGAAGAACCCATCAGCAGCCCAGGTCAAGGTCGAGATCGATCCGGCCAGCATCGACAGCAACCATGCCGAGCGGGACAAGCATCTGCGCAGCGAGGAGTTTCTCGCTGTTGAGAAATACCCGCAGGCCGGTTTTGTCTCCACCGCCTATGAGGAGAAGGCCGACGGCACGGCGGTGCTGAAGGGCGACCTGACCCTGCGCGGCGTGACCAAGCCGGTGACCATTCAGGTGCAACAGATCGGACACGGCCCCGATCCCTGGGGCGGCTACCGGCGCGGTTTTCATGGCACCACCCAGATCTCGCTGGCCGACTTCGGCATCCCCTTCGACCTGGGTCCGGCCAGCAAGAATGTTGAACTCGAACTCTCGGTGGAGGGGATTCGTCAGTAATCCCTCCGCGATACCGGTCTTCCCCCTTTATGGCGCCTCCCCGGCGCCATTTTTTTAGGTTGATGTCGTGGCTCGCATCTCAATCAGGAAGGTCGGCCGTCCTCTGCACCACGACCGCAAACCGGTCCGCCAAGGCAGCCAGGCTTGCCCGCTCTAGCGTTTGCGCAGGGATGGAGCCGCCAGTGCCGTCCGGGAGCTCGCGAGTGGCGGTGGCGGCGCTCACCACGGTAGTGGCATACCCCATATCGAGGGCGGCACGTACCGTGGAGCTGACGCACATGTGGGTCATGAAGCCGACGATGATGAGCTGTTTGCGACCGGTTGCCCGGATCGCTTCATTCAGGCGGGTCCCGGCGAAGGCGTTGGGCAGCCGCTTCTCGATGACGGTTTCACCCGCGATGGGATTCCAGGGCTCGGCGATGGAGAAATACGGGCTGCGGGGATTGAACAGGGAGCCGCTTCCACGATGCACGACATGGATCACGGGGCTTCCCGTCGCCCGTGCCCGCTTCAGCAATTGGGCCCCCTCAGCCAATGCCGGTTCGATGCCGGATAGAGGCAGGGCGCCATCCACATACTCGCGCTGTCCATCGATCAGGATCACAACGCTCTGCGACAGGCTGGCCGGCGCGGGGTGGACCCCGGCCAACTCCATCAGGGTTGGGGGCGGCGTGCCGGCGAGGGACAGCATGGGGAAAAGGTTGATGAGCGCCAGGAAGAGTCGGAACAGTTTTTTCATGGGATCGGGCCTCTGTGTGATGACAGCGCTCAGGATCTCGCTATGACGCAGTCGAAGTAAGTGGCAGAATTGACAGATTTCATGCGAGATCTGCCATGCCCGCCATCGCCCTGTTGGTCGAACCCGGAAGTACCCCGTCCAGCGTTGCGCTCTCGCTGGATATCTTCCGGGTCGCCGATCGCTTTACAGAGGACGATCCATTCGCCGTCTCGCTCTTTTCCGCCGAGGGAGGGGAGGTGGCGCTGTCGCCATCCCTGCGTCTGGAGACAATTCCGCTTCCCCCTCGATTGAGAGGGTTCGATGCCCTGATCCTGCCGGGATTTTTCGCTGCCGATATGCAGGAGCTGTCACACAAACTGGAGACCCAATGGCGGCCGGCGATAGCGTGTCTGGCCGCACTCGAGGGCTCCCCTCTGGTGGCCGCCAGCTGCTACGGCACCTTCGTGCTGGCGCAGAGCGGACTGCTCGAAGGGCGTGCCGCCACCACCACCTGGTGGTTGCGGGAGTATTTTCAGGAGCGTTACCCCGGGGTGCGGCTCAATGCCGATCGCGCCCTGGTCGACGATGGCCAGCTCATCACCGCCGGCGCCATGACCGCCCATACCGATCTCTCTCACCATCTGCTGCGTAGGCTCAAGGGACACGCGGTGGCCCGCCAGGTCGGCTCCATCATGCTGGTGGACGAGGGGCGTGGCTCGCAACTCCCGTTTGTGGCGCTGCAGAGACGTTTCGGCGAGCCCCTGACCGATGCGGCCATCGTCTGGATGGAACGGCATCTGGCGGAGAGCGGTTCGACCCGCGAGCTGGCCAGTGCTCTGCATGTCAGCTATCGAACCCTGCATCGCAGATTTCAGGGCGTGACCGGTATGGCGCCGCTCGCCTATCTCCAGGCGTTGCGCGTGGAGTGCGCCAAGGAGCTGTTGGAGACGTCGCAAAAGGGTGTCGAACAGATCGCCCTGGAGGTCGGATACGCGGATGCCACCTCTTTCCGTCGCCTCTTTTCCCGGCTGACCTCGGAGACACCGGCACGCTATCGACGACGATTCCGCAGTACGGTGATCGAGGAGGATTCGTCCGATGACTGGAGGTCAGGCAATGGGGAATCCGGCGCATAGGAGAGCGTGATGCATGGTTGAGCGCCGCTGATTTCCCTGCGCTCGTTCACCCTGTCAGCCCGCCTGGCGAGCTCGAACGCTCGGCGGAGGGAATCCGTAAGGAATCCCGGTTCTGCCACCGCGTTCCCCCTTGTTTGGCGTTACCACGGCGTCATTTGTTCATTTGGAAATCAAGTTATGGGTATGGCTGACGACACAGTAACGGTTATTGTCGCTATGTATAGGAATCAATCATGCTGATGCAGTTCATCACCATCGCCGGGCTGATACTGATCGCCCTCGCGATCCTCGGTTTCATCTACAACGCCATCCGCAAGCAGCGTGAGCAGGGGGTCTTCATCGGCGCCTCGGCGCTGCTGGGCCTGATGATCATCGGCCTGGTGCTGGGTGGCGCGCAGGGGATCATCTTCTACGCCAGCCCCGGCATGAGCTATCTGGTGCAGTTCCCCTGGGGCACCCAGAACGCGGTGCTGGAACCGGGCTTTCATCCCCGCTTCTTCGGCGAGGCGATCCCGTTCAAGAAATACATGACGGTCTCCTTCGGAGGTCTATCCGGCAACTTTTCCGGTGTGGCGCCGGTCCAGGAGATCCGCTTCCACGATTCGGTGACCGCCAACATGCGCATGACCGCCCGCTTTCAGCTGCCGGAGAACGAGGAGCAGTTCCTGCCCATGGCGATCGCCTACCGCTCCCAGGACAATCTGATCAACTCCTCGCTGATTCCCATCATGCAGGAGGCGATGCGCAACTCCGGCCGTATGTATTCGGCCCAGGAGTATATCGGCGGCAAGGGCGGCGACTTCGAGAACGCGGTGCTCGATCAGATCCGTAACGGCATCTACCTGCTCAATATCGAGGAGGAGCGGGCCTCTCACGGTGCCCAGATGATCACCCAGCCCGAGAGCCGGACCATCCAGCAGGACCAGACGGTGCAGGTGCGGGTGCGTATCCGCCGCGACAGCGCCGGACTGGAGATGCGCAAGGACGCCCAGGACCATCCGCTGAAGAAGTTCGGAATCGTGCTGGTGCAGGCCAATGTGCAGGACGTGGACCCGGACCCGGCCTTCAAGGACAAGCTCAAGGAACAGCGCGAGGCGGCGGCCCAGGTGGCCATCGAGCGGCAGAACGCGCGCAAGGAGGAGGAACGCAAGAAACGCATCATCGCCCAGGGTGAGGCGGAGAAGGCAGAGAAGAAGATCGAGCTGGAAAAGCAGCAGATCGAACGCGTCATCGCCGGCGAGACCAAGGCCAAGGAGGCGGAACAGGAGCAGGTGAAGAAGGTCACCGAGGCCACCACCCGCAA
>JBNLGI010000180.1:0-24211 GCA_050305975.1 Sedimenticolaceae bacterium | reverse complement strand
TGCTTACTGTCAGCCCGTGCAATCGAGCTGTTTGTTCGCGTTGGCGCTTAATCACTGCGTCCCCTCTCCCCTTGCGAGAGAGGGCCAGGGAGAGGGGGGGATATAAACTTGTGAGCGTAGCGAACACGCTAACTCAAAACTCATAACTCACAACTCAAAACTCTATAGCTTAGGGCTCAGCTGATCCTCCCGCAGCTTGGGCGTGAAGTAGTCGTCCGCCGCCTCGATGTCCACCGGCTGGTCCGATTTGTCCACCAATGGCTGTTCGTAGTCATTCCAGCCCCGCAGCCCGGTCTTCAGCGAAACCACGTTCTTGTAGCCGAGCAGGTGCATGGAGTTTGCCGCCAGCACGCTCCGATAGCCGGAGCGGCAGACCACCACGATCTCCCGTTCACGCGCCATAACCAGCTCCGGGATGGTCTCCTCGTAGTCCCATTCACAAGCCGATTCCAGAATCCCTCGGGGGGCCAGAATCGAACCCTCGATGTGCATGGCGTCGTACTCGTAGGGCTCACGCACATCGACCACCATCAGGTCCGGATTCTCCGCCATGCGCTCCTCCAGGTCCCAGGGCATGATCTCCTTCACGTCGCTGAGGCAGTCGCTGATCAGGCCAAGAAAATTCTTCATGTCGTCGTTTCCTGCTGAGTGGAAGAGCACGCTGCTCCCCTTTCAATCTTTTATTCTATGAACCCCGCGAACAGAGGTTCTGCTCCACCGCGATGACGGCCGCCTCGACCCGCGAATGGACATCCAGCTTGCGCAGAATCGCTTTCACGTGGAGTTTCACGGTGCCGTCCGAAATGCCCAGATTGCGGGCGATCACCTTGTTGCTCTGGCCGTCCGCCAGATGACAGAGAATCTCCCGTTCCCGTGGCGTGAGGTCGTCGAGGGAGGAGGTCTGGGCGCTCGCCCGCTGACTCTCGCCCTGCACCGCCTTGGCCAGCACGCTGGTCAGCTCCTTGGCCACCACCGTGTTGCCCTTGACGATCTGTTGCAGGGCGTCGATCAATTCGTTGGGCTCCATATCCTTCAACAGGTAGCCCTGGGCGCCACCCTGCAAGGCCTCGATCACGTCCGCCTCCTCGCGGCTGGTGGTGAGCATGCTGATCGGCATGTTCGGATAGTGCTTGCGCAGTACCGACAACACCTCGGTACCGGTCATGTCGGGCATGCGCATGTCGAGCAGCACCACGTCGGGCTTCTCCTCGGCCACGATCTCGATGCCCTTGAGACAGTCACCCTCAGCAATCACATCGATGCCCCGCCGTTCCAGCAGTTCCTGAAGCCCGACGCGGAACAGGGCATGATCGTCGATTACCAGCACACGCATCTCATCTACCTCAACAAGTTCGCTTCGCCGCGGGCGCTGCGGATGATCAGCTCGACCCGGGTCCCTTCACCGGGTTCGCTCTCGATGGAGAGCTCCCCGCCGATACGTCTCGCCCGCTCCTGCATGATCGACAGCCCGATGTGCTCACCCGGGTTGCCCTTGGGGGCCGAGCCCTCGAATCCGACCCCATCGTCCTCCACCAGGATCAGATAGGTACCGGGGCTGCGACAACGCAACAACACCCTGATCGTGTGCGCCTGGGCATGCTTGCGGATATTGGCCAGCGACTCCTGCACGATGCGCAGGGCCTGCATCTCCT
The DNA here is from genome assembly GCA_050305975.1 of Sedimenticolaceae bacterium. Lineage (GTDB taxonomy): Bacteria > Pseudomonadota > Gammaproteobacteria > Chromatiales > Chromatiaceae > Thiodiazotropha. The sequence continues at coordinate 22,559 of JBNLGI010000180.1, read as the reverse complement.
GGTTGGTGTCGAGATCGGTCTTCAGGCAGTCGGGCTGGAAGAAGGCGGCGATGCCGGTCTCCTGATTGAAGCGCTCCACCAGTTTGCCCAGTGCCGGCACCAGTCCCCGCTGGTCCAGCGGCGCGCGAAAGCTGTTGATCAGCTCGCGCAGCTCGTCGTGGGCCTCGTCGAGACCGTTGTGGATCCGGGCCGCCTCCTGCTGCGCCTTCGGCGTGGCGCCGGCGTCCTGCAAGGTCTCCTCCAGCATGCGCACCTGAAAACGCAGGCTGGCCAGGGTCTGGGCCAGGGAGTCGTGCAGCTCATGGGCCAGGGAGGTGCGCTCCTCGACGATGGAGAGGCGACGCGCCTCGGTATCGGAGCGCTGCTTGGCCACCGCCATGCCGAGATGGCTGCCGATGGTGTTGAGGATGTCGAGCACGTCCTCGCGGCCGTCGTAGATACCCGGTTTGTCCACGTAGAGGTGGTAGAAACCGAGCACGTCGCCGTGGTACCACATGGGCACCGAGACCCGCTCCACCTCGTCCGGGCTGAACATGCGCCGGCCGTTGCGGCGGGAGCAGGCGCGGGCGTCCTGGGCACACAGGATATCTCCGGGCGACAGCGCGATACCGCATTGGCAGAGCCTGATCGGCAGCAGTTCCTGCTCGTTGTAGAGGCGTCCGTTCTGGTCGATGCAACCGACCTGACGCACCCGGTCGTCCTGCAGCACCAGATGCACGGTGGCGGAACGGGCATTGACCATGCGCTTGAAGACCGTCATGTACTCCAGCAGGAGTTCGTCCAGGTTTTCCGACTGGTTGATGCCGGCCGCCACGTCGTAGAGCACCTGCAGGGAGGTGGTCTTCTGGGCCAGGCGCCAGGTCTGGCGGGCGACGCGCACCTCCATGTCCTCGTAGATATCGGTCAGCTCCTCGTTGAGGCTGTCGATGTCGCGGGCCATACCGCTGAGCACACCGGTCGGCTGCTCGGAACCCCGGTGGGCCACCGGTTCACCCTGGCAGATCTGGGTCACCGTCTGCTCCAGGGTGGAGAGCGGGCGCAATAGCTGGCTGCGCAGTCGCATCAGCACCAGCAGCAGGGAGAGGAAGGCCACGAAACAGCCGATCAGCAGCATCCCCTGCAGCGTCGAGTGTTGTGACACCCCCGCCACCTGCAGCAGGGCCAGTATCAGGCAGAAGAGGACACTGCCTCCCAGCAGCAGAATCGGCGTCAGCAGATTTCCGGTAAAGAGGATACGCAGACTCGGCCAGTGTCGCGGATCGATCACCCCTTCGAGCCAGCTCATCCAACCCCGTTGCTCCGGGCGATAGTCGCCGTTACCCCCCTCACGAGGCAGTTGTTCCGACCTTTTCTCTTCACTCTGCATGACCGGGAACTCTATCATGAACCACCCTCACCGGCCTTTTCCCGCGCTGCCTGCAAGAGACCCTGCAGCATCTCGACACGCCAGGCCATCATCGCCTCGCCCAGGGCGGCTCCTGAGAGCTCGGATCGGTAGAACTCCGACGGCGGTTTACGCTGCAGTGTCTCGGCCGCCATCTGCAGCGGCTTCTCCAGCTCGACCATGGACTGGGGCCAGAGGGCGCTCGCCGCCAGCAGAAATCTGCGAAAGCGCAGGGACTGCTGGAGCGGTTTCAGACGCGCGGCCAACTGCAGCAGCGCTGCCGAATCGTCCGCCGCCGGCAGGCTGTCTTCGACAGCGAGAAGATCCTGCAGCAACTGCGCCTCTTCGCGACCTGCCCGCAGCCGTTCCAGCCAGCCGGCCGTCTCCGTGACCCGGGCGGCGGCCGGATAGAGGGCAGCGGCAACCCGCACCACCGGATCCTCACTCAACGCCACGGCCCGCTTCAATCCTGCCATCGCCTCATCCTGCGGTGCGCCGTGGCTGGAGACCCGGTCCATGGTCCGATCCACTTCGGGCATCAGCCGGGCCAGCGCCCCGCAGCGATGGAGCACCTCGAAGAAACGCCAGGGCTGGCTCTCCTGCATGGCGCGCCGCATCTCCTTCCAGACCCGTTCCGCCCGCAGGTGAGCGGCCTCCGCGGAGGCGGCCATCTGCTTCATCAGCGCGTGCGTGCCGTGCGCCACGCGAAAGCCCCACTGTCCCAGCTTGGCGGCGAAGCGGGCCACCCGCAGCAGGCGTACCGGGTCCTCGCTGAAGGCCGGGGTGATGTGGCGCAGCAACCCCTGCTCCAGGTCGTCGCGGCCATCGCAGATGTCGATCAGCTCGCCGTCCTCGTCCCGGGCCAGGGCATTGATGGTGAGGTCGCGGCGCAGCAGGTCCTGCTCCAGGGTGACATCGGGACCGGCATCGACCTCGAACCCCTTGTAACCGGGCCCGGTCTTGCGTTCGGTACGCGCCAGGGCGTACTCCTCGCCGGTCTCGGGATGGAGAAAGACGGGGAACTCGGCATCGGCGCGGCGATAACCCAGCTCCAGCATCTGCTCGGGGGTGGCGCCCACCACCACCCAGTCCCGCTCGCTGACCGGCAGCTCGAGCAGTTCGTCGCGTACCGCGCCGCCGACCAGGTAGATCCTCATGTCGCCGCCTCCGTCCCTGACATCTCAGCCAGCACCCGCTGCTCCTTCTGTTGCAGCTGCCACATGCGCTGGTAGACGCCCTCCTTCGCCAGCAGCGCCTGGTGGGTGCCCTGCTCCACGATGCGCCCCTGGTCCATGACCAGGATGCGGTCGGCGTCGACCACGGTGGAGAGGCGGTGGGCGATCACCAGCGTGGTGTGGTCCCTCGCCACCTCGCGCAGGGTCTCCTGGATCGCCTGCTCGGTCTGGGTATCGAGGGACGAGGTGGCCTCGTCGAAGACCAGGATGCGCGGTCGCTTGAGCATGGCACGGGCGATAGCGACCCGCTGCTTTTCACCGCCGGAGAGCTTGAGTCCCCGCTCGCCGACCATGGTCTGATAGCCGTCCGGCAGCTGGTCGATAAAACCGGCGATATGGGCGATGCGGGCGGCGGCCTCGATCTCCTCCCGGCTGGCGTCGGGCCGTCCGTAGGCCAGGTTGTAGAGGATGGTGTCGTTGAACAGCACCGTGTCCTGGGGCACGATGCCGATGGCCGCGCGCAGGCTCTCGCGGGTGAGGCCGCGGATATCCTGGCCGTCGATGGTGATGCGCCCGTCACTGACATCGTAGAAGCGGAACAGCAACCGCGAGAGGGTCGACTTGCCCGCCCCGCTGTGACCCACCACCGCCACCTTCTCGCCGGCGCCGATGGTGAAATCGACGGCGTGCAGGATCTGGCGTTCGGGCTGGTAGGCGAAATCGACCTGTTCGAAACACACCTCACCGCCGACCAGCTTCAGCTCGGCGGCGTCCGGAGCGTCGGTGATCTCCGGCTCGCGCTCCAGCAGCTTGAAGATCAGGTCCATGTCGGCCAGGGAGTATTTGATCTGACGGTAGACGATGCCGAGAAAGTTGAGCGGGATGAACAGCTGCAGCAGGAAGGCGTTGACCAGCACCAGGTCGCCGATCGACATGCTGCCCTGCACCACCCCATTGGCGGCGAAGATCATGACGAAGGTGACGCCGACGGCGATGATGCCGCCCTGGCCGAAGTTGAGCAGGGACATGGAGGTCTGGCTCTTGACCGCGTTCTCCTCCCAGCGCGAGAGGGTGTCGTCGTAGCGTCTCAGCTCCAGCGGTTCGTTGCCGAAGTACTTCACCGTCTCGTAGTTGATCAGGCTGTCGAAGGCCTGGCTGTTGGCCTGGGAGTCGAGCCGGTTCATGACGTGGCGGTACTCCATGCGCCACTCGGTGATGGCCAGGGTGAAGCCCACGTAGACCGCCACCGTGCCGAAGGTGACCAGGGTGAAGACGATGTCGTACTGGGTCAGCAGTATCACGGCCACCAGGCCGAATTCCACCAGCATCGGCAGGATGCTGAAGACCATGTAGTTGAGGATGGTGCTGACCGAGCGGGTGCCCCGCTCCAGATCGCGGCTGATGGCGCCGCTCTGACGCTCCAGGTGGAAACGCAGGGAGAGCTCGTGCAGGTGGTTGAGCACCCGGTTGGAGAGATTGCGCATGGCCCGATAGCGCACGCGGGCGAAGATGGCGTCGCGCAGTTCGTTGAACAGCGAGCTGCCTAGGCGCAGGGCGCCGTAAGCCAGGAGCAGGAACAGGGGCAGCACCAGCACCGTCTGCTCGCTCTGCTCCAGGCTGTCGACGATCTCTTTCAGCAGTAGCGGGATCCCCACGTTGGCCAGCTTGGCCAGCACCAGGCAACCGAGGGCGAACAGGGCGCGGCCGCGATACTCCCAGAGGAAGGGCAGCATGTTGCGCAGGTTCTGAAAGTCGCGCCGGTCCTTGTGCACCGGGGCCTGGGCTTGGATGTGGTGGGCCATAGAGGTGGTGTCTGTGCTCCAACAGGAAACGGTAATATTATCGGAAATTGCTCCCGGTTGCGTCTTTACACCCAGATTTCACCGGGTTTCCTGGCAGGCACAAGCGGCTGAATCGGTTACAATTCCCCGTTATCGCCCATGACACTCGGCGAAACTGTGCACGGCGCGGCAAGCCGCACCCGATGCAGCGTTCACCCATAGAGTGCGGCTGGCCGCACCGATTCGGCTTGCACCGCCATCTACATTGCACTTTCGCCCACTGATGATTAACGGCAAAACAGCATGAGTAAAGATTGCAGCTACAACGAACTCTATCCCCTGCAGGTGCTGGACGACAGTATGGAACCGGAGTTTCCGGAGAAGTGCGTGATTGTCGTCGAGCCTTCGGACGTCTGCGCCACCGGCGCCTATGTGGTGGCCGAGACCCATGGCGACCGCTGGTTCCGCCAGTACATCTCCGAGGGCGACGGAGGCAAGCGTCTGGTGGCATTGAAGGACGGCTATCCTGAGATGCAACTGGTCGAAGGCGAATACAAGATTCTCGGGGTGGTGGTACAGCGTAACCTGGGACGCAAGATCAAGCACTACCAGCCTTACGTCCCCGCTGGCGCAGCACCGAAAAAGGTCGAACTCAACTGATACGCGGCACCGATTTCGGACTATCCTCTAAGGTGTGAGCCGGCAGCACACGAACCGGATTCCAAGCGGCCATCAGAGCCGCGGCACAAACGACCATCGAGGGTCTGGCTGAGTAAGGAGAGGACGAGATGAATATCGATCTTGCTGACGTAACCCTGCACGTAGACGAAACCTTGGACAGCGCAGGGCTGGCCGAGCTGGAAACCGCCTTCCGTCAGAGAGAGGGGGTGGTATCCGTCCACGTGGACCAGAAGCGGCCCCACCTCTTCGTGCTGGAATACAATCCCAAGCTGATCCACAGCAAGGATCTGGTCAAGATCCCTGAATTCCGTGGACTGCATGCGGAGCTGATCGGACTCTGATCCGAACGGCACTTTGGTGCTAGTGACATTGAGGTGGGGCAGGACCCCTCCCTACCGCGTGATCCACTGTAGGGTGGGGCCCTGCCCCACCGATCCAGGTTGAATCGGACCACTCCAATATAGACCTAAGCGGTCTGGTGCGTGCCATTCGCCTCCGGCCGGCCCGTGGCCGCCCCCTCCCCTCTGTGTGTAAACTAACCCGCAAGGCCGCATTGACAGACGGCCCCCTAATATCAACCAGGAGCCGGAGATGCAGAGAGTAGCCATCGTGGGCAGCGGATTTGCCGCCCTCACCGCCGTGAAGACCTTGCGTAAAGCGGACCGTTTGATCGAGATCACGCTCGTCAGTCCAAAGGCGGAGTTCCACTATCTGCCAGGCTCCATCTGGATACCCTCGCGCATTCGCGAACCGGAGGATCTGATCGTCCCCCTGCAGCCCTTCTTCGAGCGTATGCGGGTCAACTTCGTGCAGGCCGAGGCGACCGGCCTGAGTGAGGATGGCCGGGTACTCGAGACCACTGAGGGGGAGCTTGAGAACGACGGTCTGATCATCGCCTCCGGCGGTCGCTTCATCAAGAAACTGCCGGGCATCGAACACGCCATCACCCCCTGCGAAGGCATCGCCGCCAGCATGCGAATCCGCGAACGGCTCGCCGCCATGGACGCGGGCACCATCGCCATCGGCTTTGCCGGCAACCCCAAGGAGCCTAGCGCCATGCGCGGCGGCCCCATGTTCGAATTCCTCTTCGGCATTGACCGCCAGCTGCGTCTGGAGAAGCGGCGCGACAGGTTCAAGCTGATCTTTTTCACACCGGCGGAAAATCCGGGACAGCGCCTGGGTCCGAAAGCGGTCACCGGCCTGGTGCGGGAGATGGAGAAACGGGGCATCGAAACTCACCTCGGCCACAAGATGAAGGCCTTCAGTGAAAACAGCGTCACGACCGAGGGCGGCAGCTTCGATGCCGACCTGATCCTCTTCATGCCGGGCATGACCGGCAATCTGTGGTTCGACAACACCACCCTGCCCCGCTCCGAAGGCGGCCTGATCAAAGCGGACGCCCAGTGCCGTGTAGAGGGCCTGTCGCGGGTCTACGTGGCCGGCGATTCCGGCAGTTTTCCCGGCCCGGAGTGGATGCCCAAACAGGCCCACATGGCCGACCTGCAGGCCGCGGCGGCGGCGACCAACCTGATCACCGAAATGAAGGGGCAGACACCGACCGAAACCTTCAAGGTCGAACTGGTCTGCATCGTCGACAGCCAGACCAGCGGCATGCTGGTGGCGCGCACCACGAAACGCAACATCGTACTGCCCAACATGGTCGTCTTCCACTGGTTGAAGCGCTTTTTCGAATGGTGGTACCTGCGGCAATATCGCTGATCGAACCGCAACAACGGCGATGATCGGCTAAAGTTCACCGTCAATCGGGCCGCCATAGGTTCTTATTCTGCAGACGTGAACGGTAGGCAGACGCCACGCTGCAGCCTCCAGACGAAGGTACGGAAAAACAACGATAGGGCAGTGGCACGGACGACATGAAAAGATGAATGACTCACAGTCACAGCTCGACGAGCTGTTGCGGCACGAAGAGCAGAAGAGCGAGCGCTACGCCAACTATGCGCGCTTGCTCATCACCCTTCTCTATTTCGCGGTGGCGTTCGCCATTCGCAAAGAGCTGCCCGCCCATTCGCTCAACGCCATTGTCTTCGTCTCTTGTATCAATCTGCTCTATGGCGTCGTTGTCTTTTTCACCCTGCGCAGACCCGAGCCTCCCGCTTGGATCAAGTACCCCTCGATCACCATCGATATCCTGCTGCTCTCCATCGTCATTTACAGCTTCGGCACGTTTCGCACTTTCAAGACCGAGGCCTTCCTGCTCTATTTTCTCTGGATCGGCCTGTCCACCTTGCGTTTCTCTCCTCTGCTGACACTGTCCTCCGGCCTGTTGAGCCTCTGCTCCTATTCCCTCATCACCTGGCTGGCGATCGACAGCCACAGCATCGTACTGGGAACCATTACCGAGGAGTTCACCAGCGAAAAAGTGAGCGATCTCAACATCGGCCTGAGGCTGCTCTTTCTCTCCTCCTATGTTGGATTGGCGGTCTATACCGCCAAGGTCTTCCGCCTGATCGCATCGCGAGCCCTGACACGCAAAATCCTGCAGGAGCGAAACGCCCAACTCAACCAGACCCTGGAGAAGCTGCGGAAAACCCAGAAACAGCTGGCGGAAAAAAACCGGGAACTGGCCACTCTGTCGGAGATCGATCCCCTGACCCAGCTCTATAACCGACGCAAAATCGATCAAATAATGACCCGGTCGCTACAACAGGCCACGCCTAATTCTCCACTCGCCCTCATTCTGCTCGACATCGACCATTTCAAAGCCTACAACGACCGTTTCGGCCACCCCACCGGGGACAGTGTGATACGTAACGTGGCCGACATCCTCTCGCAATCGGCGCGCACCAACGACAGCATCGGTCGCTGGGGTGGCGAAGAGTTCCTCATTGTCTGTCAGGATACGGACGGGGAGCAGGCCCGCATCCTCGCCGAGCGGCTGCGTAGCGCCATTGCCGAAAACGCCACCGGTCAGGTAAACGGTCTGACCTGCAGTTTTGGCGTGGCCTGTTACCACCCGGATGACGGCGAGGCGAGTCTGTTGAAACGGGCTGACGATGCCCTCTATCGCGCCAAAGCGGCAGGACGCAACCAGGTTATCGTGAGCGAGTATGAAGTGTCGGACAGTTCCAACGCTGACAGCTGAACGACAAACCCACTACCTGCCTCACCACTTTCCTCAGTCATTGAATGGGCGAACAGCCCTTCTGTCTCCTTCACACCCTGTTTCCCTCGTGACAAAAGGCGCAACACGAGCGACATGGAACATCAGTGCGACTCCGGCAACTCAAAACTTTCCGGATCGTTTCAAGAACCTCATACCTGACTTCTCATAACTGAGCATGATAGGCAATCAGGTTCTCCTGCAATCCAGGCCCCTCAAAGCTGATACTTCCGCTGCAGACGATCCGCGATCAGATCGTAACCGCGAAAACGCATCTCCGCGATCTCTGCGCTTTCGTCGTAGATGCGGTTGAGATGCCGCAGCGCCGATCTGTCCTGCCGCTGCAGCCGTTCACTGGCGAAGGCCTCCGCCAGACCGATGTGTATGCGATAGGACTCGATATAGGCCCGGTGATCCCGATCGCCAAAATGGAGCAGCGAACGCTCGAAGCGTTCGTACTTTTCGAGCATCCGCAGATGATGGGCGCGATTGAAGAAGAGTTCGGCCACCTCCGGAACACGGCAGGTGGCTGCAATCGCCAACAGCGCTTCCGCAGTGTGCTGCGCATTCAATCCGATCCGGGTCTGACAGGCAGGGTGTTCCTCGGCAACCGCCTGCCAGCCGCATGCGAGTATCGCCAATCCCAAGAGCCATCGCAGCATGTCCTCGTCTCCCGATTCACTACAGAAATATTTCAATCACATGAAAAATACCTATAGTTGAAAATTATCGCGCTGCAAGCCGGGCTGACACGCGCGGGAATACGAGAAAACGGAAGGATCCAATGCGTTCATCGCATTTCCGGTCTGTTCAAGGCCCGATCACTGCATCAGGAGCGGGATTCTCGAACCAGATACCCGCTTCGACACATGGCCATATCGAACCCGAACAGGGTGAAGGCCGTCCCCTCTGCCTTGCGCCATTTCACAAATGCCGGTTTCCCTGTCGGGGTGCCGTGCGGCAAAGGCTACAATGTGATCGACGATCGCAACCACGATGGCGAAGACCATGCTCAGACTGATGCCAGCACTCCTCCTCCTGCCACTCCTTTTCAGCCAGCCGGCATCGGCCGATGAGATGCAGATATTCGACCTCAAGGGCGCCACACCCCAGGAGCTGATCCCCCTGATAAAACCCTTTGTCGGCCCCGACGGCACGGTGACCGGCATGCACAATCAGCTGATCGTGAGAACCAGCCCCGAGCGGATGGCCGAGGTGCGCAAGATTCTGCAGGAGTTCGACCGTCCACCCCGGAGATTGCTGATCCATGTGCGCGATTCCGCGCCCGGCGAGGCGGAGACGGACCGCATCGACCTGTCGCTGCGCAATCCCCATCTGCAGATCGGCGAGAGGGAGCAAAACAGCCTCAGTGTGAAGCGCCATACCACCGAGAGCCGGGAGGCGAATCAACGCACGCTACAGACCATCGAAGGCCAACCCACCCTGATCAGCAGCGGCATCATCCGCCCCGAGGTAACCCGCAGCGGCTACGTCATCGGACCCCGGGGCGGCTATCAGACCAGTATCGACTACCGGAACATCGATTCGGGGTTCTATGCCCGGGTGCATGTGGTGCGGGACTCGGTCCGCATCGAGATCAGCACCCGCAAGCAGGAGCCGATCAGCGGTTCCCCCGTCGTCAGCCACCAGGAGACCGAGAATGTGGTGAGCGGACAACTCGGCGCATGGCTTCCGCTGGCGCTGACGCGCACGCAGCGCCAGCTCAAAAGCACCGGTCTCGGCAGTTACGCCAGCACCGAGTCGACCCGCGAGGAGGCGCTCTGGGTCAAAGTGGAGCTGCTACCCGACTGAGACGGGCGCTGCGGTCACGCACATGCTGATTCTCAGGCTCTGCCCACAGATCGTCGCCCGCCTGTCAACAGGCTCACGACCAGGATCATCAGTGCCGAGACGATGAAACCGGGAACGATCTCGTAGAGATCGAACAGCCCGCCCTGCAGCGGTTTCCAGATCACCACCGTCAGGCCGCCAGCCAGGATTCCGGCCAACGCCCCCCAGCGATTCATGCCGCGCCAATAGAGCGAGAGCAGCACCGCGGGCCCGAAAGCGGCACCGAACCCGGCCCAGGCATAAGCCACCAGGTCGAGCACCCTGTTGTTCGGGTCCATCGCCAGCAGGAAGGCGGCGATGGCGATGCTCAATACCGCCAGCCGGCCGACCACCACCAGCTCCCGCTGCGAGGCCTGCTTGCGCAACACCACCCGGTAGATGTCGCCGGTGAAGGCGCTCGACGAGACCAGCAGCTGGGAATCGGCGGTACTCATGATGGCGGCCAGGATCGCCGCCAGGCAGATGCCGGCTAACAGTGGGTGAAACAGCAGATCGACCAGCCGGATGAAGACCTTCTCCGCATCCTCCAGAGCCGGGTCGAAGACCGGAATGCCCAGCAGCCCGACCAGACAGGCCGCGGTCAGGGTGATAAAGACCCAGCTGACCGCAATGCGACGTGCCCGCGGCACCAGGTCGACCGACTGCACCGCCTTGAATCGGGCCAGGATATGGGGCTGACCGAAGTAGCCCAGACCCCAGGCCAGCAGGGAGACGATGGCCAGCAGTCCGAGCGGTTGGCCCTTGCTGTCGGTGAACGGATCGAGCAGGGCCGGATCCCGGGCGGCGATCGCATCGAGCGTCCCCTCGGCGCCACCGCCGACGCCCAGCGCCATCAGGGGCACCGCGACCAGGGCGGCCGCCATCAGCAGCCCCTGAAACAGATCGGTCCAGGAGACGGCGAGGAAGCCGCCGAAGGCGGTGTAGAGGATGATGGTCAGGGTGCCGAGCGCCACCGCCCACAGATAGGGCAAACCGAACACCGCCTCGAACAGTTTGCCGCCCGCGACCAGGCCGGAACTGGTATAGAAGAGAAAAAAGAGCAGCACGAAGAGGGAGGAGACGATGCGGATCAGTCCGCTCTCGTCGTGAAAGTGGTTGGCGAAATACTGGGGCAGCGTGAGGGCGTCTCCCGCCGCTTCCGAAGCCTGTCTCAGCCGGGCCGCCACCAGCCGCCAGTTGAGCCAGGTGCCGAGCAGCAGGCCGAAGGCGAGCCAGAACGACTCCAGTCCCGCGGCGTAGGCGTAGCCGGGCAGACCCAGCAACAGCCAGCCGCTCATGTCCGAGGCGCTGGCGCTCAGCGCGGTCACCCAGCTGCCCAGACGACGCCCGCCGAGCACGAAGTCGGCCAGATCCCGGGTGCGCCGCCAGGCGATCACGCCGATGATCAGAATCACCAGCAGATAGACGACGAAGGTCAGGCCGATAAGGAGTTCTCTGTTGTCCATTCCGAAAGTGCCTTCTTGTGAATCTTCGGCTCGCTCAGCTTGGTGGCGCAGAGCCCCACTCCAGAGTTCCCGGGTAGGGTGGGGCCCTGCCCCACCGACAAGCCCATTAAATGCTCAGCGCGTAGGGTGCGACGCCGCACCATCTACCCGAATTCGCGATCAGTAACGGCGCGAAAAGCCGCACCCAGTGTAACATCGCGTTCCCCATTGGCGGATGAACGACGGCATCACCGCCTCGCTGGACTATCGCCTGCGCTCGATCTTGTCCAGATAACTGCGCTTCATCGCCGCCTCGAAGTCTTCGTTGCTGGCATAGTCGTAGCCGAATACCGGCTGCCAGAGGCGCGCATTCTCCATGCAGAGATAGAAGAAGACCTTGCCGTGCCAGGCCGCCAGTGTGCGATAGGCGAAGCCGAACATCTCCCGCTTGATCGTTTCCGGATAGGAGAGCTTGCCGTCGGCCTCCACCATCGGCATCTGCAGGATACGACTCTTGAAGCCGGGGCGTTCACGCAGCTGTTTGATCACCGGCTTGATGTAGGTGAGGGTGCCGAGGGAGACCAGCGCCACTTCGTCGCTCCCAAAGCTTCCGCTGAGCCGTTCGAAGATCGCCCCATAGCCCTCCTGCCAGCCGTCATAGCGGATCATGGGGTGGAAGTGAAAGCCGACCAGCACACCCTTGTCGGCCAAGCGCCGGGCGGCGCCCAGCCGCTCCTCGAGCGAGGCGGTGAGATGCTCTTCGTTGTCGATCACGACCTGCGGATTGAGCGACCAGGTGCAGAGCACGTTGGGCGGCACGTCGTGTTTCAACAGGTGGCTGATGTTCTTCGACTTGGTCTTGAGTTCGAGAATGACATTGGGATGGCGCCCGGCGAAACCCAGCAGGGCATCGAGTATGCCCGCCTGGTTGCCCCACATCAGCGAGTCGGAGGACTGGCCGGTGCCGATGTGGTAGGTCTTGTCGGGATCGATCTCGAGCGCCTCGAGCTTTTCGGCGAAGCGGCTGTCGAAACGCACCTCGTCACCGTGGTAGAAGGACTGGATACTGCAGTAGCTGCAATCGAAACCGCAGTTCTCCACCGCGTCGAGGGTGAGCAGATTGCAGCAGCGGGTGCGGGGCGAGGCGACCGGACACCAGCCCAGACCGAGCCGTTCCTTGTCCACGCTGAGCCGACGGATACGCTCTGCCGTGTAGCCGTTCGATACCGGTAGCTCGGGGAAGCGGAAGGGTTGCTCCTTGAGCGACAGCCAGTGTTTGCGCAGCGACTCCAGCAGCTGCCGTCGACGCTGTTTCGGTCCCACCGGCGCCTCCGGCGGTTGCGGCCAGATGCGTTCCAGCGGACCTTCGTCCCACATCGCCAGATCGGCCGCCATATCGCACAGCTGTCGCAGATCCTGCTGGGTAAAGCGATAGTCGTGCGCCTGGCGCTGCAGAAACGTCTGCTGGTCGCCACTCAAACGGTCGGCGCCCGCCTGCCTCAACAGCTCCGGCAACTTGGCTTCATAGCTTTTCGTAGCTGACATATAGCGTTCGAATCTCGGGTCGCTCGGGTCGCGATCTATGATTATCCCAGCTGCCCAGTTTGTCGTGTTCAGACCCAGTGCGCCTGCTGACTGCTGACTGCTGACTGCTGACTGCTGACTGCTCACTGCTCACTTTGAACCGAAGTGATTCGGTGCGGCAAGCCGCACCCTACTGGTGATCTGACCCTTGGGTGCGGCCTGCCGCACCGCAAACTGGATACTCAGGTATCTCCGAACTGGTCGCGGAGAGGCGACATCACTTGCGCTTGACGAATTGCTTGAGCCGCTGGCGCTTCTGGATCTGACGCTTGGTCAGCTTGTTCTTCTTACCCTCATAGGGATTCACGCCGGAACGGAATTCGATGCGAATCGGCGTGCCCTTGAGGTTCAGCGCCTTGCGGAAGCGGCTCACCAGATAGCGCTTGTAGCTGTCGGGCACCTCGCTGGTCTGATTGCCGTGGATCACGATGATGGGCGGATTCTTCCCGCCCTGGTGGGCATAGCGCAGCTTGATGCGGCGGCCGTGGACCAGCGGCGGCTGATGCTCCTGGGTGATCGCCTCCAACAGCCGGGTCAGATCGGGGGTCGAGAGGTCGCGCATGGCGCTGGCGTAGACGCCCTCCACCATTTCGAACAGATCGCCGACGCCGGAGCCGTGCAGGGCGGAGATGAAGTGGTGGCGGGCGAAGCTCAGAAACGGCAGCTTGCGTTCGATCTCGCTCTTGATCCACTCGCGCTGGTCCTGATCCAGCCCGTCCCACTTGTTGACCACCAGGATCAGCGCGCGGCCGCTCTCCAACACATGGCCGGCCAGGGTGGCGTCCTGTTCCCCCACACCCTGCCTGGCGTCGAGTACCATCAGCACCACATTGGCCTGCTCGATGGCCTGCAGGGTCTTGATGATGCTGAACTTCTCGATCGCCTCCTTGATGCGCGCCTTGCGCCGTACGCCGGCGGTGTCGATCAGGGTATAGCGGCGGCCGTTGCGCTCGAAGGGGATGAAGATACTGTCGCGGGTGGTGCCGGGCTGATCGAAGGCGACCACCCGCTCCTCGCCCAGCAGCCGGTTGACCAGGGTCGACTTGCCGACGTTGGGGCGTCCCACCACCGCGATCTCGATGCCGGGATCCTCCGGTTCGACGTCCTCGCTCGGCGGCAACTGTTCCAGCACCGATTCGATCAAGCCCTTCACACCCCGTCCATGGGCGGCGGCGATGAGCTGGGGCTCGCCGAAGCCGAGCCGGTAGAAATCGCTACCCGCCAGCGACAGGTCCAGCCCCTCGCTCTTATTCACCGCCAGGGACACCGGCTTGCCGGTGCGCCGCAGCTCCTGGGCGATGATCTCGTCGCCACCGGTGCAGCCCTCGCGGGCATCGAGCAGGAACAGGATATGGTCGGCCTCGCCGATGGCTTGGCGCACCTGCTGCTCCATCAACACGTCGATGCCGACCTGGTCGCCGCTGATGCCGCCGGTATCGACCACCACATAGGGCTGACTGCCCAGCTTGCCGGTGCCGTATTTGCGGTCGCGGGTCAGACCCGGCTGGTCGGCGACCAGGGCGTCACGGCTGCGGGTGAGGCGGTTGAAGAGGGTCGATTTACCAACGTTGGGGCGACCGACCAGGGCAATCACGGGTAGCATGGATCGACCCCGCTATCGATTGGATTCAATCGGTTCGGCACGCAACGCGGTCAAGGTGCCGCCGTCATCGAAGACATAGACGATGCCGTTGTGCACCAGGGGCTTGAGCCGAATGGCGTCGCTGCCGACCCGGTCACGGGCCAGCATCTTACCGTCATACTGCTCCAGCCAGTGGAGGTAGCCGTCGTAGTCGCCGACCACCAGGAGGCCGTCCACCATCGCCGGCGCCGTGAGGCGCCGGGCATGCAGCGCCTTCTGCTGCCACAGGGTGGCGCCGTTGTTCGCATCCAGCGACCAGATGTGGTCGAGCTCGTCGGTGATGTAGGCCTGGCGCCAGTCGGCGTCCATACCGGCGTAGGAGGAGATCTCGCGACGCCAGAGCACCACCCCGCTGAGCTCGGAGACCGCGGCCAGCTCGCCGTGGAAGGCGGCGGCATAGACCGTCCCCTCCACCAGTTTGAGTTCGGCATCGATATCGACCACCCGTTCCAGCTCGGTGCGACCGGCGGGCGCCGTGATCAAGGCCTCCCAGTTGGGGGCCCCGTTGTCGAGTGAGAGCGCCACCAGCTTGCCATTGGCGAAGCCGACCAGTACCTGCTGCTCATGCAGGATGGGGGAGCTGTCGCCGCGCAGGGTCAGAATAGGGACGCTGCGGTCGTAGACCCAGCGCGTCTCGCCGCTGTCGGTGGCGAAGGCCGTCACCCGGCCATCGATAGTGCGAGAGATCACCCGCCCGCGCCCGATGGACGGCACCGAGAGCACCTCGCTGCTGACCCTTTTTCGCCAGCGTTCGCTGCCGTCGTTGGCGTCGAGCAGGATCAGCTCGGCCTCCTGGGTGCCGACGGCAAGCAGGCCGTCATTGACGCCGGGGCCGCCGCTGATCGGCACCTCCAGATCGACCGACCAGAGCTCCTCGCCGGTCTCCGCCTCCAGCGCCGTGATCTCTCCGGAGGGCTCGGCGATGTAGATGCGGTCCCCGACCAGGGCCGGCGCGATCTTGAGGAACGCGCCTTCGCTACCCTCGAAGGATCTGCTCCAGAGGGTGTGGATCTTGAGCTGGGGTACCAGATCGACCAGTTCGGCCGGGGGTTCGGCGTTGTCCTTACCCGAGAAGGCGCTGCAGCCGGCCAGTGCGAGCAGCAGCAGCGGCCAGAGTTGGCGTAGCACGTTCATCACTTCAGGGTTTGTCCAGGCCCAGGTCGTCGAGCTTCATCTGCAGCAGATTGCGATTGCTGGACTCCTGCGTCATGGCCAGGGTATAGGCCTCGAGCGCGGCCTGCTTGTCGCCACGCTCGGCGGCGATGTCGCCGCGCAGCTGGGCGAAATCGCCGGCGAATCCGCCGCTGGTCACATCGGCCAGCTTCGCCGCCCCATCCAGATCGCCCTCGCTCAGAAGGATGCGAGCCAGACTGAGCTGAGCCAGCTGCTTCAGGGATTCGTTGTCGCTCTGCGCCATGGCCCACTCCAGCTGGGAGCGCGCCGCCGCGGAATCGCCCTGATCCAGCTTCAGCTTGGCCTGGGTCAGGGCCGCAAAGACGGCGTAGCTGCTGCTCTCGTACTCGAGCCGAAGCAGCTCCGCCTGCTTGCTGGCGGATTCGAGGTCACCCTGACGCTCGGCCTCGACCAGCTGGCTGAAGGCGATGGAGGCGTCCTTCGACACCCGATCCTGGTAGTTGCCCCAGGCCTGCCAGCCGAACACGCCGCCCAGGCCGATGACGATGCCGGCGATAATGGAGGTGCCGTTCTCTTTCCACCAGCGCTTCAGCGCCTCGACCTGCTCTTCTTCGGTCTGATATGCACTCATCTTTTCAATCCTGTCTCTTGTTTATCGTGTTGCGGCTCCGGACACTCAGGTCTCAGAGCGTCGATTCCAGGGTCGCAGCCAGCGACTCCAGCCTGATCTGTTGCTGCTCGCCCGCCTCCCGCAGGGGTTTGAGACCCGCCTCGCCCCGGGCGAGTTCATCATCGCCCAGCACCAGCGCATAGCGAGCGTTGCTCTTGTCGGCCTTTTTGAACTGGCTCTTGAAGCCGCCACCCCCGCAGTGGGTGATCAGACGCAGGGCCGGCAGCGCGTCGCGCAGGGATTCCGCCAGCTGCGGACCGCGCCGCTGGGCCTCATCCCCCATCATGATCATATAGAGATCGGGTCCGGGCAGGCGCTGCGCCAGATCGGTCTCCTCCAGCAGGGCGATGAGGCGCTCCAGCCCCATGGCGAAGCCGACCGCACTGCTGGGGCGTCCGCCGAGCTGCTCGACCAGGCCGTCATAACGGCCACCGGCACAGACGGTGCCCTGGGCGCCCAGCCGGTCGGTGACCCACTCGAAGACGGTGCGGCTGTAGTAATCGAGCCCCCGTACCAGACGCGGATTCAGCACACAGGCCACACCCGCTGCATCGAGGCCCTCGCGCAAGCTACCGAAATGGGCCAGGGATTCGTCGCCCAGATGTTCCATCAGGGTGGGCGCATCCGCCACCACCGCCGCCATCTCGGGATTCTTGGTGTCGAGGATGCGCAGCGGATTTCCATTCAGCCGTCGCCGGCTGTCCTCGTCCAGTTCGTCGTATCGGCTCTGGAAGTAGTCCACCAGAATCTGCCGATAACGGGTACGCTCGTCGGCAGTACCCAGGGTGTTGAGTTGCAGTTCAAGGCCTTCGAGACCGAGCTCCTTCCACAACCGGGCGGTGATCAGGATCAGTTCCAGGTCGATGTCGGGTCCGTCCAGACCGAAGGTCTCGACGCCGATCTGGTGAAACTGACGATAGCGCCCCTTCTGCGGACGCTCATGACGGAACATGGGCCCCTGATACCAGAGCCGCTGGGACTGGTTGAAGATCAGACCGTTCTCCAGTCCGGCCCGCACGCAGCCTGCGGTGCCCTCGGGGCGCAGGGTCAGGCTGTCCCCGTTGCGGTCCTCGAAGGTGTACATCTCCTTCTCGACGATGTCGGTCACCTCGCCGATGGAGCGCTTGAACAGTTCGGTCATCTCTACGATCGGCATGCGGATTTCGGCATAGCCGTAACGGCCCAGCACGTCGCGCACCCGGTCTTCCAGGTACTGCCATAGGGGGGTCTGCTCGGGCAGGATGTCTTTCATCCCGCGAATGGCCTGAATTTGCTTTGCCATCAGTGGTGTGCGATCGATCGTGGACGGGTTCCGGATGCAGCGCAGAAGATTACCATGGATGGGCCTTTTGCACCTAGTGGACCGTGCTTCAGGGCAGTCTGTCGCGCCCTCTCGCCGGCCGCTCGGATCCTGCTCCAGCCGCGTCTCAAGAGGGGGGGTCAATCCATCGCGGATAGCCGCTCAAAGCCGGGACGGATCGAGGGTGAAGCGGGCCACCTTGCCGCGGGTATGCCGACGCAGATCGTAATCCTCGCCGTTGACGCTCAGGCGGGCCATGGTGATATCACCGATAACCACCCGGAAGGGCCCGAGGCCGGCATCCAGGGTGCGTCGTGCACCCTCACGCATCACACCGATGATACGGGCACGCCCGGTCGCGTCGCGCACCTCGACCCAGCATGGCCCCGAAAACTCGAACACTACCAGTCCGACGCTGCCCGCTGGAGCCGGCGGTTCCGACTCCGGCAGGGTTGCCGGTTCCGGTTCGACCTCGGTGGTCATGGCTTCAGGAACCGGCGGCGTCTCGATCGCAGGCTCGGGCTCCGGCATCCGATCTGTCTCGAGCGTCGGCGTCACGATGACCGGTTGCTCCAGGACGGATGGCTCGTCGCTCGTCGCCGGCGGGAGGTCGGGGCTGGATATGGAGGGCTGAACCTCGGGCTCGCGGATCGCGGGCAGCGTCTCCTCCGACGGCAGACTGAACCCACCCTGTTGCGGGGGTGCGAAGCCGGGCTCTGTCTCTTCGCGCTGCTCCTCGACCGGCGCGGTCGCCTCGGTCGAATCCATGCGCCCCTGCCACCAGAAGAAGATCAGCACACCAAGGACCAGCAGCACCAGCCAGACGATCAGTCGGATCATTCGGTTGTCGCTGTGGAGCTCACGCGCCACCTCGTCCGGCTGGTTGCGCGGCAGCGGCCGTTGCTCGGCATCGGGATTCAACTCCTGATAGGCGTGGATCACGGCATCCTCGTCCACACCCAGCAGGCGGGCGTAATTCCTCAGGTACCCCTGCACGAAGACGGCAGCCGGCAACTTTTCGTAATCGTCCCACTCCAACGCCTGGATCATGGACTGGCTGAGGTGCAGCTGCGCCGCCATCTTGGACTGCTCCAATCCCTGGCGCTCTCTGGCCTTGCGCAGTTGCGACCCCGGTCCATCGACAGTCTGTTGCGAGTTGGTGTTCTCTTCCTGGGCTGTCTTGTGCTTCATTACTGCCGTTCTGCCTGTTTGAGGGCCTGGATCTCCGGCGCATCGGGAAACTCCTTCAGCAGCCGGCGCTTGTATTCCACAGCCTTGATTCGATCACCCAAACGCTGCTCCACCCGCACGCCGAGCCAGAGGGAGGCAGCGTTGGCGGGCGTTTCACTGTGAAAACGTTCCAGATAGGCTCGGGCCGACATATCGCTATGCTGGTCGAAGGAGAGCTCCGCCATCTGGAACAGCGCCGGTGCATAGCGCTTGTTGGCGGTCAGGGCGCGTCGGTAGTAGCCCTCGGCCTTGAGCTTGTCGCCCGCCCGCTCCAAACAGAGCCCCGCATTGGTCAACGCCACCCAAGGGGTGGGATAGAGGGGATTATCGAGTGCCAGGTCGAACTCCTGCAAGGCGGTTTCGTACTGCTCCTGCTTACAGAAAAAACTCCCGCGCGCGTTGCGGATGTAAGGGTCCCGGGGGTCCAGGGCCGCCGCCCGCTCGTAGTGCTTGGTCGCCAGGTCGGACTCGCCGAGACGTTCATAGAGGATGGCAAGCACGTTGTGGGCGTCCGGGCTCTGCGGATCGACCTCGATCGCCCGCCGCAGCTTCTTCAGCGCCACCGCATCCTGTCCGTCGCGCATGTAGGCGATGCCCATCTCGACGTAGATCTTGGCCGGACTGTCGCGCCGCTCAACGCCCAGATTGCCGGTGGCATCGCCGCCACCGCCGCCGCCCGTGGTCGCGCAGGCGCTGAGCAGCGCCGTCAACAGTCCGATGCCGATGAGCCTGAGCCGTTGTAGGGTCGTCATACGAAATTCACCTTCAGAGACTCGTTCGCCGACCGCCGCAGCTCCCTGCGACTGCGGTCCCTGACCTTGCCGACCAGCTGGCCGCAGGCCGCGTCGATATCGTCACCGCGGGTCTTGCGGGTGGTGGCGATGATGCCGGAACGCTTGAGCCGCTGACGAAAAGCCTCCACCCGCTCCGGCGGTGAGACCCGGTAACGGGTACCGGGGAAGGGGTTGAAGGGGATCAGGTTGACCTTGGAGGGGGTGCCCTCGAGCAACCGGATCAGCGCCTTGGCGTGCTGCAGACTGTCGTTGACCCCATCGAGCATGACGTACTCCCAGGTCACCTTGCGCCGCTTGTCGCCACGCACGAATTCCCGGCAGGCGGGGATCAGCTCCTCCAGCGGGTATTTTCGGTTGATCGGCACCAGTTCGTCGCGCAGGGCGTTGTCCGGGGCGTGCAGGGAGACCGCCAGGCTGATGTCGCAGAGCGTCTTCAGCTTTTTCAGTGCCGGCACGATACCCGAAGTGCTGACGGTGACCCGGTACTTGGAGACCATGTAGGCCAGATCATCCTGCATGATGTTCATGGCGGTGACCACGGCGTCGAAATTGGCCAGTGGTTCGCCCATGCCCATCAGCACGATGTTGCTCGGCGGAGTGCCCAGCTCACGGCTGGCGATCCAGACCTGGCCGATGATCTCCGCCACGCTCAGGTTGCGGTTGAAGCCCTGCTGCGCGGTCGAACAGAACGTGCAGTCCAGCGCGCAGCCCACCTGGGAGGAGACGCAGATGGTGCTGCGTCCGTCATCGGGGATGTAGACGGTCTCGATGCGCTGGCCGTCCTCGAGTTCGATCAGCCATTTGCGGGTGCCGTCCAGCGCCGGCTGCTCGAAGATCAGTTCCGGCAGCCGGATCTCAGCCACCGCCTGCAGCTGCTCGCGCAGCCGTTTGGAGATGTCGGTCATGGCATCGAAGTCGGTGACGCCATGCTTGTGGATCCACTTGAAGACGTTGCGTCCGTGGAACGACTTGCTGCCCAGCTCAAGGAAAAACGCCTCCATCTGGCGGCAATCGAGATCGAGCAGATTGGTTTTCGTCTCTGTGGTCAATGCAGGGTTTCCAGGCCACCGGGGCCATCGTGGGTTCGAATTAAAAAACCATAAAATAACAACGCGTTAGTTTAGCCCTGGGAGAGAGGGCTGGCAATCAGCGGTATCACATTGTTCATGATATTCGTTTGACCACGTTCACATCCGGCAGTTGCTCCACCTTGGAGAGCAGCCGGCTGAGCTGATCCATGTCGCAGACCTCCACTGTGAAACGCATGGTGGCGGTGTCGGTCTTGCGGTCGCTGTTGGTGTTCACGCCGATGACGTCGATATCCTCGTTGGTGAGGATCGACGAGATATCCCGCAACAGCCCCTTGCGGTCGGCAGCCACCACCAGGAAGTCCACCGCGTAGGCGGTCTGGGACTGCTGCTCGCTCCAGTGGACCTCGACCAGCCGCGGGCGGTTCTCCTCGCTGAGGGCGCGCATGTTGGCGCAGTCCCGCCGGTGCACGGTGACCCCGCGCCCCTTGGTGACGAAGCCGACAATCGGATCGTAGGGCACCGGCTTGCAGCAGCGGGCGATGTTGGTCATCAGATCGTCGACCCCCGCCACCACCACCTCGCCTCTGATGGAGGCACTCTTCTGGGTGGTCGGCGCCTTGGTGCGCAACACGGGACGCAGGCGCCCACCCACCCCGGCGACCTGGATCGGCGACAGGTCGCCGCGGCCGATGGCGGCGTAGACATCCTCCGCGTGCTGCAGATTGTGCTTGGCCGCAACCGCCTCCAGGTCGGGCTTCTCGGTCACCGACAGGCGGGTCATCTCCCGCTCCAGCATGGAGCGGCCCAGCTCCACATGGTGTTCGAAATCGAGCTGCTTGAACCACTGCCTGACCCGGTTGCGCGCCTTGTTGCTGTGCAGATAGCCGAGATGGGGGTTGAGCCAGTCGCGGCTGGGGGTGCCGTTCTTGGCGGTCAGGATCTCCACCGTCTCACCGCTGCGCAGGGGTCGGTTGAGTTGCACGATGTGGCCGTCGACCCGCGCCCCTCGGCAGGTGTGGCCGATATCGGTATGGATGGTGTAGGCGAAGTCGAGCGGGGTCGCCCCCTTCGGCAGCTCGATCACCTTACCCTGGGGGGTCAGCACATAGATGCGGGTCGCCTCCAGATCGGTGTCGAGATAGTCGGGCAGGTCGCCGCTCTCGTCGCTGAACTCCTTGCGTTCCAGCCAGTGGCGCATCCAGACGATGCGGCGCTCGAAGTCGGCGTCGTGCCTGGCGTTCTCCTTGTAGCGCCAGTGGGCGGCCACGCCAAGCTCCGCGTGATGATGCATGTCGCGGGTGCGGATCTGCACCTCCAGGGTCTTCTCCTCCGGGCCGATCACCGCGGTGTGGATCGACTGGTAGAGATTGGCCTTGGGGGTGGCGATGTAGTCGTCGAACTCGCCCGGGATGTGGCGCCACAACCCGTGCACCACGCCCAAGGCGGCGTAACACTGGGCGATGTCTTCCACCAGCACCCGTACCGCCCGCAGGTCGAAGATCTGCTCGATGTCGACCGATTTGCGCTGCATCTTGCGCCAGATGCTATAGATGTGTTTCGGACGGCCGCTGATATCGGCCTGGATGCCGACGGCGGCGAACTTCTCGTGCAGCAGG
Source organism: Sedimenticolaceae bacterium (assembly GCA_050305975.1). GTDB lineage: Bacteria > Pseudomonadota > Gammaproteobacteria > Chromatiales > Chromatiaceae > Thiodiazotropha. The sequence goes on along the minus strand of JBNLGI010000180.1, from coordinate 141 downwards.
TCGATCACCTGGCGGATGAACTGCTCGCGGTCGGCGCGGCGGCCGTCGAGCTGGCTGGCGATGCGTTTGTAGTCGTCGGGATGGAGAAAGCGCAGGGAGAGATCCTCCAGCTCCCACTTCACCTGCCAGACACCGAGCCTG
>JBNLGI010000179.1:0-1628 GCA_050305975.1 Sedimenticolaceae bacterium | reverse complement strand
TTGCCGTTGGCCTTGGCCCGGCACATGGTGATGTTGACGTGGTGGCGGGTGAAGGAGGAGACGCGGATGCGGATCCCCTTCTCCATGTTCTCCGCCCCCAGGTAGGCGCCCCACTCCCAGGCCGCCACCATGCAGTGGACCTTGAGATTGTCGGCGCGCAAGCCCATGCCCTCGGAACCGTAGAAGCACATCGGCCGGATATAGGCGGAATCGAGATTGTTCTCCCGCACCGCCGCCTTCTGCGCCTGGTTCAGGGTCTCGCGGTCGAACGGCATCGGCATGTTGAGAATATGAGCCGAGCGGAACAGCCGGTCGGTGTGCTCCTGCAGACGGAAGATGGCGGTGCCCTGTTCGGCGTGGTAGGCGCGTACGCCCTCGAAGACACCCATGCCGTAGTGCAGGGTATGGGTCAGCACATGGGTCTTGGCTTCGCGCCAGGGGACCATTTCGCCATCCAGCCAGATGACTCCGTCGCGATCTGCCATTGTCGACATCATGGGAACGTCTCGTCTCAACTCTCTTCTTGTTGCATCAGACAGGACCAGATGTCCTGCACCAGGGCCCGCTCTTCGGTCAGCTTGTCGTGCGACACCAGGGGCGGTTGATCCTGCAGCGCGCTGCGATGGTAGGCGGCGCGCAGCACCTTGTAGACCCCCATCAGGCGTTCCGCCGCATTGTCACTGAGCAGACCGAGTCGCGACAGGGTCTCCAGCAGACGGATGTTATCGGTCCAGACCAGCAGGTCGGGATGGTCGTGGGCCCAACGAAGGACCGTGTATTGAACCATAAATTCGATATCGACGATACCGCCGACACCCTGCTTGAGATCGAACAGCTCGGCACTGCTCTTGTCCAGGCTGGCGCGCATCTTTTCGCGCATCTCCACCACCTCGGCACGCAACTTGTCCGCTTCGCGCGCGCCCCCGAGGATGTCCCGGCGAACGGCCTCGAAGCGCTCCCGCACCCGACGGTCGCCGGCCACCACCCGAGCCCGGATCAGGGCTTGATGCTCCCAGGTCCAGGCGCTGTCGTGCTGATAGGTCTCGAAGGTCTCCAGGGAGCTGACCATCATCCCCGAGTTGCCATTGGGACGCAGCCGCATGTCCACCTCGTAGAGCACGCCCGAGGGGGTGCGGGTGCTCATTAGGTGGATGATGCGCTGGGCCATGCGGGCGTAGAAGAGATCCACCGAGACCGGCCTGTCGCCATCGGTCATGGCGTTGCGGTCGGGGCAGCCGTGGAGAAAGACCATGTCCAGGTCGGAGCCATAGCCCAGCTCGATGCCGCCCAGTTTGCCGTAGCCGACCACGGCGAAGCCGATCTCGTCGGGCGCCAGTCCCGGCGGCCGCCCGTGGCGGCGCTCAAACTCGCGGAAGGCGAGCCCGATCACCTGCTCCACCACGCTCTCGGCGATCCAGGTGAGGTAGTCGCTGACCACCATCAGCGGGATGCGGCCGGTAATGTCCGCCGCCGCCACCCGCAACATATTGCTCTGGGCGAACTGGCGCAGGCGCTCCATCTGGTTCTCCAGGTCCTGCTCGTCGATATGGGCCAGTTGGGCCGCCAGTTCGGCCGACAGCGGATCCCGCTTGAGCGGCGAATAGAGCCGCCGTGGGTCGAGCAGTTCA
>JBNLGI010000178.1:0-10429 GCA_050305975.1 Sedimenticolaceae bacterium | reverse complement strand
ATCGTCACCCAACAGAGGAAAACCCTCGCCGCGCAGAAAGGCCTGGATCGGCTGCAGGTCGACCCGCTCCCGCTTCACCTGCCCGGGGTCGGCCGAATAGGCGAGAATCCTGCCGCCCTTGTCGAGCAGGTAGATCTCGATACTGGGATTGATGTCCATGTAGGCGCTGAAGGTGGACTTCAGCGCCCTGTCGTTCATCTCGCCGTCGATCACCAGGCCGCGATCGGACACGATACGTTGCGCCAGGTCGCGATTGAAGTGCTGAGTGATCTCCTGCAGATAGCGCTCGGTGAGCGCACTCGAGATGAGGATGTAGAGCAATCCGGTAGCCAGGAAGAGTCCGATCAGGGCCAGGGAGAGTCGGGCGTAGAGGGTACGGAGCATGGGAGTTATGAGTTATGAGTTATGAGTTATGAGTTATGAGTTATGAGTTATGAGTTATGAGTTATGAGTTGGTTGTGTTCGCTTCGCTCACGGTTTTGATTCCCCGGTTCTGTCCCCTCCCGGCGGGAGATGGAAGGTTCTGATTCTGTCCAGCTATGAGATCCATGATTCTGTTCCAGCGAGGACATTTCCCCGCTGCGCCCCTGCCGACGACGCCCCCCTCACCCACCGGGAGAGGGACTGGGAGAGGACGATGGACAAAAGCGTGCGGCCCGCCGCACACACTCACCAACTCAAAACTCATAACTCAACACTCAAAACTGACAAATTCAGCGACTAGTCGCTGAATTTGTAGCCCACTCCCCACACCGTCAACACATAGCGCGGATCGGCCGGATCGGTTTCGATCTTGGAGCGCAGTCGGTTGATGTGGGAGTTGACGGTGTGCTCATAGCCGTCGTGGTTGTAACCCCAGACCTGGTCCAGCAACTGGATGCGACTGAATACCCGGCCCGGATGACGGGCGAAGAAGAGCAACAGATCGAATTCGCGGGCGGTCAGTTCCACCGGCCTGCCGTCGATACGCACGTTACGCCGGGTCACATCGATGACCAGACCGTCCCGCTCGATCACCTCCTCGGCCGGAGCCGTTTCGGCGCGCGCCTGCATCGCCTCAATGCGCCGGAACAGGGCTTTGATCCGCGCCAACAGCTCTGGCACGCTGAAGGGTTTGGTCAGATAGTCATCCGCGCCGACCTCCAAGCCGACCACCCGATCAAGTTCGGTGGACTTGGCGGTCAGCATCAAAATTGCCACATACTCCGCTTTCATCCGCATCTGACGGCAGAGGCTGAGGCCATCGGTATCAGGCAGCATGAGATCGAGCACCACCAGCTGATAGCCGCCCTTGTCGAACAGTTTCATGGCGGCGGCGCCATTCCCGGCGATATCGGTCTGATAGCCGGCATCGTTGAGGTGAGTCTGCACGAGACGTGCAATATCGGGTTCGTCTTCGACAATGAGGACTTTTCGTGGCATCGTTGATTTCGCCTTTAGCACTTCGACTCTTCGCTGAGCATAGCTGATCCCCCGCAGCATGGCAGTCGCAGCTTGCTACCACTTACGCCATCACTCGAACAGATGTGGCGACCGTTCAGATGCCCCACCGCTTCGACTGGCTCGATGACAATCTCAGCAGACAGGCGTATCGCAGCCGTCACGCAAATATCACGAAAGTTTCACGCCGGTTGCGCATGCCGCCGGCGTCGATTATTGGTCGGTGAGCCAGTAGAAGTGGTAGGGCGGCACCACCAGTTGGTCCTTGAACAGTCGCGGCGATTCACCGGAGTAGTAGTCATGCAGATTACCGTAGCCGAACATACCCCGGTTGCCCAGCGCACTCAGCTCCATGTACTGCGGAGAATCGTCGAAATTGGCCACCACCAGAACCGATCCTGTCGGCAACAGGTAGTCGGTACGCCAGAACACGAACAGGTGGGGGTTGCCGACGTCGATCAATTCCCGGTTATTGAAGTCGGCGAAGGCCGGGATGCCCTTGCGCACATCGATCATCTTCTTCAAGCCGTCGAAGATACGCTGCTCGACGCTGCCGCGTTGATGGCGCAGCTCTGCCTTCTCCCAATCGATGATGGGACGGTGCATCCAGCGGTTGTCTCCCGCCTTGTTCTCGTCCTCGAGAAATCTGCAGTCATTGAGGGTGCCGATCTCGTCGCCGTAGTAGAGCAATGGAATGCCGCCGAAGGCGCAGATCATGCTGTGCAGCAGCAGGATCAGCTTGATTGCGCGGTCGACCTCCGTTTCATCGCCGTTCTCCAGCGCCACCTCGAGACCGACCAGCGAGGCCAGCGAACCCGAAATGCGCGCATCGCCGGTCTTCAAATTGACGCCGAATGGCTGGCCTCTGGCATTGGAGTCTTCGTAGAAGCCGGTGAAATACTCGACCAGAAAGCGCCGGTGGGCCAGGGGCTCGTAGCCGGCTGCACGAATATCGCTGTCGTCGAAGCCGAGGCCGATGTCGTCGTGGCAGCGCACGTAGTTGAGCCAGGTGGCCCGATCCAGCTTGGTCGGCAGGCTTTGGATGCCCCGGCGCAGCAGCTGGGTGTTCTTGGTGGCGACGGCGTCCCACAACAGGGCCATGTAGGTGGCGTTGTAGGCGATCTCGCACTCCTTGGCGATGACCGCATCCTCGCCGAAATACTTGATGATCTCCACCGGCGCCACGATCGCCTCGGCGATGTACAGCACACCGGGAGCCGTGACCTGGCAGCAGTCCTTCATCATCTGCAGTATGAGATGGGACTCGCGCAGGTTCTGGCAGGAGGTGCCGATCTTCTTCCATAGGAAGGCCACCGCGTCGAGGCGAATGATATCGCCGCCCTGGTTGGCCCAGAACAGGATGTTGTCGATCATCTCTATGAAGACTGCCGGATTACTGTAGTTGAGGTCCCACTGGTAGCTGTTGAAGACGGTCATCACCCACTTCTGCATCGACTCGTCCCAGGTGAAGTTGCCGGGCGAGGTCTCGGGAAAGATCTCGGGCATGCTCTCCTCGAACATGTCGGGCACGTCGCGGTTGTCGAAGATGTAGAAGTAATCCTGGTATTTCTGCTCGCCGGCGCGGGCGCGTTGCGCCCACTCATGTTCGTCGGAGGTATGGTTGACCACCATGTCGAGGGTCAGCAGCATGCCCCGCTTGCGGGCCGAGACGGCCAGCTCATTGAGATCCTCCAGGGTGCCGACCCGGGGATCGACGTTGCGGAAATCGCTCACCGCATAGCCCCCGTCGCTGGCGCCCTCCGGGCAGAGCAGAATGGGCATCACATGGATCAGGTTGACCCCCAGTTCCTGCAGATAGGGCAGCCGTTCGGTGACGCCTTGCAGACTGCCGCCGAAACCGTCGGCATAGAGGGCCATACCCACCCACTCCTGGCTGAGAAACCAGTTGTGGTCCTTCTCGCGCATGTCGTCGAGGCGTTTGAGGTTGGCGTGGCGCTGTACGTAGCGGGTCGCCATCACCTCGACCAGGGCGATCACCTGCTCCTTGAAGTCGTCGCGCTGTCCGTAAAGATGGTGAAACAGGGTGTAGATGGCGTAGAAGTTGGCCCCGAGCCGGGTATAGAAGTGGCGCAGGTCGCGATGCTGAAGATCGGGCTTCAGCTCGTCGAGGATCTGATTGAGCAGCGAATGTGAGACCTGTTCATACATCGTGACTGACTCGTTTGCATAGGCCGGTCGCCGCTATCGATTAGGCGATATCCCAGGCCTCGATAAATGGGCGGTAAAATTCTGCATCATCCACGGTGGCGCCACGCTGCCCCACCACTGCCGAGGCGAAATGCTGGGCGCGTTCCAGGGTCTGGCGCATCGGCCATCCCCGATTGAGGCCCAGCAACAGCACCGATGCGAGGGCATCACCGGCACCCACCGTATCGACCACCCGCAGTGCTGCAACCGGCGCCACCTCGAAGGCGGGCTCGTCCCGCGTCAACAGAGTGGCGCCTTCGGCGCCTCGCGTCACCACCAGGCCTTCGAGCCGATGGTGACGCAGGAAGGCATCGGCGCGTCCTGTCAGGTCGCCTTCGCTGCCCTGCAACAGTGCGAGCTCCTCATCGTTCAGTTTGACCCAATCGGCCTGCCCCACCCACTCGAGCACCTGCTCGCGCCGCCACCAGGGATCGCGCAGATTGACATCCATGAAGACCAGCGGATTCTGCCTCTTCCTGATCTGCTCCAAGGCGCTGCGAGAAACCTCGTTGCGCAGTCCAAGACTGCCGTGATAGAGCATGCGGCAGGGTTGCGGATCCAGCGCTTCGGCCTCGATGAAATCATAGGCCACCCCGCCAACGATGTCATAGCTGGGTTCGCCCTCATCGAGCGTGATCAGAACCTCTCCGGTGGGGTGCTGCGGATCGGATTGCACACCACCGGTCGCCATCTTCCAGGTCGCCATGGCCTGGCGGATGGCCTCTCCCTCCTCATCCTCACCCACGCGACTGACGAACCAGGGCTGTTGGCCGAAGGCGCAGAGATTCCAGGCCACGTTGAAAGGGGCTCCCCCGAGAATCTTCTCTCCCCCGGGAAAACAGTCGAACAGGACTTCGCCGAATACGGTTATACGATCCATGGTGCCACTCCGACGATCAATTATGAGTCAGTACGCATTGCATCCATTCAGGATGGTAATGGGCAAGTCCCTCCAGAATGCCTGCGCTGTAGTTTCCGTTCATATCGAGATAGCCGCCCTCGGCCACGTAGAGGGACTGGCTGTTGCCCTGAGCCCTCGCGAGCTCGATCGCCTCCTGCCGCACATCCGGCGGCGCGTTGTTCACCAGTACTGCGGAAATCGGACTCACCAGCACGGGCAGGTCGTTGCCACTGTCGCCGGAGAAGACCGTATTCTCCAACTCAAATCCCAGGAACTGCATAAGAAACTCCACCGCATGAAGCTTGGTGGCGCCGGCGGGCAGCACATCGAGCAGGCCGACACCGGCCGGTTCGTCGACGCTCCACACCAGCGTGGCATTGACGCCGTAGTTCTGCAGACGCTCTTTCATGGTGAGGTCGAGACCTCTGCGGTCAGCTTGCAGGGGGACGTAGTAACTGAGTTTATAGCGGTTCTGTTTGCTGTTCTCCTGCAGACGCAATTGCGCGAGATCGGAGAAAAGCCGTACCAGTTCGGCATGGCTGCGCCCCGCCCAGTCGTTGCCGATCTTCTCCTCCCAGTCGCTGAGATGACGCCACTCCTGCGCGCTTTCGACCTGGTAGATGGTGGTTCCCACATCGCCCACCACATAGTCAGGTAGTGGCAGCATGTAGTTGGCAATCGCATTTTGCACCAGCGAACGGTGGCGTCCGCTGACGTAGGCCAGGGTCAGTTTCGGAGACTCGCAGAGGCGGCGAAAATAGTTTCTCGCTTGCGGGGATTCAGGCTGTGGGCCATTGGGTATCAGGGTTCGGTCCAGGTCGGTACAGAGCAGCATCTGTTCGCTCATGAGTTCACCGGTACTTCACAGCTGCTGAAGAAGTCGTAATGGTCTATGGCTTCCAGGATACCCAGCGCATGGGCCTGGCTGGCGAAATAGATCCGTTCGTGATCGAGCATGTGGGAGAGCTCCTCGTGGTGGCGGTTGGCCACCACCACCGCCAGGGTGTTGCCCCGCATCATGTCCTCGTCGGCGCCGGAACCGCCCGCCACCAGAATGTGGTCGAGGGGGATTTCCCAGCGATGCGCAACATAGCGCAAGGCCTGCCCCTTGGAAGCCCGCGAAGGCACGATATCGAGATACTGGCCGAAAGAGTGGACCACATTGCAGGTCAGTTCGTGCTTGTGCAGCAGTTCGTAGATCTCCTCCACGGACAGTGCCTTGTTCGGATCGTAATGGTAGGAGATCTTGAAGAAGCTCTGCTCGACCTTGACCTGCGGCTTGATGCCGGACAGCTCCGACATCAGCTTCCTGATTCGCTTAGGCTGCCACAGGTGATCGATATGCTCGGTCCAGAAATCGTCCTCAGTCAGCTCCTGCGAATAGTGAATCTTGGTGCCGAGACTGCTGATCAGCACATCCGGCATGGGAATGGCGTATTTCTTCAGCAGGGACAGGGCGGCGTCGAGCCGGCGGCCGGTGGCGATACCGAAAGTGGCGCACTTGCGATTCTTGCGCACCACCTCGATGAACTGTTGCAGTCCCGCCGGATTGCCCAGCAGATTCTGATCCAGGTCGGTGAATATGGCGCGGTCCCGGTAGCGGTGCTTGACGTGTTTCGGTGGTGTGGTCGGGGTCTTTTCGTGCTTGGCCGGCAACGGAGCGACCGCGTCGAGATATTTGGCGGCATGCGCCGGCCAGGAGTAGTGCTTGCGCACGCCGACGAGGCCGTTGAGGGAGAAGGTCTGCCATTTGTCACTGTCGTGCAGGATCGTCAGCAGGCCGCGTCCGATCGCCTCCTTGTCCAGAGGATCGACCAGCAGACCGTTGTTGCAGTTTCCGATGATGTCCACCGGACCGCCGTTTTCGGTCGCCACCAGCGGCAGACCGCTGGCGGCCGCCTCCAACAGGGTCAAGCCGAACGGCTCCGTCAGCGCGGGATTGATAAAGACCCCCTTGGATTGCGCCGCGATACGATAGATCACGGGCACCTCGTCGGCCAGGTGGCGCTTGGGGATGGCCACGTGACCGTAGAGGTCGTAGAGATCGACCAGCAGCAACAGATCGGTCAACACCGTCTGCGGACCACTGTCCATCTCCCGGATATCGTCCCGGTTGCCGGCGATGATCACCAGATTGGCCGCTTTTTGCAGCTGGCTCGATTCGCCGTACGCCTCCAGCAGTGTCGGTATGTTCTTGCGTTCGTCGGCCCGGGACAGGGCGAGGATTATCGGTTTGGCCGGATTGTTGAGAAAGCGCTCCAGCGACTTTTCGAAGTGATAGGCCTCCTGTTCGGCGGAGGGCGGGTAAAACTGGGTCAGGTCGGTACCCGGAGGGATCACCGCCATGCGCTCGGGTCCGTAATAGTTGTAGAGACCGTACTGCTCCTCGATCTCGTTATGGGTGCTGGTGATCACCAGGTCGGCATTCGCCAGCGTCTCCTCTTCCGCCTCGATACGGCGGTCGATGTTGTAGCGGGCATTGATCTCCTCCCGCGAGAAACCCTTGGCGATCAGGCGCTTCAACTTGTCCCGGCCCAAGGAGTGACCGGTATGTACCAGGGGCAAACCCAGCAGGTGGGTCATGCGAACGCCGACGTAGCCGGCATCGGCGTAGTGGCTGTGGATGATATCCGGCGTGCTGGGCTGTTCGTTGAACCAGTCGAGCAGATTGTCGGTGAAACTGTCCAGGTGGTCCCACAGGGCCTCCTTGGGGAGATAGCCTTCCGGGCCGGCATCGATGCGCACGATCCGCGCCTTCGCGGACAAGGCCTCGATCTGTTGCGCGTAGTCGTCGCTGACATTGGGATCGACAACCCGGCGGGTGACGAGATCGACGCGGGAGATATCCTCGCGTTCCGCCAGCGCACGCGCCAGATCGACCACGTATTTGGTCTGTCCCCCGGTGTCGGGGTCCCGCCCCAACTCCAGGTCATGCCCTCTTATAAGGCCGTGAATGCTGATTAAACAGATGTACATGATGGCTACCCAGTGTTCGATCCGTGTAGTCGTTGTGGCGCTGCTTGGCCTTGCTGCTGTCTCGCCCAATGCGGAGCGACTGTGAACTGATCAGATCGGTCACCGCCGGGAAAACGATGTCCGATCGATTTTGTCGATGAAATCAAGCGCAATGATGCAACCGGCGGAAATTCCCAGCCGGCTATCTCCCTTACATGTTAACAAACTGGGAGTAGAGTTGTAGGCATAAACCCCACGATTCGCGGAGAATTGATGTCATCCCGACGATGATCGATGCCAAACTGTCGGAACCTCGCCGAACAAGGTTCCGCAGCGTCAAGCGTATCGCCTCGATCGGTGGCGTAGAAACATCGCACTTTGGAGTCGGCATTACACGCCCCGAAGCACGAGAACCCACTCGAATTGCCGCACACATCAAGCGCTATTAAAACGACAGCCTGTTGGCTAAGACCTCGGCCGTTTCAGTACTCCCGGTCACAACGATTGAATCCAGCGGTAGAACGCCTCTCGGCCCTTTCTGTGCTCGGTCGCCAGTTCCCTGCCCAGCACAATCCGGGTGGCCCGGTTATGCCGATCGACGATCACCATGGCGGGAATACCCTTCTGCGTCGGTGATCCATAGCGTTTCGTGATGTCGAGATTTTGATCGAAATTACCCACATCCACCTTCACTATGGCGAAATAGCGCTCCAGGTAGCCCGAAATCTCCGGCTGCACCATTGAGGCATCGACCCGCCGGCAGTCGGGGCACCAGTTGGCGCCGAACACCAGCAGCAGCCTCTGCCGATCCTCGAGACCAGCCAGTGCGGTCGCGATATCCTGCTCGGCATCCGCCAGCTCATCGTATGGGTGGACCGACTGCTCCTTGGACTCACGATCGAAACAGGCCGTCTGGCCGAAAGCCAATATCGCGCATGCGATCATTAACCATAATTTCTTCATGGATTGCGGCATCAAGGTCTGCGGACAGCTGAGTGCCCGATGGATTGGGTGAAGATGGGTTCTATTGCGTCAAAAACCGAGGAATGAGTCAACACCGGCGCCGCCTGGAGTGGCGGGTTGCGGCATAGCGCCTGCAACCCGTCATTTCGTCTCGCCCGTGCGGACATTGCACCTGCCGTCCCGGGGACTGGAATCCGCCTTGATGCAAGGAAACGGCAGCGCATCGGCCTCGAGCGACCGATCGGGACTCATCGCTTTGAAACGCCCGGTCAAATTCAGTCGTCTTCTCTCCTGGAGATCAGAAAACGGCGCCCTCTGTCAAGATTCCGCACCCCCCGCCCCTCTGGTACCATCGCCGCCTTCTCAGCATCGAACGGAAGTAGCCATGTCCATTGCCCAGCGCATCGCCGATGAACTCCAGGTCCGCGTCAATCAGGTGGAAGCCGCTATCGGCCTGCTCGACGAAGGGGCCACGGTACCCTTCGTCGCCCGTTACCGCAAAGAGGTCACCGGCGGCCTCGACGATACCCAGCTGCGCCATCTCGACGAGCGCCTGATCTATCTGCGTGAGTTGGAGGAGCGGCGGGCGACGGTGATCAAATCGGTCGAGGAGCAGGGCAAGCTGACCCCCGAGCTGAAGACCGCCCTGCTGGAGGCGGAGAGCAAGACCCGGCTGGAGGATCTCTACCTCCCCTACAAGCCGAAGCGGCGCACCAAGGCGCAGATCGCCCGCGAGGCGGGACTGGAGCCCCTGGCCCTCGCCCTGCTGGAGAATCCCGCCCTCGACCCGCAGCAGGAGTCCGCCGCCTACATCGACGCGGACAGAGGCGTGGCGGACACCACGGCCGCCCTCGACGGCGCCAAGCAGATTCTGATGGAGCGATTCGCCGAGGACGCGGAGCTGGTGGGCCTTCTGCGCGAATACCTGTGGGAGAACGGCAACCTGGTCTCCAGGGTGGTCGACGGCAAGCAGCAGGAGGGGGCCAAGTTCAGCGACTACTTCGAGTTCGCCGAACGCCTCGACAAGATCCCCTCCCATCGCGCCCTGGCGCTGTTTCGCGGCAGCAAGGAGGGCGTGCTGCAACTGGAACTGGCTCTGCCGGAGGATGCCGGGCTGAAACACAACGAAGCGGGCGTGGCGGAACGCATGATCGCCGCCCATGCCGGTGTCCGCGATGAGGGACGGCCCGCCGATCCCTGGCTCAAGGAGGTGGTGCGCTGGGCCTGGCGTATCAAGATCCTGACCCATCTCGACACCAATCTGAAATCGCGTCTGCGCGAGGCCGCCGAAGAGGAGGCGATCCGGGTCTTCGCCCGCAACCTTCACGACCTGCTGCTGGCCGCGCCGGCCGGTCCCCGCGCCACCATCGGTCTCGATCCGGGACTGCGCACCGGGGTCAAAGTCGCCGTGGTGGACGCCACCGGCAAGCTGCTCGATACCGCCACCATCTATCCCCATGCGCCGAAGAACCAGTGGGATCCGTCGATTCACCAACTGGCCATCCTGGCGCAGAAACACAACGCCGACCTGATCAGCATCGGCAACGGCACCGCCTCGCGGGAGACCGACAAGCTGGCGGGCGAGCTGATCAAGCGCCACCCGGAGCTGCGCTTGAGCAAGGTGATGGTGAGTGAGGCCGGCGCTTCGGTCTACTCCGCCTCCGCCTTCGCCGCCGCCGAGTTTCCTGAACTCGATGTCTCCCTGCGCGGCGCCGTCTCCATTGCCCGGCGCCTGCAGGACCCGCTGGCGGAGCTGGTGAAGATTGAGCCCAAGTCGATCGGCGTCGGCCAGTACCAGCACGACGTCTCCCAGGTGCGCCTGGCACGCCAGCTCGACGCGGTGGTGGAGGATTGCGTCAACGCCGTCGGCGTCGATGTCAACACCGCTTCGGCGCCGCTGCTGAGCCGGGTCTCCGGCCTCTCGGAATCACTGGCCAACAATGTGGTGGCCTATCGGGACCA
>JBNLGI010000177.1:0-23040 GCA_050305975.1 Sedimenticolaceae bacterium | reverse complement strand
GCGGCAAGCCGCACCCTACGAAACTAGCTTACGCGGTAGGGTGCGGCTTGCCGCACCGCTGCTCCGGAAGCAATGATATGGCCGGCATTGTACCTGCGAAAACATCGGGAAAACCCGGCGCGTACAATGTGAACTCGGCTGCCTCATCGCCAACGTTCAGCCAATTGGTGGGACTGGGCCCCACCCTACCGGATAACTGTAGGGTGGGGCCCAGCCCCACCGGCATGTCTTTCAGTAACCCCCCCATAGGTTCAGAGGATGTACTGACTCAGATCCTCGTCCGCCGCCAGCTTCGACAGCTGCTCGTCCACATAGGCGTCATCGATGGTGACGCTCTCGCCGGCATGCTCGGAGGCCGCGAAGGAGATGGTCTCCAGCAGTCGTTCCATCACGGTATGGAGCCGACGCGCGCCGATGTTCTCGGTGGTCTCGTTGACTTGCCAGGCGGTCTCGGCGATGCGGCGGATGCCGTCGTCGGTGAAGCGGAGGCCGACCTGCTCGGTGGCCAGTAGGGCCTGGTATTGCTCGGTCAGGGAGGCGTCCGGTTCGGTCAGGATGCGGGTGAAATCCTCCACTGTCAGGGCGCTCAGCTCGACCCGGATCGGCAACCGGCCCTGCAGCTCCGGGATCAGGTCGGAGGGCTTGGCCAGGTGGAAGGCGCCGGAGGCGATGAAGAGGATGTGATCGGTCTTCACCATGCCGTGCTTGGTGGAGATGGTGCAGCCTTCGACCAGTGGCAGCAGGTCACGTTGCACCCCTTCGCGGGAGACGTCGGCGCCGCTGGTCTCGGCGCGGCTGGTGACCTTGTCGATTTCGTCGATGAAGACGATGCCGTGCTGTTCCACCATCTCCAGCGCGCGCAGCTTGAGGTCCTCCTCGTTGATGCGCTTGCTCGCCTCTTCGTCCCGCAGCAGCTTGAAGGCGTCCCTGATCCTCAGCTTGCGGCGGCGGGTACGTCCGGACCCCAGGTTCTGGAACATCCCCTGCAGCTGGCTGGTCATCTCCTCCATACCGGGCGGGGCCATGATTTCCACGCCCACGGGGGTGGCGCTGACCTCGATCTCGATCTCCTTCTCGTCCAGCTCGCCATGGCGGACCTTTTCGCGAAACTTGTCGCGGGTGGCTGAGGAGACCCCCGTGGAGGTGGTGGTGTCGTCCCACCCGCTCGGTTTCGGCGCCGGCAGCAGGGCGTCGAGAATGCGCTCCTCGGCGGCCTGGCTGGCCTCGTCGGCCACCTTCGCCATCTCTTCCTCACGCACCATTTTCACCGCGGAATCTGCAAGTTCGCGAATGATGGAGTCAACTTCGCGTCCGACATAGCCCACTTCGGTGAATTTGGTCGCCTCCACCTTGAGGAAAGGGGCATTCGCCAGCTTCGCCAGACGACGGGCGATCTCCGTCTTGCCGACGCCGGTGGGACCGATCATGAGGATGTTCTTGGGCGTGATCTCATTACGCAGGGCCTCGGGCACCTGGGCGCGACGCCAGCGGTTGCGCAGGGCGATGGCCACGGCGCGCTTGGCGTCGGCCTGGCCGATGATGTGCTTGTTCAGCTCGGCAACGATCTGTTGCGGGGTAATTTCAGACATGGGTATCGGACTTCAGCTTCAAAGCTCGCTGTCGAGTTCTTCGAGTACGAGGTTGTGGTTGGTGTAGATACAGATATCGGCGGCGATGCCGAGCCCCTTTTCGACGATCTCGCGGGCGCTCAGTTCCGTGTTCTCCAGCAGGGCGCGGGCGGCGGCCTGGGCGAAGGAGCCGCCAGAGCCGATCGCCATCAGGTTGTGCTCCGGCTCGATGACGTCACCGGTACCGGAAATGATCAGGGAGGCTTTGGCGTCGGCCACGCAGAGCAGAGCTTCGAGACGGCGCAGCGCGCGGTCGGTGCGCCAGTCCTTGGCCATCTCGACGGCGGCCCGGGTGAGGTGGCCGTGATGTTTCTCCAGTTTGCCCTCGAAGCGCTCGAAGAGGGTGAAGGCATCGGCGGTGGCGCCGGCGAAACCTGCGATCACGTTGCCTTTATAGAGCTGCCGCACCTTGCGGGCATTGCCTTTCATGACCGTGTTGCCGAGGGAGACCTGGCCGTCTCCGCCGATCACCACCTTGCCGTTGCGGCGTACCGAGAGAATGGTCGTGCCTCTGAAGTTTTCCACGCAAATCCTGCCTTATGCTTATGAAGGGGCCGATTGTACACCGACCCGCAATAGGCAGAGAAATGGTGGCGGAAGCATGGTTTTTCAATACCGCAATCGACCGGGATTGGAATCGGGGCCGGAACCGTCAGGTCGATGCCAGCCCGAATGACACTGATTCAAACGGATATCGGTGGGGCAGGGCTCCCACCCTACGCTTCGAATCCGGGGTAGGGTGGGGCCCTTCCCCCACCAAAACCTGTTGAATGGGCCGAGCAGAAAGAGGTATCAAAGCTAAAGTAAGTACCATTCACCTCCGCCCCCGTTGTCCTCAAACCTGACAATAAGGGTTTTCACTTTCTTGTCAGAAATCGGTATCCATGGCACAGTCCAGATATGACAATGCTCTTTAATTTCAATAAGTTCCTTCTGATATGCTGCTTCAGCGCCGGACTGGTCGGGGTGGCGGCGGCGGCGAAGCATTCGACAGCGGACCGCCTGACGGGGGAGCAGATCGCCCGAGAGGTCTACAGGACCGCCCATGGCGGTCTGGTCGACAATGCCATCAGCCGAAGGGTGCGCAACGAGGTCGCTCTGGTGGTCAATCGGGCGCCTCTGCAGATGCGCGAAAACGGCCGCAAACCCACCGTGCAGACCTTCGACACCTACGTCAACAACAAGCCGCAGGATCCGGCGCTGCAATCGCAGCAGATGGCGATCCTCACCTCCGGTAAGGCCCGCGGTACCGGCGTGCTGTTCACCAGCTTCAACGATGACGGCCGGCGTTCGACCATCGCCATGTGGCTGCCCGCCCTGCGCAAGATACGACGCATCAATGAACCGGCCCACGAGGATGTCTGGTTCGGCACCAATCTCACCTACGGGGAGCTGGTGCTGCGGCGTCCCGAGGACGAACGGCACGAATTGCTGGGTGAAGGGGTGATGGAGGAGTGTCTGGCGGTCATGGAGCTCGCGCCTGCGGAAATCACCCGCTACACGCGCAATCTGCCCGGCCCCCAGTGCGGTCACAAAGGCAAAGCGGTCTATCAGCTCAAAAGCACCACCAAATTCGTCAACTGGTGGTACGACTACCATATCAGCGACATCGACAAAGAGACCTTCGCCCTCTACCGCACGGTGTACTACAAAAACGGCCAGCCGGTGAAGACGGTCTATATCGACTGGCAGTCGCTCGATCAGCCCGATCCGCGCATCGCCTATCCGCGCTACATCTACGCCATCACCCATGAGGATGGCAAAGATAGCCTGGTCTACGTACCGCGCAGTACCATTGCACTGAACGTGGAGCTGCCCGACGCCTTCTGGTCGGAGGAGACGCTGCAGAACTACGAGCATATCGAGAAGCCGTGAAAGCCCGGGAGGGTGTTCTGCGTTATGGGGTCTGATCAGAGCGGCTCCTATTCAAGCCTGTAGTTCGGTGCGGCAAGCCGCACCCTACGGCGAAATGACGGGTAGGGTTCGGCTTGCCGCACTGAATCTCTTGAAAATGGCGTGCCAAACCAACTTTACGGCCTTAAACATGTGCGATTCGGGTCTGATTGAGGTGGTACGTACTTAAGCGCGGAGACTTCAGACTGCCGGTCTCTTTACAGCGGGTATTTGGTGGGGTAGGGCCCCACCCTACCGCTCTATTCGGGGTGTAGGGTGGGACCCTGCCCCACCATTGGTCGCTGGATCAAGTACCATTCGGAGAAGATTGAGAATTTTCCATTTTTCGTTCATCTGCCGGTTCTATAATTTTGAATCCATAGGAAGCATGCGCTCGATCTACCAGGACAAACTTTTCAGTATTTCGGTGCATGCTGTTTCCGGGTTAATCAAGAACACCTCGATGACGATAGGCTCCAGCAGGAGGATCCTGAGATTTTGCAAACGACCCATCGCCAGCCGCGGATAGCTCGATTCAAGCGGGCAGCGATCGCTTTCAGGCAAGAGACGACCCCGCCTTGCATGAGCAGTAGCGCCGATGGTTGAGCGCGACTACGCCGAGCGTTATGCCCGTTTCGTGCTGCGCCACCGCCGGGCGGTGATCGCGATCTGTTTCCTCTCCACTCTGTGGGCGGCCTTCTATGTCGGCGATGTGAATCTGCGCAACGATCCGGACTCCCTGCTGCCGCTCACCAACCCCTACATCGCCACCAATCTCTATACCGAGCAGACCTACGGCATGGGCAACCTGATGGTCTGGGGCATGACGGTGAAACAGGGTGATATTTACCAGCCCTGGTTCATCGACATGGTGCAGGCCTTCTATGCCGATGTCAGTACCATGTCGTTCGCCAACGGTAACAACTTCGTCGGCCTGCCCTCCCCCAAGCTGCGAAACATCGGCGTCGACCGGGGCGGTAATCTCGATTTCAGCCGCCTGTTGCCCTCCAGCGGCCTGTCGCGCAGTCTCGTGGAGCAGCAACACCAGCTGGCCTATCTGCGAGACGGCCTGCAGCGCCACCTGGTCCTGCAGGCCCTGCTGCTCTATTACGAAGACGCGGCCGGCAACAAATGCGATCTGCTGGGCCCGGACGGTCTCATTAGCAGCGCTGGGCTGGCCCGGTTGCATCAAACCTGTGTTCCAAAGGGGACCTTCATCATCGGCGACTTCAGCAACGAGCTGAAACAGCACCACCTGGAGTGGATCGCCGAGATGAAGGCGCTGATGGCGAAATACGAGGCGCGCTACGGCGATCGGGTCGAGTTCCGTATCTCTGGCGAGCCCTATTTTCTCGCCTCCATGGTGCAGGAGCTGGAGGACAAGGCGTGGCTGTTCGGCGTCTCGCTGCTGATCATTCTGCTAATCCTCTGGTACGAATTCCGCCACTGGAGCTGCGCCGTACTGCCCCTGCTGGGGGTGGGCATGACCATCGTCCTGACCCTTGGCCTGATGGGCTACACCCAGTTCAAGCTGACCACCATGATGGCGCTGACGCCGATGCTACTGCTGGCCATCGGCATCGGCCATTCGATGCAGATCACCCGGCGCTTCATGCAGGAGCTGCACGACAGCGGCGATCCGGAGCAGGCCGCCCTGGTCTCGATCAGTCACACCATCGTGCCGGCGGCGCTCTCGATCGGTACCGATCTGCACGGTTTCTTCGCCATCTCCTTCGTCGATATCTCCTTCTACAAGGCCTATGCCTACTTCGGCATCTTCGGTATGTCGACCCTGATACTGACCACCACCACGCTGATTCCTCTGCTGATGATGACCTTTCCGCCGACCATCCATCACCGCGAGTATGAGCGGGGGTGGGAGCGGCGGCTGGCGAGCGCCATCACCCGCCTGCTGACCGGACGCTTCAAGTGGGTGCCGGTGATGGGGGTGATCCTGGTCTGGCTGGTCTCCGCCTACACTACCGAGGTCGGACGCGGTTTCTCCGCGCTGATGGCCGGCGAAGCGGGCCGTGACGATCCCGAGGTGGCCCGTATCCAGGACGAGTTCGACATCATGCCGGGGGTGGAGAAGGGTATCCACTACCCGCGTGCCGCCTTCAAGGAACACTATCTGCTGGGCGAGCTGCTGGGGCGCGGTGGCGAGGTGCGACCGATCGCCGATCTGGAGGCCCTCTCCCGGCTGATGCCCGGCACCATTACCGCCAATATCCTGATCCGCTCCAAGGCTGGCACCCCGCCCCCCTGCGGCATGGCGGCCTGGGACGATATGGGGCGCCGGGTGATCGGTCCCGACCGCTGTTACGACGAGCAGGAGGATCCCCCCCAGGGTGTCTTCAACGACGCCGAGGTGCTTGACGCGCTGGCCCACTTTGAAGACTGGATGCGAGCCCACCCCAACATCGGCTACACCATCTCCTACGTTCAGTTCGTGAGGACCCTCAATCTGATCCTCAACGCGCCGCCTCTGGATCCCCCGCTGGCACACATGTACCTCTACGCCATCCCGACCCGGGCCCATATGCAGCTCTTCTCTTTCGCCTATCGGGGCAAGGGGCGGGTCGGTTTTCTGCCCGATCCCGATGCCACGGTGCAACTCTACAACGGCATGCTGGCCGCCGGTGCGGGCGCGGGAGAACTCGACAGTTTCATCAACACCCGCAACTGGGACGAGGGGATCATCGTCGGTTTCGTCAACACCATGGACCCGGTGGAGTCCCACCGCACCATTCTCGACATCCAGCACTACGTTGAGAACCACCGCAACGACCCCGGCATGGACAAGGTGCGTATCGGCGTCGAGGGGGGCGAGACCATCGCCATGCCCGGCGAGACGGGCCGGCAGATCACCACCGAGGATGTGATCCACGGCCGCACCGCCGTCGGCGGCTTTCTCGGCGTTACCGAGGCGACCCGTGACGTGGCGTTCAAGGAGTGGCTGAACGCCCCTATCGCCACTTCGGTCACCGTCTTCATCATGACCCTGTTGATGTTCCGCTCCTGGATGATCGCCTTCATTCTCATCAGCCTCTGCTTCATCACCCTGATGACCCAGTACGGGCTGGGCGCCTACATGTCATCGATCAAAGAGTGGTCGGCCAACCTCGCCTTCCATGTCCAGGTGGCCCTCAGCATCGCCATGGGTCTGGGGGTCGATTACGGGGTCTATATGGTTTCCCGGCTGCGCGAGGAGTATGAGGCCAGCCGCGGCCGTTGGAACCAGGCGCTGCGCAACACCCTCGGCTCCACGGGTTCGGCCATCATCATCTCCATGGTGGTCCTGCTGAGCAGCTTCATTCCCCTGATGAATACCGAACTGGCCAACCTGTGGTCGGTCAGCCTCTATATCTCCGAGGCCTTGATCATGGATGTCTTCATCGCCCTGCTGGTACTGCCGCTGATGGTGCTTTGGTTGAGGCCGCGGTTCGTGTTTCAGAACCAGCGTTGGGATCAGTCATCTTGATGACGCTGTCATTGGGGCCAGAAACCCAATGGTTGTTGGTAGATTTCGGTGCGGCAAGCCGCACCCTACGTTTAGTCAAGGTGTAGGGCGCGGCTTGCCGCACCGAGTCGCATCTGTACTCCCGCCAAGCTTAAAAATCATGTAAATTGATAGAAGTGCTATCGATATAACATGACTTGATATGGAATTCCGCCAACTCAACTCCCTCGCCGCCCTGGTGGAGAACGACTACAGCGTGAGCCGGGCAGCCCAGCGTCTGCACCTGGTGCAGCCGGCGGTCTCCCAGCATCTGAAGCAGCTGGAGGAGGAGCTGGGCGTCAGTCTCTTCCGGCGCAACGGCAAGCGTTTGACCGGCCTTACCGAAGCGGGCGAGCAGGTCCTCCACTATGCGCGCAAGATCCTCTCCGATGCGCAGAACATCCAGGCCGTGGGTCGGGAGCACATGGCCGAAGAGCGGGGGGTGCTGCGACTGGGCACCACCCATACCCAGGCCCGCTATGTGCTGCCGCCGATTCTGCGCCACTTCAGCGAGAGCTACCCCGCGGTCGAACTGCAGATCCACGAAGGCAATCCGCGGGAGCTGATCGATATGGCGAGCGAAGACAAAGTCGACTTCGCCATCTGCACGGAGTCCCTGGGTCGCTACCCGGAACTCTCGTCGATCGACTGTAACCGCTGGAACCGATGCATGATCGCGCCCAAGCAGCACCCGGTGCTTGCCGAGGAGACCGTTTCGCTGCAGGCCCTCTGTCGCTACCCCCTGATCACCTATGTGGCGGGATTCACCGGTCGCGGCCACATCAACGAGACCTTTCGCCGTGCCGGACTGACGCCCCACGTGGTGTTGAGCGCCACCGATACCGACGTGATCAAGACCTATGTGCGCGAGGGCATGGGCATCGGCATCATTGCCGAGCTGGCCTTCGAAAAGGAGAAGGACACCGATCTCGCGATGCGCGATCTGAAGCACCTCTTCCCCTGGGAGGTGACCAAGATCGGTTACCGCCGCGACAAATACCTGCTCACCTATCAGCGGCGCTTCATCGAGATCTTCCAGGAGATTTCGGCGCGTATGGGGCGTCCGGATAACGAATAGCCCGATCTACAGCCGTGTCGACTGTTGGGTTGAAGTGTTCGCTGCGTTCACGGGTCTCAATCCCCCCTCTCCCTGACCCTCTCCCCTTGCGGGAGAGGGTCAGGGAGAGGGGGGAACCAATAATCCGCGGGCGTAGCGAACATCTCTTGCGTCTATTCGCTTTCGTTCGCGGAATTCCTGACTCACTCAGACTTTTTCTTGCGCGCTCGGGGATGAGCCTTGTCGTAGACCTCGGCCAGGTGCTGGAAATCGAGGTGGGTGTAGATCTGGGTGGTGCTGATGTTGGCGTGACCCAACAGTTCCTGCACCGCCCGCAGGTCGCCGGAGGACTCCAGCAGGTGGCTGGCGAAGGAGTGGCGCAACAGGTGGGGATGGATGCGGCGTGGAGCACCCTGCTCCAGCGCCCGCAGGTTGAGCTGTTTCTGCACCGTGGTTCGGCTGATGCGTCGTCCGCGCACACCGACGAACAGGGCCGGTTCGTCCGCCGCGGCCAGATTCCCGCGTACCGTCAGCCACTGCTGCAGCGCCTCTCTGGCCACACGGCCCACCGGCACCCGGCGGGTCTTCGCGCCCTTGCCGGTGACCTCCACCATGCCTTCATCGAAGTCGATATCGCCGCGGTCGAGGCCAACCAGCTCGGCCAGACGCAGACCGGAAGAGTAGAAGAGTTCCATGATCGCCCGGTCTCGCATGCCCACCGGTGAGGCGTCATCGAAATCGAGGATCTGCGCCAGCTGGTCCACATCGAGGGTGGCGGGCAGTTTGCGCCTGATCTTGGGTGCGCGTACGCCGAGGGCGGGGTTGGCGTCGGCAACGTTCTCGCGCATCAGGTAGCGGTAGAGGCTGCGCAGGCTGGAGAGTTCGCGGTGCAGGCTCTTGGCGGAGCGTCCCTTGCGGTGACGTTCGGCCAGGTAGTGGCGAACCTGATGCGGACTCAGTTGGCGCCAGTCGCGGATCTTCTGCGCCTCCAGCCAGGGCAACAACGCCAGTAGATCCCGGCGATAGCTCTCGACGGTACGGGGCGAGAGCCGGCGCTCATCGGCCAGATGACTCAGAAACCGCTGCAGCCATTCGGTCAACGATGCCAGTCGGCCGGACATGCGGCGCGCCGAGAGGCTCAGATCCCCGGCAGGGAGACCGCCTGCAGGGTGCGGCTGATGATTTCGCCCAGGCGGGTGAGGAACTCGGTGCCGTGATGGGGAGCGAAGCGCTTAGGGTCGACGCTGCCGATGGCCAGCAGTCCCAACACCCCCTCGCTCTTCAGCGGTATCAGGGCGGTGGATGCGATGCGATCGCTCTCGGCGCCGAAAATGTAGCTGAGCTGTTCGGCATCGAGCCGGCCGCAGATCGGTTTGTTCTGGTTGAAGAACTGCTGGAAGGTGGCCGCCTGGTCGTTGAGGGTTTCCTCCAGATGCTCGTCGACGCGACTGGAGGAGAAGAGGCGCAGCTCCATGGCATCGGCCTTGAAGTCGTCATGGAGTTCGTCCTCCAGGGCGTTGAGCACCTCGTCGAAGGTGGCGGCATCGATCAGCTCCAGGGTGAGGCGATGCAGGCGCTCCTGCAGGGAATGGTTGTGGGCCGCGATATCCATCACGTCGCTGAGCTGCTTGCGCGTCTCCTTGAGCTGTTTGCGCAACGACTCCACCTGGCGCTCGATCAGCGACACGGCGGCGCCGCTCTCGTGGGGGACTTCGATCTCCCCGAGCAGGTCGGGGTGGCGCAGGAAGAAGTCGGGATGCTGGTTCAGATAATCGACGACCTGTCGGTCGAAGTCGTCGGGCCGGTCGTCTGGGTTGGAGGCGTTATGGTTCATAGTTCGATGGTTCCTTCGAACACGGTCTCCGCCGTGCCACGCATAAGTACGGGTTGGCCTTCTGACTGCCACTCTACCACAAGTTCGCCCCCGGGGAGTTTCACGGTCACCGCCGGATCGAGGCGTCCGAGCAGCCGGCCGGCGACCACGGCGGCACAGGCTCCCGAACCGCAGGCGAGGGTCTCGCCAGCGCCACGTTCATAGACGCGCAGCCGGATATGGCCGCGGTCTTCGATCTGCATGAATCCGGCGTTGACCCGGTTGCGGAAGCGGGGATGGTTTTCGATACGGGGGCCGAGCAGGGTCACCGGTGTCTCGTCCACGTCGGGAACCAGCAGTACGGCATGGGGATTGCCCATGGAGACGGCGCAGATCTCATGCGTGACCCCGTCGACCTCCAACGGATAGGTGAGGGCCCGTTCGCCGGCCTCGAAGGGGATCAGTGCCGGTTCCAGTATCGGCACCCCCATGTCGACCTCCACCAGGTCGCCCGGCAGATGTTTGAGCGTGATGGGACCGGCGGCGGTACCCACCGGAATCACCTGCTTGTCCGAGAGCCCCTTCTCGCGTACGAAGCGGGCGAAGCAGCGGGCGCCATTGCCGCAGGCCTCGACCTCGGAGCCGTCGGCGTTGAAGATGCGATAGTGGAAGTCGGTGGCGGGCAGTCGCGGCGGCTCCACCAGCAGGATCTGATCGCAGCCGATGCCGAAACGCCGGTCGGCGAGACGACGGCAATCGCTCTCGCTGAGCTGAACAGACTGGTTTATGGCATCGAACACGACAAAGTCATTGCCGAGGCCGTGCATCTTGGTGAAGCGCAACGTCATTGTTGCGCCCCCTGTTGGCTGGCCGCCGACTCCTCGGCGGGCGGCAGATAGAGCGGCCCCTTCTGGCCGCAGGCAGCGAGCAGATTGAGGCTGCCGAGGAGGGCGATGACGAGCCAGAGCAAGGTGCGAGGCCAGCAGGGCATGGACGCGGTTCCGTGGTTGCAGGGGTGTTGGCAGTATATCGCAAAATGCCGATAGGTCTGGTGCTACGGGATTGGCGGCAGGTAGCCCGGATGCAACACAGTGGAATCCGGGAAGCCGATGGCGGAACGCCTGGATTTCGCTTCGCTTCATCCAGGCTACAGACTGCAGGAGTTTGTCAGAGCATGTGGTGCGGCAAGCCGCACCCTACGGCTCGATCACGGCTAGGCTGCGGCTTGCCGTACCGTTAAGCTTTTGTCTCAGCAGGGATAAGGGTTATGGGTTCTGCTGTTCGTAAAACGTAAAGTTTGAAGATGTCATTCGCCTCTGAGGATGGCATCTAGCATCAATAATGGTTGAGCCGCTCCTCCACTCGTCGCTTGAGCAGCAACAGTTCCACGGTGGTGGGTGGCTCGATCGGTTGGAATCCGCTCAGGCGAAGGGAGGTGAGATAGATGGGGTAGCGCTCATTGCTACGGCGTAGGGAGTGGATATATTCGGCGGTGGCGCTATAGAGTTCGCCGCCATACTCGAGGCGGGTGAACTCCTGGTCTCCGCAGATGAGCGAGACGGGGCGAGCCCCGCGCTCGGCCGATTCGCTGACCAGGGTGAGCTCCATGTAGTCGTCGGCGCGTACCAGTGGCACCCGCCGGCGTTCGCATTGATATTCACCGCTGCGCGATCGGATCAGTTCATAGAACTCAGGCTCCGTCAGCAGGTCGCCACTGTCGCCCGGGAGCAGGTTGTGGAGCTGCTGCAGGCTGTTCAGGAAGCGTCTCTGCTGCAGCATCAGAAAGCGGGGACTGTCGGCCTGCAGCGTCTGGCGAAAGAGCGCGCCCTGTTCATCGAGAATATAGATCTGGGCCTCTTGCGCTTTGATTTCGAAGAAGAGCTGAATCACATCGGGACGGCCGGTCTTGAAGATCACGGGATAGGGGCTGTTGGCCATGATCTCCGGGTCGAACTCCAGGGTGCGGAAGACCCGCTGCGGCTGTTGCAGCTCTTCCAGCAGGCTGTAGAACGAGTCCAGACTGCGCCAGCTGTAGCGTCTCTCCTCCTGTTGCACGATGAAGAACGCCTTGCCCATGCGAAAGGCGTAACGGCCGTTGTCGAGGGCGCCACTGCGAAAGCGTCCGAGAATATGGGCGAACAGCTCGACCACC
Source organism: Sedimenticolaceae bacterium (assembly GCA_050305975.1). GTDB lineage: Bacteria > Pseudomonadota > Gammaproteobacteria > Chromatiales > Chromatiaceae > Thiodiazotropha. Next base: position 10,998 of record JBNLGI010000177.1, on the reverse strand, counting down.
CGTTGCGCGATCTGACGGCCGCGCACACTGGAAAAGCTGAAGGCCTGCAGCTGTGGTTCCGGTTCATCCTTGTCGGGTTGCAGGTTCAGCAGGCTGCAGAGGGAGTCGAGCAGGCCGTCCGGACCCTGGTGCCGGTGCACCAGCAACTCGCCCCAGCTGGTCTGTACGATCGTTTCGTGATGGATCGCCAGATTGGCCCGATTGGCGGCGAAACTGAGCGGATCGTGACGTTCGCTGGTCAGCTGTTTGCCCTCTCTGGTCAGGTGTTCCAGCGGATCGGTACCGATGTTGATGAAGAGCGCCATCTGCTTCGCCGTGGCGGTCTTGGCCAGAGTCTGAATGCCGGCGGAGGGCGGCATGTATTGGGGAAACAGTTGCTCGATGGCATGGTGCAGTGAGAGCAGTTCGTTGCGGCTGACCCCGGTCTCGCCGGGATGAAGCGTGATCCTGGTGTCACTGCTCCAGACCTGGTTGACATGGCTCCAGAGCAGGATCTCGATCAGGTTGGTGGAGATCTTGATCGGCCTCTGATCGATCAATGCCTCTTCTTCAAGTCGCCCGCGATAGAGCATCCAGGCGAGATTGCTGTCGCGAGTCGGGCGGTGGTGGAGCGAGAGTTCCGGCTCGGAGAGATTGTGCGAGATGCCGGGATTGATATGGTCGATCTTACCCGGCCGGTGATCCAGAGCGGTGTACAGCTTTCGTCCCAGCAGGTTCAGTTCCTGGGGATCGATGGGGCTGGTCTCGGCATACTTGCGGGCGAAGTCGGTCAGCAGTCGATAGCTGCGGGTGAGCACGCTGACCAGAGCATTGCGTTCCTGGATTACGCGATCGATCTTCCAGGCCGAGCGGGTGTCGAGCATCTGCAGTTGGGTCTGGCCCCAGCCCCACTGGCGGGTCAGATCCAGCATGGTCTGGATACGCCAGTTGTCCTGCTGCCGGGTCTGGCTCAGATGTTCGCCGACCTTGAAATAGAAGCAGCGGCGGGCCAGGTCCAGACGCGTCTCGTCACCGCTCTGTTTGAGATACTCTTCGACCCGTTGATAGAGCAGGATGTAGGCGTCGAGTTTGTCGATATCCTTCTCCCCGTTGTAGACCGCCTCCTTGGCCTGCTGGGCGAGCCAGTGGGGCGCCGGGTAGTCGCGACTGTAGGCCTCCATGAGAAAGATCTTCAGAATCGACTTGTAGGGCGAATCGATGCCCTTGTAGAGCTGCCACAAGGCGGCGCCGAAAAACTCCTGGGCCGGCACATTGTCGAGGCCGCCCAGGTCGAGCACCTCGCTGCGTTTGACGAAGCGGTGAAACAGCAGACTGTCGGCATACTCCTGGTAGACCTCCTCGTGCTCGGGGGGTACCAGCCACCACAGGGGGTAACGTCCGGCCAGCAGTACGGCGCTACGGTAGAACTCCTCCAGCAGCAGGCTGTGCTGGGTCGAGCCGGTGCTCTCCCGCGACAGTTTGGCCTTCTGGCCCTGGCGAAAGCGAACCGGATCGATGAGAAAGATGTGCAGCTCGAGGTCGAGCTCGGCTGCACTCTTCTCGATCTGGGCGCACTTTTGCTGCAGCAGCTGGCGTTGGTCGTCGCTGAGGGCCGGGTCGTGGCAGAGCCAGAGATCGAAATCGCTGCTGGACGACTGGCCGATGGTGCCGGTGCTGCCCATCAGATAGACGCCGTGGATGTGGTACTGGCGTTGCGCCCGCTTTTTGTACTCGAAGCTGCGGCTCAGTTTCTTCGCTGCATCCAGGGCCCGTCGGTGGGGGCTGAAGTCGGGGATGCCGATCGGCGTCTCGCTGTTGACATAGCCGGGCAGCATCGGGTGGTTGATATGAAACAGCAGCGGCAGCAGGTCGAGAAGCTCCTGCTGGCTCGGTCTCAACTCCTCGCGGATGCGCCAGAGCCGCTCCCGGTGCAGCCGCTGGAAGCGTTGACGTATGGTGTTCAGATCCTTACGACTGATGCCCTCGTCAAAGCTGATCCGTTGTGAGACAGGCATGGCCTCACCTGTCTCAGAGCGTGGCCAGTGTGCGTTGAATCAGTCGTTTGGGATCGTCACCTTTTTCCCAGGCAGCCACACCGAAGGCCAGTTGCGGCAGAGGATGGTCACCGAGATCGCTCAATGCGCCATCCCGGCACTCCTGAACGATCTGTTCCAGCAAGCGACGGGCATCCTCAACGCTGGTTTCGGGCATCAGCAGCAGAAACAGTTCGTCCTCGTAGCGACCGATGATGTCGGCCCAGCGCAGCCGTTCGCGCAGGTAGTGAGCGACGGCCAGGATCGAGCCGTCGGGCAGGGCCACATCGGGCAGGTCCGGGCGGGTCAGGCGCATGGCGCCGAGCGTCAGCAGGTTGCCGTAGCGACGGCTGCGGGTGACCTGGGCCTCGAGCGCCTGCAGGGTGGCCTTGCGGTTGGCCATGCCGGTCAGTCCGTCGGTGATGGTCAGGTCCTCCACCTGGCGCCGCAGATGGTCGTTTTCCCTTTGCGCCTGCACCTGGTTGCTGATGTCCTGGTAGAAATGGATACGCAGCGGGTTGTTGGCGCCATCGGCGACCTCTTTCACCTCGCGGTGGAGCCAACGTTCTCCCTCCCCGTTGAGCGAGAGGTGGAGGATGTCGGTTTCATCGAAGAGGGCGTGCAGGCCCTCCGGCAGGGTGGTTTTGTCCTTGCCGACCAGCTCGTCTCGGTCCAGATTCAACATCGCTTCCAGGGCCGGATTGATCCAGCGGATGCAGACCTGGTCGTCGATTGCCAGCATCCCTGTGGGGCAGGCCTCGTAGAGGGCCTGATTGAAATGGATATCGACCATGTTTCGATTCTCTCCCTAAACAGCGCGGTGGCCATCGCGGGCCACGTCTTTTTTTGGCACGGCGACCCGGCTGGAGCAGGGCCGCTCCTCAGACAGAATAAGCGGCCGCTGCCGGTGAATCTTTAGCGGTTGGCAAGACCTTGGGTCAGTTGTAGATGGCGGTGATGCGCCATTCGGCGCCCTGCAGTTTGAGATGGGCGTGAACCGGGTTGTTGTCCAGATTGCCGATGCGCAGCAACAGTCGGTCGGGACCGTCGAAGAAGGCGTAGCTGAGCTGCTTGTAGAAGCCGCCCTCGTTGGGGTTGGGGTTGTGTGAGCGCAGTTGAGCGGCCACCCACTGCGTATCGACCATCTGGTCGACAGCGTCGGCGCCCAGCTTCTGGATGCCCTCCTGCAGCCAGTCGATGAAGCTGTTGGAGACATTGCCAATCGAACTCTCCAGGTTCTTGTTCAGCTTGCGCTTGATCTGATCGCGCACCGATTCGATGTCGATCATCTCGGCAAGGGTCTGCCGGTGATGCAGCGTCAACGCCCGGTCGAGCCTATAGACCGCGGTATAGGGCCAGATCAGGAACGCCAGAATGCCGAGAAACAACAGGGAAGCGAATGCCTTCATCTCTTAACTACATACAACGTGCAGGGCACCGGCGGCGTCGCCATCTGAAACCCGCGGCATCGAGAGTTTCCCGAGTGCGGGCGTCGGCAGAGGCTCAGTGCCGGGGTCTGCGGTTTGGGCGGTCTTCCCGGGGTCTCGCCTCGTTGACCCGCAGATTGCGGCCGCCGATCTCTTTTTCATTCAATGCCTTCATGGCCGTCTCTGCGTCGGTGTCGCTTCCCATCTCCACAAAGCCGAATCCTTTTGACCGGCCGGAGAATTTGTCCATGATGACAGTAGCGCTGGAGACATCACCGAAAGCCGTGAACAGGTCACGCAGCTGGTCGTCCTTGATGCTCCAGGGCAGGTTTCCCACATAGATTTTCATCGTCAACTCTCGAACTGTGCAAAGGGTCATACCATGCGTCGCGACAGCCTACCGGTCCGTGGCGGCGCAGCTGCAGCGATCGGGTCTGTATTCGCCTTCAGGGCTGCAGCATTCTCCGGGAGCCGGCATGTTCAGCTCCCTGTGTGGGCACTTTAGTACGTTTCCTGCGTTTCTGCAGCCTCTATTTGCTCGCCGATTTCGAGCCAGCGCGTCTCTGCGCTCTCGAGTCGACGATCCACCTCGGTTTTGTCTGCCAAAAGTGCCTTGAGTTCCGCTTTGCGCTCGTTCTCGTAGAGGGCGCTGTCGGCGAGTTGTTGCTCGAACGCCTGTTGTCGCTGTTGCAATCCCGACATCTCCCGTTCCAATTTCTGCAGTTCCTGCCTGAGCGGTTGCAGCCGGCGGCGTTGTTCCGCCTGCTCGCGTTTGCGCTGCCTGCGAGCGTTGGCGGTATGCTCGCCCTGCGGAAGCGGACTCGACTCAACGGCCGTGTTTCTCCGCTGCTCCGAGAGCCAGCCGGGGTAGTCATCGAGATCGCCCTGGAAATCATCGACATGACCTGCATGCACCAGCCATAGCTGGTCGCTGGTGACGCGCAGCAGGTGGCGGTCATGGGAGACGATCACCATCGCCCCCTCGTAGGCCTGCAGGGCGAGTCCGACCGCGTGGCGCATCTCCAGATCGAGATGGTTTGTCGGTTCGTCGAGCAACAGCAGGTTGGGGCGCTGATAGACCAGCAGGGCGAGCACCAGGCGGGCCTTCTCTCCGCCCGAGAAGGGCGCCACCGGCTCCAGGACCCGATCGCCCTGGAAGCCGAAACCGCCAAGGAAGTTACGCAGCTCCTGTTCGCCGGCCCTGGCATCCAGACGCTGCAGGTGCAGCAGGGCGCTGGCATCCGGGTCGAGCTGTTCCAGCTGGTGCTGGGCGAAATAGCCGATGCGCAGATCCTGCGCCGGCAGCCGTTCCCCCTGCAGCGGGGACAACTCTCCGGCCAGCAGTTTGATCAGGGTCGATTTGCCGGCCCCGTTGGGGCCCAGCAGGCCGATGCGGTCACCCGGCTCGATGCTCAGGTCGATCGTCTGCAGAATCGGGGTCTGGCCATAGCCTGCGTCGGCCTGGCGCAACTGCAGCAGGGGGTGAGGATTCTTTTCCGGAGCGAGGAAGGCGAAATGAAAGGGGGAGTCCACGTGTGCCGGCGTGATCAACTCCATGCGCTGCAGCGCCTTGAGCCGACTCTGGGCCTGCCGGGCCTTGGTCGCCTTGGCGCGGAAACGGTCGACATAGCTGCGGATATGGGCGATCTCCCGCTGCTGCTTCTCGTACTCCACCTGCTGATTGGCCAGGCGGGCGGCGCGGATCTGCTCGAAGCCGGAGTAGTTACCGCTGTAGAGGGTCGCCCGCTGCTGTTCCAGGTGGACGATGTGGTCGCTGATACGGTCGAGAAACTCGCGGTCGTGAGAAATCAGCAACAGGGTACCCGGGTAGTTGCGCAACCAGCCCTCCAGCCAGATCACCGCATCCAGATCGAGGTGGTTGGTGGGCTCGTCGAGCAGCAGCAGGTCCGAACGGCACATCAGGGCCTGGGCCAGGTTCAGGCGCATGCGCCAACCGCCGGAGAAGTGGCTGACCGCCCGCTCCTCGTCGCCGCTGACGAAACCCAGGCCGTGCATCAACTCGCCGGCGCGGGCCCTGGTGCTGTAACCGTCGGCGTGCAGCAGGGCTTCGTGCAGGCGGGCCTGGCGTTCGCCGTCATCCTCGTCCTGGGCGCAGGCCAGTTCCCGTTCGATCCGGCGCAACTCCCGGTCACCGTCGATGACGAACTCGATGGCGGGAGTCTCCAGTGCCGGCATCTCCTGGGCCACGTGGGCGATCTCCAGCCTGGGCGGCAGATCGAGCGAGCCCTCGTCAGCATGCAGATCGCCGAGAATCAGGCTGAACAGGCTCGACTTGCCGGTGCCGTTGCCGCCGGTGATGCCCACCTTCCAACCGGCATGCAGGGTGAAATCGGCGTCACCGAACAGAAGCCGGGGACCGCGGCGCAGGGAGAGATGATCTAATCGCAGCATGGGGCGGGAGTTTAGCAGCCATCGGGTTGCGGCTGGAGTGTGTTGAGCAGAAAAATCGCCCGCAAATGAAGGCGAATGATTATGAGACCAATGCGCTTTCCTGACGGGTAGGGTGCGGCTTGCCGCACCGAAGTCTGGAGCGGTTGCTCCTAACCGGATCTCGACCCCGATCTCTGCTTCGTGCTCCTGGTAGAGATGACGGTGCGGCAAGCCGCGCCCTATGCGGTATCTGCGTTCAGTTGAATGAATCTGCCAGGCATGCCTTCAGCTCTGCGAGCTGCATTACCTGACAGTAGATCATGTTGATGATCTCCAGCTCCCGCCGGTGCAGTTCATCGGTGCCGGCGGCGCAGCAGTCCTCCACCACGATCACGTCGTAGCTCTCGTCGGCCAGGCTGCGCACGGTGGAGGAGACGCACTGGTCGGTGAAGATGCCGGCCACGATCACCCGCTTGATGCCCAGATTGTGCAGGATCAATCGCAGATTGGTGCCGGTCAGGGCGCTGTCGGTGGTCTTCAGTACGGTGATCTCGTCCTCCCCGGGGGCCAGCTCGGGCACCAGTTGTGAGGGTTCGCTCTCCTTCGGCAGCAGCAGGTAGTTCCAGCCGGGCTTCTTCTGACTCAGGGAGCGGTCGCGACCATCCCGGGTCAGGCAGGCGATGCGGGCGAACAGGGGTTCGATGCCGTTGGCGCGGCAGGTCGCGATCAGGTCGGCGGTGTTGGGGATGACGATCTGGCGCATGCGCTGCAGGAAGGGCTGCCAGCGTGCGGCTTGAACCGGGTCCTCCGGCGTCTGCATGTAGGTGTTCTGGATATCGATCACCAACAGTGCGGTTTCAGCGGGAAGGATGCGGATCTCTTCGGGTTCCGGCGCCCCTTCGTAGTAGAAAGAGCGGTAATCGGTTTTCCAGTTCATGGGTGGTCTCGGTTGCGGGCGGGTTTGATCGTGAGGTTCAGGCTTCGAGTGTGCCCGAAGCCCGTGAGCAGTGCCATGGATCTGTCTGCCCTGGTGAGGCGGTTTCAGTGTCGGTCGAGACGGCGATAGCCGATTGCCTCGCCCAGGTGGGCGCCGGAAACCGCTTCCGCGCCCTCGAGATCGGCGATGGTGCGGGCAAGCTTGAGGACGCGATGATAGGCGCGCATGGAGAGCCCGAGCCGCTCGATGGCCTGATGCAGCAGCTGGTGACCGGCCGCGTCGAGTCGGGTGTGCCGCTCCAGCGTCTTCACGTCGAGCGCATGGTTGCGGACTCCCTGGCGCTCCAGTTGTCGCTCGATGGCGCGACCCACGCGCTGGGCAACCGTGCGACTCGATTCGGCGACGGGAGCGGTTTGCGGAGGCAGCGAAATCGACTGCCTGGGTACCTCGACATGCATATCGATGCGGTCGAGCAGCGGTCCCGACAGGCGGTTGCGATAGCGTGCCACCTGGTCGGCGCTGCAGCGACAGCGTCCGCTGCCATCACCCAGGTAGCCGCAGGGACAGGGGTTCATGGCGGCGACGAGTTGGAAGCGGGCCGGAAACTCGGCCTGCTGGGCGGCTCGTGAAATGGTGATCGAACCGCTCTCCATGGGCTCGCGCAGCACTTCGAGGACCGCCCGCTCGAACTCGGGCAGCTCGTCCAGGAAGAGCACGCCATGGTGCGCCAGGGAGATCTCTCCCGGGCGGGGCCTGCCTCCGCCCCCCACCAGAGCCACCGCCGACGCCGTATGGTGGGGCGCGCGAAACGGGCGCTGGCGCCAGCGCAGCGGATCGAACGGCTGTTGCGCGATGGAGGCGATGGCGGCGCTTTCGAGTCCCTCCTCCTCGGAGAGGGGGGGCAGGATTCCGGGCAGACGGCTGGCCAGCATCGATTTGCCGGTGCCCGGCGGACCGATGAAGAGCAGTGCATGCCCGCCGGCCGCGGCCACTTCCAGTGCACGCCGCGCCTGGTGTTGGCCTTTGACATCAGCCAGGTCCGGTTGGGCCGCTGTATGGAGTTGGCTGTTGGAATTTTGCAACAGTTCCAGTGGCTCCATACCGTTGAGATGGCGACAGACCGCCAGCAGGTGTGTCGCGGCATGGCTTTTCAAACGACTGACCAGGGCTGCCTCCTGTGCGTTTTGCTGGGGGACGACCAGGGTCCTGCCGGCGGTCCTGGCGGCCAGGGCTGCAGGCAGCACGCCGCTCACCGGGCGCAACTCACCCGAAAGCGCCAACTCCCCGGTGAATTCATGGCCGCTCAGTGCCGCTTGGGAAATCTGCCCTGAGGCGGCGAGGATGCCGAGAGCGATCGGCAGGTCGAAGCGCCCGCCCTCCTTCGGCAGATCGGCCGGTGCCAGGTTGATGGTGATGCGCCGGGTGGGGAATTCGAACTGGCTGTTGGTCAAGGCGCCGCGTACCCGGTCCTTGCTCTCCCTCACCGCCAGTTCGGGCAGGCCGACGATGGAGAGGCCGGGCAGGCCGTTGGCGAGATGCACTTCGACGGTGACCAGCGGGGCGTCGATGCCCGTCTGGGCGCGGCTGTAGAGGATGGCCAGAGACATGGAGTCCTTTCCTATTGTGGCGGAATGCGTGCCGGCGCTCCGGCCGGTGCTGAGAGTTTAGGGTGGCTCGACGGCTCTGATCAAGCCGTATCAGCGGATGACTGCAAGCCTGCGCAAGAGGCGAAAGTCGGGTTTGGGTCGGGGTCTGTTTTCAGTCTGCAGCCTGGTCGCGGCGGGACTCGAGGGCGGCCACCTGCCGCTCCAGGCGGGCGAGCTTCTCGCGGGTACGCGCCAGCACGGCGCTTTGCACGTCGAACTCTTCGCGGGTCACCAGGTCGAGCTTGGCCAGGCCGGCCTCCAGGCTGGAGCGGAAATTCTTCGACAGGTCCGCCTGCAGACTGCGGATGCCGTCCGGCAGGCTGGCCGAGAGGTGTTGCGACAGTTCGTCAATCAGTTTGGCATCGATCATCGGCCAGACAATAGCCACCATCCCGGACCTTGTCCAGCCTCTGCGGGCGATGCGCTTCGATTGTCTCATTCAGGCAACAGCGGAGCGTGTGTTGTAAGTCTGTTCAAGTCGGTGTGCGCCACTTAACGTTTGAGCAGGCGCGCACCAAATGAGTGCGCCAAGTGAGTGCGTGGTGCGTTTCTTTGGTCCGAAACGAGGCATGGAACTTTTTTGGAATGGTTTAATACGGGGGTTAATTGGCGTATCTATTTGTAAGTAAACATGTTTTCAATTCTGGCACGAAGTCTGAATATACGGTGAGTACTGTCGGCGCATCCGAATGCCGGCTGGAGAAAATTCCAAACTCGTTATGTTTTTTTGAAGTGTAGAGGACTTTAAACCATGAAGATGAACAAACTTGCCCTGGCCTGCGGTGTTGCGATGCTCGGCCTCTCTTCCATTGCGGCTGCCGAAGTGAGCATGAACATCGGTGTGACCAGCAACTATGTTTGGCGCGGCATGACCCAGTCAGGCAACAGCACCGCTTTCTCCGGTGGCCTGGACTGGGAGAACGCTTCCGGTCTCTATGCCGGCACCTGGATCTCCGAAGCCTGGAGCGACTATGAAATGGACCTCTACGGCGGCTACAACGGCAGTATTGGTGATTTCGGCTACGGTGTCGGCCTGATTTACTACACCTACCCCAGTGACGACGATGCCAACTTCGCCGAGCTGGGCCTGAGCGGTAGCTGGCAGATGCTGAGCTTCGGTCTCGACTACACCATCTCCAGCGATATCGATGACACGCCGGCGGCCGAGGCCTTCATCGATGGCGACATGCACTACTACATTGGCGCCAGCTTTGACCTGCCTCAGGACTTCTCCGTGAGCGCCACCATCGGCCAGTACGCCTTCGAGGATGACGGAGTCGGTGGCGCCGAGCTCGACTTCACCTACTACCAGCTCGATCTGAGCAAGAGTGTGGGTGAGTTCGGTGACGTCACCCTGAGCCTCTCCGATTCCGACATCAACGAGGATCCGACCGTCGGCGGTGAGGACGGCGACATGCGCTTCTTTGTCTCCTGGGCCAAGAGCTTCTGAGTCGAATTGTCACACACATAGCTGAATCACTGACCCGCCTTCGGGCGGGCCGAGCGATTGAGGAGTAATAGCATGAAAATGGTTTCTGCAATCATCAAGCCGTTCAAGCTTGATGATGTCCGTGAAGCGCTCTCCGACGTGGGCGTCGCCGGCATCACGGTCACCGAGGTAAAGGGATTTGGCCGCCAGAAAGGTCACACCGAACTCTATCGCGGTGCCGAGTATGTGGTCGATTTCCTGCCCAAGATCAAGGTCGAGATCGCCGTCGACGATGCCGTTGTCGATCAGGTGGTCGAGGCCATCACCAACGCCGCCAAGACCGGCAAGATCGGTGACGGCAAGATCTTCGTCACCCCCGTTGAACAGGTTATCCGTGTGCGTACCGGCGAGACCGGTTCCGAAGCGTTGTAACCCACTAGCAAGACTCATGGGAGATTATCGTGGAAGACATTACACACATTAAGTACGCACTGGATACCTTCTACTTTCTGGTAACCGGTGCGCTCGTCATGTGGATGGCGGCAGGTTTCGCCATGCTCGAGGCCGGCTTGGTCCGGGCCAAGAACACTGCTGAAATCCTGACCAAGAACGTGGCCCTCTTCGCCATCGCCTGTATCATGTACATGCTGATGGGCTACAACATCATGTATCCCGCCGACGGCAACGGCTACATCCCGGCGCTCGACCTGAGCTTCATGTTCGGCGGTGACAACAGCGTCGAGGACGTGCTCGCCAGCAACGGGGATATCTACTACTCCGGCATGTCCGACTTCTTCTTCCAGGTGGTGTTCGTCGCCACCGCCATGTCCATCGTCTCCGGTGCCGTGGCCGAGCGCATGAAGCTCTGGTCGTTTCTGATCTTCTGTGTGGTGATGACCGGTGTCATCTACCCGATGCAGGGCTACTGGAAGTGGGGCGGTGGTTTCCTGGATGCGGCCGGCTTCAACGACTTCGCCGGTTCCGGCGTGGTGCATCTGTGCGGCGCCTCCGCGGCCCTGGCCGGTGTCATCCTGCTCGGTGCACGTAAGGGCAAGTACACCGCCGACGGCAAGGTCAACGCCATCCCCGGCGCCAACATGCCGCTGGCCACCCTGGGTACCTTCATCCTCTGGTTGGGCTGGTTCGGCTTCAACGG
>JBNLGI010000176.1:0-6477 GCA_050305975.1 Sedimenticolaceae bacterium | reverse complement strand
AGTCGTTAATCTGCAAATTGCCTGCCAACATCAGCCGAGACGCATCAGCGAGGCAGAGGCGCTGTCGAGCTCCTCGGAGGTCTTCATCATCTTCACCTGCATCTCGAACTTGCGGGAGAGCTCGATCATGTTGACCAGGGCATCGGCCACGTTGACATTGCTGGTCTCCAGGGCGCCCGAAGCCAGGGTCACGTCCGCATCGGCCACCGCGTCCTTGCCGTCGCGCAGGCGCAGCAGGCCGTCGTCCCCTTTCTTGAGCTGATCGATTGCGGGGTTGACCATCTTGATGCGGTCGACGATGGCCAGGGCGTCCGGAGTGGCGCCCTCCGGCAAAATGGTGATGGTGCCGTCCGGCGCGATCTCGATCTGTTCGAAGGGCGGCAAGGCGATCGGCCCGCCATTGCCGATCAGCGGCAAACCTTCGCCGTTGGTGACCAGGCCGTTGGCGTCGATCCTGAGGTCGCCTCGGCGGGTATAGGCCTCGCTGCCGTCGGGGGCCTGCACGGCGAACAAGCCGTCTCCCTTCACCGCCAGGTCGAGGGGGTTGCCGGTAGCCTGCTCGGTGCCCTTGTCGAAATTGATGTCGGGACGTTCGTCCAGGGCGTAGACCCGGGTGGGATAACCCTGCCCGAACACCGGCATACTGCGAAACTGATTGAGGTCCTGCATGAAACCGGTGGTATTCACGTTGGCCAGATTGTTGGAGTTGTTGGCCTGCGCGATCAGGGTCTCTTTGGCTCCGCTCATGGCGACATAAATCATGCGATCCATGGAATGGCTCCCGTCGGTTGTCTATGATGCGGTCTGTCTGAAGCCCCCCGATCAGGGACAAACAGACCATTTACCCGATAAAGTGCAATTAGCGGGCCATCCTGAACCAACGCACCGCAAAGAGAGTTATGGCAAAGCAGAACAGACAAGACTGACCCTCCCAGGAGACCGTGGCGGAGGCCATGCGCATCGCCCGGGCCAACCAGCGCCCGGGGCAGACCAAGGAGCAGACCAGACTGATCGCCCAGGGCATCCAGAAGGGGATCGATCAGTACAAGAAGCAGCAGAAGGCCAAGGCGAGGGAGCAGGACAAACGCCGGAAGCGCGCCGCCCCGGAGACAAAGCCGGAGGGTTCATCCGAGACATCGCCTTCTGAGACCCTCCCCGCCGGTTCACAATCGAAATGGCCCTGGATACTGCTGGCCCTCTCCTGGTTGGGTTTCGGGCTCTATCTGGTCATTTTCAGGTAGCGGAAAAAAGCGCTATCCGGCTCGATGAAGCGATCATCGATATGCATTCGGAACGGAGTTCCTTCCCGTTATACCCCCTCTCCCTGGCCCTCTCCCGCAAGGGGAGAGGGAAAGTGCTTTTCGCGTGCATCGAACACTTCCTGTCGGGTCGTGGAATCAAACCGTTTTTCGCTCCGCCTCTCGATCGATGCGTCCCCTATCCCCTTGCGGGAGAGGGCCAGGGAGAGGGGGGATATAAAACCCGTGAGCGCAGCGAACACCTCCATTCAAAACTCATCACTTAAAATTCAAAACTCTTAAGAAAAAACCGCCGACCCCCTCCCCCGCACACTTGGGGAGAAAGCCGGCGGCCCGCGTACTCGAGACAGCGCGCCTTAGCGGATATTGATCACCGATTGAGTGACCGCATCGGCGGTGGTGATCACCTGGGCATTCGCCTGGAAGTTGCGTTGCGCGGTGATCAGATTGACCAGCTGGGTCGCCAGATCCACATTGGAGTTCTCCAGCGCGCCCGACTGGATCAGACCGTAGCTGGAGGTGCCCGCCTCGCCCATCTGCACGTCGCCGGAGGCGAAGGACTCGGCCCAGCTGGTGTCACCGATCTGGCGCAGGCCCTGAAGGTTATTGAAGCGGGCCAGCGCCACTTTGCCCAGCGGCTCCGACTGGCCGTTGGTGAAGCGGGCGAAGACCACACCGGAACTGTCCACATCGACGCCGCTGAGACGACCCGAGGTGAACCCGTCCTGGGTCAGCTCGTTGACCGCAAACTCGGAACCGAACTGGGTGCTGGCGCTGTAGTTGAAGGTCAAGCCGGTGATATCCGCCGCGCCGCCGCCGGGATTGAAGGTGTCGAGGGTGACATTGCCCAGGGCGTCCACGTCGCCCGTGCTGGGCAGGATGGCGCCGGTGGTGTCGAACTGGACATCGGCAAAGGCGTTGCCGCCGACGGTGACGTTAGTGCCATCGACGAAGGTGAAGGCGTTCCACTGGTTGTCGGCCACCTTGCGATAGAACATGGTCGCGGTATGGGCGGTGCCCAGCGAATCGTATATGGTGGTCGCCGTCGAATGGTTGTAGCTGTCCGGATCGGGCGGAAAAGTGAAGGCCGGATCGGTCGGATCGAGCGCCACTGCCGGCACTGTCTCGGCCGCGCTCAGGTTGAGGGTGGCGTCGACGTTGGTGGTGGCCTGCGGAACGCCCGAGACCACCGGCAGATTCAGGTCGGAGGTGGCGCCGGTGTTGAACAGGCTGCCGGTGGTGCCGATGCGCGGAAAGACCTGCAGCCGGGCGCCGGACTGGCTGACCACATAGCCGTCCCGGTCGACCGAAAAGGCGCCGGCGCGTGTGTAGGAGAGGGTGCCGTCAGTGTCCCGCATGACGAAGAAGCCCTCGCCGGTGATGGCCAGGTCGAGATTGTTGGAGGTGAACTCGGTGCTGCCCTGGCCGAACTGCTGGGCCACGCGGGTGACCCGCACACCGCGACCCGGCACCGAACTGCTGACATCATTGATGGAGTTGGCGTAGATGTCGGCGAACTCCGCGCGGGACTCCTTGAAGCCCACCGTGCTGGCGTTGGCAATATTGTGACCGGTGACCTCCAGGTCTGTGGAGGCCGCATCCAGACCACTCAGTGCGATACGAAATGCCATGGTAATACCCCTCTAAACTCAATCAGTGGATTTCAAGAACGTCGTCAATCGAGACCAGGCCGAGCCCTTCGAGATTGACCAGAACACCGCTGCTGCTGCCGATACTGACGCTGTCCACATTGGCGTAGACCATGGTGGAGAGTCCCTGATCGGCATCCTCGATGGTCGCCGTGGCGGTGATGGTGTATTGGCCGGGGGCGGCATAGTCACCGGTGTCGGTGAAGCCGTCCCAGCTGAATTGGGCGATACCCTGCTCCTGCTGACCGAGGGAGATCTCGCGCACCAGGGCCCCGGTCTTGTCGGAGATCTGCACCTTCACGTTGCTGCCTGACGCCGGCAGATAGACCCCGCCGGTGAGGCTGCCGCCGCTCGGCAGCACCCCGAGATAGCTCTCGATCATCACCTCATGACCGACCAGACTGGTTGCCTGGATGGTCTGCTCGGCCAGCATGCTGGTGGCGAAGTTGTCAAAGGAGCTGTTCAGATCGTCGATACCGCTGACGGTGGCGAACTGGGAGATCTGGGTCGCCATCTCCGAGTTCTCCATCGGCTTGAAAGGGTCCTGATGGGTCAACTCGGTGACCAGCAGATTCATAAAATCCTCGATGCCGAGCTGGTTGTGCGACTCGGCCTCTTGGTTCGCGGTCAGGCCAAGGCCTGCATAGACATCATAGTTGCTGCTGACAGCTGTCATTTGTGGCTCCTTACTGACCCATCTGGATCGTGGCGAGGAGCAACTGCTTGGCCGCGTTGGCGACTTCCACGTTGCTCTGGTAGCTGCGGGAGGCGGACATCATGTTGGCCATCTCCTCCACCATGTTGACGTTGGGCCGGAAGATATAGCCCTCTTCGTTGGCCAGCGGATGGTCCGGCGCGTACTCCTGCACCAGCGGCGACTGACTCTCCAGCACGCCGACCATCTTCACGCCGGCGGCGGCGCCGTCCGGACTGAGCTGGTCCAGCATCGCCTTGAACACCGGCTGACGGGCGCGATAGGTCTGATCGACGCTGCTGCTGACCGCATCGGCGTTGGCCATGTTGCTGGCCACCAGGTTGAGGCGCAGACTCTGGGCGCTCATGCCCGAGGCGGCGGTATCAAAGATCTTGAACATGGACATGTTTCGTGAACCTCTTCATGAATTCCGCACTATTCACCCCGCAGCGCTTTGCGGATGCCGGCGATCTTGCTGTTGATGAAGCTCAGCGTCGCCTGGTATTCGACGGCATTCGAGCTGAAAGCGGTGTGTTCCTGCTCCGTATCCACCGTATTGCCGTCCAGCGAGGGCTGCATCGGCGTGCGGTAGAGCAACTGTGCGGGCGGCACCATTCCCTCCTCGGTCTGAATGTGTCCGCTCTGGGTGGCGCGCAGACGCGAGCTGCTGTCGACCTCGTTGGCCAGCATGGCCTTGAAATCGAAATCCCGCGCCTTGTAGCCGGGGGTATCGGCATTCGCCAGATTGGCGGCGAGCACCTCGGCGCGCTGTGAGCGCAGCAGCAGGGCTCTTTCGTGAATGCCGAATGCGTCGTCGAACTTCATCGCTGACTCCAAAACCATTGACTCACCGAGATGAGTGCAGGGATCGTGCCAGCCGGACTTCAACTTTTCTTGGTGAGTGTTTATGGGGGGGGTAATAAAAAAACCTGGAGAATCCCGGCAACCGGACCGGCAATGGCCCGGTCAAAAGCGGCAACGGTTTGCCGCTCAGGATTTGAGACGGTAGGAGATACCGCCGTGACCCACTTTCATTTCGAAGCGATCGGTCAGCTGATTGATCGACTCGGTCGAACCGAGGAAGAGATAGCCACCCGGGTTCAGTATGTTGGCCATGCGCTCGACGATATCCTTCTTCAGATCATTGGCGAAGTAGATGAGCACGTTGCGGCAGAAGATCACATCGAACCTGCCCAGGCCCTGAAAGCTGCCCGCCAGGTTCAGGGAGCGGAAGTTGACCCGGCGTTTGATCTCCGGCCGCACCTCCAGACAGTGGTCCTTGGGCACGAAAAACCGCTTCTGCTGATCGGCCGTCAGACCACGCTCCACCGTGAGTCCGCAATAGACACCGGCCCGGGCATCCGACAGCATCTTGCTGGAGATGTCGGTCGCTTCGACCTGTACCGCCCGTCCCCGGCCGTATTTCGACTCGTACTCCTCCACGATCATGCTGATGTTGTAGGGTTCCTGGCCGCTCGAGCAGGCGGCGGACCAGATACGGATGGGGCCGCCGCTGCGCTGTTTGTTCAGATCGGGCAGTATCGTCTCCTTCAGCAGGATGTAGTGGCCGATGTCGCGAAACCAGAAGGTCTCGTTGGTGGTCATGGCGTCGATGACCCGGGTCTTGAGCTGGGAGTTGGCCGGTGAGTTGAGCCGTTTCAACAGCTCCCCCAGGGAGTCGATCTGGGCCTCTTTCAAAAGACTGCCGAGGCGGCTCGAGACCAGGTACTCTTTACCGGGCCCGAGCTGGATGCCGCAGGCCTTCTGCAGAAATTGCTGGAACAAGAGATAGTCCGCCGGATTGACCAGCGTCTGCAATGAGGATCTGTGCTGCATGGTGGTTGTCGTTTTGTCCGATCCTGCGATCAAGCCAGTTGTTTGAGTCGCTCCGTGATCCGCTCGGCCAGTTCATCGGGAACAAACTTGGCCAGAAAGTGATCCGCTCCCACCTTCTGCACCATGCTTTCGTTGAAGACTCCACTCAGCGAAGAGTGTAGTAGCACATAGAGATCCGCCAACCTTCTGTCCTCGCGTATGGCGGTGACCAACGAATAACCGTCCATCTTCGGCATCTCGATGTCGGAGATCACCATCGCCAGCCAGTCGCTGACTCTGCCTTCCTCGGCCCAGCCTTGCAACAGCTTCAGGGCCTCGACGCCATCCTTCGCCATTATCGCATCGACGCCGATCTCATCGAGCACCTTTTTCATCTGGTTGCGGGCCACCATGGAGTCGTCGACCACCAGGAATTTCAACCGCTCCAGGTCCGCGCCGGTCTCAGCCACCGGACGGGTCAACTCCTCTTCCATGCCCAGCACCTCGCTGAGCACCTTCTCCACGTCGATGATCTCGACCAGTTCGCCGTCGATGTCGGTCACCGCGGTCATGTAACTGCTGCGCCCGAGCCCTTTGGGCGGCGGCAGGATATCTTCCCAATGGGTGTTGACGATGCGCTCGACCGCGCCGACCAGAAAGGCCAGCATGCGTCGATTGTACTCGGTAACGATGATGAAGTAGTCAGACGGATTGCCCATTTTGGGTCCGCCGATGGCGTGTGACAGATCCATCACCGGAATATTGCTGCCGCGCAGACTGGCGATTCCGCGGATCACGGGATGTGAGCCAGGCGGGGAGGTCAATGGCGGACACTGCACCACCTCTTTGACCTTGAATACATTGATGCCGAATTTTTGTCGTCCCTGGAGACGGAACATCAACAGTTCCAGCCGGTTCTGGCCGGCGACCATGTTGCGAAGATTCATGCCCTCCAGTAGACCTGCCATGATGTCACCCCGATTCTCTCTGACGACTGATTAAATAGATATTGCATGCTTTATGGCGGCCTGATTCGGTCAAGCTTTAACCGCTCAGACCA
>JBNLGI010000175.1:0-2320 GCA_050305975.1 Sedimenticolaceae bacterium | reverse complement strand
GGCAAGCCGCACCCTACCCAGGATTGAAACGTAGGGTGCGGCTTGCCGCACCGAATCACCCAAGCTTGGACCGAATATTCAAGTGAACCTGCAGGAGAAATGTCATGACACCCGAAGAGATCAACCAAGTGAAATCGAGCTGGGCCAAGGTGGCGCCGATCGCCGACCAGGCCGCCGCCCTGTTCTATGGCCGGCTGTTCGAGGCCTATCCCGAGGTCAGATCCTATTTCAAGGGCGACATGGATGAGCAGGGCCGCAAACTGATGGCGATGATCGGTATGGCGGTGAACAGCCTGGACAATCTGGAACCGCTGTTGCCGGCCATCCGTGAGTCGGGCAGGCGACATGCGATCTACGGCGTCAAGGAGGAGGACTACGACAAGGTCGCCGGAGCCCTGTTATGGACCCTTGAACAGGGGCTCGGAGACGCCTTTACCGATAAGGTCAAGGGCGCCTGGGTGAAGACCTATACCGTCGTGGCCGGCGTCATGAAGGAGGGGGCGCTCGAGCTGGCCTGATTGCGCGACTGTCTATGCGGAGGGGTAGGGGAGCCAGAGCAGTGCCGGCTCCTCGGCCTCTTGCAAAACCTGCTTGAGCAGGACGTTCCCCCGGCTGGTGTCCCAGCGCAGGATGGTCTCGCCGTTGCCTAGCGCCTCGTTCGCATTCTCCTTGACCGGCTGGCCCATCTGCAGCAGCAGTTGCTGGATCAACTGGTCGTGGTACCTCCGCCGATAGCCGATGCGCACGCCCTTGATAAACTCGTCGCGAAAGTAGAGTGCGATGAAATGGGCCGGAATGCCGTTGTAGATGCCGATTTTCGCCGCGCAGAGCCGGTTGCCGAAGTCGGTGTCGGTGTCCTGGCACTTCCAGTCGATGTCGGGAAACACCTCGTGTAACTCCTTTTCGGTGAATCGGTCGTCCAATGCCTCCAGATTGAACTTGATCTCATCCTCTCCCCAGAGGAAGAGCACCACCGAGTCGGTACGGCGCTGTCCGTCTTCGGTGAAGACCAGCCAGAAGATGGGGACGATGACGATGATAAAGGCCATCAGGCGCTTGTAGAGAGGATTGAGCTTCATTTTTTTACGAATTTTGAATTGTGAATTTTGAATTATGAATTTGTTGAGTGCGCTCTGCGCACGCTTGCATCTGATGCCCGGATGCCGGTCGATTCCTGAATGACGATCATCGGATTGAAAAGCGGTTTCGTTTCATATCGAACACGAGCGGAGCGAGTACCAACAATTCAAAACTCATAATTCAAAATACAAAGTTAAATGTGATGAAAAAGGGGCGGCCAACAACAGGCCGCCCCATTTTTCGCTGCCGGATTGGCGATTATTTGTTTTCCCGGTTGTCGATCAGGTGGTCGACCACGCTGGGATCGGCCAGGGTCGAGGTATCGCCCAGGTTCTCCAGCTCGTTGGCGGCGATCTTGCGCAGGATGCGGCGCATGATCTTGCCGGAGCGGGTCTTCGGCAAGCCGGGTGCCCACTGGATGATGTTGACCTTGGCGATGGGACCGATCTCGTCGCGCACCAGTTTGACCAGTTCGGCCTTGAGCTCGTCACCGCCCTCGACGCCGGCCATCAGGGTGACATAGGCATAGATGCCCTGACCGGTGAGTTCATGGGGATAGCCGACCACCGCGGCCTCGGCCACCGAGTCGTGCAACACCAGGGCCGACTCGATCTCGGCGGTGCCGAGACGGTGGCCGGAGACGTTGAGCACGTCGTCCACGCGGCCGGTGATCCAGTAGTAGCCGTCTTCGTCGCGCCGTGCGCCGTCGCCGGTGAAGTAGTAGCCCGGGTACATGGCGAAGTAGGTCTCGAAGAAACGCTTGTGGTCGCCGTAGACGGTACGCATCATGGAAGGCCAGGGGTGTTTGATCGCCAGGTTGCCCTCGGCCGGATTGCCGTCGATCTCAACGCCCTGGTCGTCCAACAGCACCGGCTGCACGCCGAAGAAGGGGTGGGTGGCGGAACCGGGTTTCAGCGGAGTGGCGCCGGGCAGGGGCGTCATCATGTGGGCACCGGTCTCGGTCTGCCACCAGGTGTCGACGATGGGGCAGCGCTCGTCGCCGACCACGCGGTAGTACCACTCCCAGGCCTCCGGGTTGATCGGCTCGCCCACGGTGCCGAGCAGACGCAGGCTCTGGCGGCTGGTCTTCTTCACCGGCTCCTCGCCGGCGCCCATCAGCGAGCGGATGGCGGTGGGGGCGGTGTAGAAGGTGGCCACGTTGTGCTTGTCGCAGACCTGCCAGAAGCGGGAGATGTCGGGGTAGGTGGGGATGCCCTCGAACATCAGGCTGATGGCGCCG
>JBNLGI010000174.1:0-32365 GCA_050305975.1 Sedimenticolaceae bacterium | reverse complement strand
GGCCTCGAATCTGGCCGCCTACCGCAAGCAGCTCGAAGAGATGAAACAGTCCTTCGGCGCCATGCTGCGTCAACTTCCCAACAAGACCGAGGTGGCGGAACTTCTGGTGGATGTATCGCAAACTGGTCTGGCGTCCGGGCTCGAGTTCGAACTCTTCAAGCCGAATGCTGAAGTTCCGCGAGAGTTTTACGCCGAGCTGCCGATACAGATCATTGTGAAGGGCAATTATCATGAATTCGGTAACTTCATAAGCGGTATAGCGTCACTGCCTCGAATCGTCACGATGCACGATATTGCGATAACCGCGGGCAAGTCGAGCGAACAGGAGCTGACGCT
The DNA here is from genome assembly GCA_050305975.1 of Sedimenticolaceae bacterium. Taxonomy (GTDB): domain Bacteria; phylum Pseudomonadota; class Gammaproteobacteria; order Chromatiales; family Chromatiaceae; genus Thiodiazotropha. The sequence goes on along the minus strand of JBNLGI010000174.1, from coordinate 32,029 downwards.
CAAGGCGACCGCCAAAACGTACCGATATCTGGATGAAGAGGAAGGTCAATGATGAGCCGGATTTTGAAATCAGGGTCTCCCGGATTCATGGGTCTGGTCTTCATGCTGATCTTGAATGGCTGCGCCAATCCGGACATCAACGAACTGCGTCAATACGTCGAAGCAAAAAAAGCGGAACCGCCTGGGCGCATCGAGCCCCTGCCGGAGATCAAACAGATCACCACTTTTGTGTATGAGGCGGACGCGAGAAGAGACCCCTTCGTGCCGACCGAGGCGGGTGAGGAAACTGGCGGCGTTATTGCGGATTCCGGGATCTCTCCAGACTTCAACCGCAGGAAAGAGGAGCTGGAAAGTTACGCTCTCGATTCGATTCGAATGGTGGGGACGCTTGAGCAGCTAGGGGTTACCTGGGGATTGGTCAAAACCAAGGAAGGCACAATCCATAGAGTCAAGCCGGGTAACTACATGGGACAAAATCATGGTCGCATCATTCAAATCAGCGAAGACAAAATTGAATTGAGTGAAATAGTCCAGGATGGTACGGGCGGTTATATCGAACGCCAGGCTTCATTGGCTTTGGCGGAATAGCAAGGGGAATTCGAGATGAGAGGTTTGCCGATGGCACTCAAATACTTTTTGAAAGAATCGAAAGATGAGCGCGGCTTGGTGATGCAAAAAGCGCTTGGCATCTTGGTTCTCCTGGCTTTGGTGAGTTGTCCTTTCAGCGCCTTCGCAGAGAACGCTCTGAAGTCGATTGATTTTTCTGCCCTGCCTGGGGATCGTGTGCAGCTTACATTGAGCATGAGCGGAGATGTCAGCGAGCCCACAGGCTTCGTTACCGAGAACCCGGCCCGTATTTCCTTGGACTTTGCCGGTGTCAAAAGCGAGCTTGGATACAAAACGAAGCTGATTGGCGTGGGGCCGGTGCATAGCGTCACGGCGCTTGAGGCGGGTTCCCGTACACGTCTGGTCATCAATCTCACCAATACGGTGCCTTACACCTCAACAGTCGAGGGCAATCAGGTGCTGGTCTCGCTTGATGTGAGTGGTCAGCCCAAGGTTGCGTCTCAGGTCAAACAGAAATCGGCGCCGAAAGCGGCGCAGATGAGCAGTGCGCCGTCAGCATCGGCTCCTGCGTCGACAGATATCCGGGATATCGATTTTCGCAGAGGGGAAAGCGGCGAGGGACGGGTCCTGGTGACCCTGGGTGATCCCACCCTTCCGGTCGATGTCCGCGAGGAAGCCGGCAGGATAGTGGTGGAGTTTTTCGAGGCTTCCATCTCCCCCGACCTCCTGCAGGCGCTGGATGTGTTGGATTTTGCCACTCCGATCAGCAAGATAGAGACCAGGGCGAGAGGGGGGAACGTCGTCATCGATATCTTCCCCACGGGTGAATATGACTACCTGGCATACCAGGCGAACGAGACATTCGCCGTCGAGGTCAGGTCTCTCACCAAGGAGGAGAAGGAAGCGCTTCAAAAAGAGAGAATGGTCTACACGGGCGACAGACTCTCTCTCAATTTCCAGGACATCGAGGTGCGTGCGGTTCTGCAATTGCTGGCCGACTTCACAGAACTCAACCTGGTTACCAGCGATACCGTGGATGGACGGATCACGCTGAGGCTGAAGAATGTCCCCTGGGATCAGGCGCTCGATATCATTCTGAAATCCAAGGGCCTGTCGAAGCGTCAGGTCGACAATGTCATCATGGTCGCCCCTACTGAGGAGATCGCGGCCCGTGAGCAGTTGGAGTTGGAATCCCAGCAGAAGATCGAGGAACTCGCGCCTCTGCGTTCAGACTTCATCCAGGTGAATTATGCCAAGGCGGAGGATTTGGCCTCCCTGCTGAAATCCGAAGAGAATCGCCTGTTGTCCGAGAGGGGCAACGTGACCGTCGATACACGAACCAATACCCTGTTGGTTCAGGATACGACTGCAAAGCTGCAGGATATCCGTCGCCTGCTGCAAAAGCTCGATGTGCCTGTCCGTCAGGTGCTTATCGAATCGCGCATCGTCGTGGCCAATAACGATTTCGCCAAGGATCTTGGCGTGCGAGTCGGTGCGAGTTTCGGTACTGACGACGTCGTCAACTTTGGTGACAATCACTATACTGTAGCGGGTTCTGAACCTGGACACATTGGTGGTTCGTTCGGTGTTGCGCCGGGTATAGAAAATCCCGCCGGTTCCAGCAACGAGTCACTGATGGTGAACCTGCCTGTGACGGCACCATCCGGTGGTGTCAACTTCCTCGTCGGAAAGCTGGGCTCCTATCTGCTCCAGTTGGAACTGACCGCGATGCAGACGGAAGGTCGTGGCGAGGTCATCTCGAGCCCCCGTGTGATCACTTCGGATCAGAACAAAGCCACCATCAAGCAGGGTGTCGAGATCCCCTACCAGGAAGCGAGTTCAAGCGGTGCTACGACGGTGAGCTTCAAGGAAGCCGTGCTGAAACTCGATGTCACGCCTCAGATTACACCGGACGATCGGGTGCGAATGGATCTGGTGGTCAACAAAGACAGCCCCGACTTCTCGAGGTCCGTGCTTGGTGTGCCGCCGCTCGATACGCGCAAGATCGAGACCACCGTTCTGGTCGACAATGGCGAGACGGTGGTGCTTGGCGGTGTGTTCGAACGCACGAAAACCCACGACGTGGAGAAGATTCCGTTTTTCGGAGATATCCCCTTTGCCGGAGTCTTGTTCCGCAGGAACGAGGAACGTGACCAGAACAGCGAACTGCTGATCTTTGTTACACCGAAAATCCTGAAGGAGTCGCTTCGCGTCAGATAATCGATTTCAATTGGTTGGACAAAAAGGCGTGCTTTAGAGCACGCCTTTTTTTTGCCGCTGAAAAAAGGCTGTTACTATTCGTGTAATTGGCTTATGTTTCTGATCTTCCCCTAGCATCGTTCGTGATTCGAGTCACACGCATCTTTTGGCAACAGCATGTCCATAAACAATCTATTCCTGGTGGGCCCGATGGGGGCTGGCAAGACGACTGTCGGCAGACAGTTGTCCGATATGCTCAGGATGGAATTTATAGACTCTGACCATGAGATACAGCGCCGGACCGGCGTGGATATCCCGACCATTTTCGAGTTCGAGGGTGAGGAAGGCTTCAGAAATCGTGAACAGGCCGTGATCGATGAGTTGACAGCAAAGGAAGGTATAATTCTGGCTACGGGGGGTGGTGCGATTCTGCGGGAAGCCAATCGACTGCACCTCTCCTCGCGCGGGTTCGTGGTCTACCTGGAGTGTACGCCCGAACAACAATTCGAGCGGACTCGGCGTGACAAAAACCGCCCTCTGCTGCAGACCGAGAATCCACTTGAGAAGCTCCAGGCGCTGTTGCGGGTTCGAGATCCACTCTACCGCCAGACCGCTGATCTGGTCATCAGCACGGAGGGGAGGAATACACAATCGGTCGTTCGTGAAATAATAAAGTGTTTGGAATCTTCGGAGTAGACCGGGTATCACGGGGTTATCTTGAGCAAGTGCAACTACACATTGACGGTGGATCTGGGAGATAGAAGTTACCCGATCTACATTGGCGAGCATCTGCAGGCGGATGCGAATTACTACGCCAAGCATGTGCCAGGCAGACAGGTCATGGTGGTGACCAATGAAACCATCGCCCCACTCTACCTGGAGTCAACGCTTTCGGCTCTGAGCGGATTCGATGTGTCGCATGTCATCCTGCCTGATGGAGAAGAGTACAAGACCCTCGAGGTGTTGAACCGGATCTACACTGCGCTGTTGGAGAAGCGTTTCACGCGCAAATGCACACTGATTGCGTTGGGCGGTGGTGTAATTGGAGATATGGCGGGATTCGCCGCGGCAACTTACCAGCGCGGTGTGGACTTTATTCAGGTGCCGACAACCCTGTTGTCTCAGGTCGACTCTTCCGTGGGCGGCAAGACTGGAGTCAATCACCCGCTGGGGAAAAACATGATCGGCGCCTTTCATCAGCCTCTTGCTGTTCTGGCGGATACGGCTACGCTGAATACGCTAGATGACCGTCAGTTCGCCTCGGGCTTGGCTGAAATCATCAAATACGGGCTGATCGCCGAACGCGAGTTTTTTGAATGGCTCGAGAGGGAAATAGACGGACTGGTTGCCCGCGACCCCATGCTGCTGGCCGCCGCGGTCGAACGCTCCTGTCGCTGCAAGGCGGCTGTGGTGGCGGCAGATGAGAGAGAGGCCGGTCAGCGCGCGCTTCTCAATCTTGGTCACACTTTCGGACATGCCATCGAGACGGGTATGGGCTATGGCAGTTGGCTGCATGGGGAGGCGGTAGCCGCTGGTATGTGCATGGCGGCGGATCTGTCCTATCGGCTGGGCTGGATCGACTCCGGGGCGTTGACTCGGGCCTGTCGGTTGATCGAGCGGGCAGGGTTGCCGACACGCCCCCCCGAAGTGATGGGTACCGAGCAGTTTCTCTCATTGATGTCGGTGGATAAGAAGGTGTTGGATGCAAAGCTGAGGCTGGTACTGCTCAATGGGATTGGTTCCGCCTGTGTCACGGATGAATTTGATCTGGCGAAACTGCATGAAACGCTCGAAAATTATGGTCGTTGACTTCTAGATATCGGGATATCCGTTTGGCTCAGACCGAAGAAATTTTCTCGACGCCGGAATCGGAATCACGGCTGGATCTGATCAGGCATCTGATCGAGAACAGTGAACTGGTGCCGCTGGTTCGGGGTATGTCCGGTATCGGCAAGAGCCTGTTGGCTTCACGCCTTCAGGCCGAGGCGCCTGATAACTGGATGGTTTGCCACTTCTCGGCGGATTCGATGATGCAGCCCGAGCGACTCCTGGCCCACATTGCCCGCTGCAACGGCCTGCCGGATGCCAAGGATGACAACATCCGTCGCCTGGTAGACCGCTTCGAGACCCTGAGGAAGCGCGGGTCGGTTCCGGTATTGCTCATAGACGACGCCCAGGCGTTGCCGCCAACCAGCCTGATCACCCTGTTGCGTCTCTACGAGCGGCAGGTGGAGGGGGCACCCCTCGTAAGCTTGGTGCTGTTCGCCAACGAACAGATCGACATGCTGCTTGCCACGCCCCAGTTACAGGTGATGTCGCCCCAATCGATTCAGGTGATCGACCTGCCGCCGCTGACACGAGAGGAAGCCGACGCCTATATGCGCTTTCTGCTGAATGCCGAAGGGCTCGACCCGCAACTGGCGCTGGACGAGGGCCGTATGGACCGGCTCTATCGGGACAGCAAAGGGGCGCCGGGACCGCTTGCCAGCGCCATCCTCGAGGCCGTGGGCGAGTCGGATGGTTACCGTGAGCCGTTCATCGGCAGAATCCGTTGGTCCTGGCTTTGGGGCGCCGTGCCCTTGGGGGCCGCGGTAGTTCTGCTGCTGCTGTTTCAGGGGCCGATCAACCGGCTGTTCTCTCCTGGGGTCCAGGAGTCGGATGAGAGGCCAGTGGGGAGCGAGACGCTGGCGCCGACCGTGAGTGAAAAAACGCAGGACGCAGAAGCAAAACTCGCGGGTGTCGGTGAGGCTCAGGTGATTCCTGAGCGGATGCCGCCGCCATCTGAATTGCCGAATGGGCCGAAGGCGTCGACCGAAGTACTGCTCGCCGAAACGAAACTGCCCGTTGCCGAAGAGTTGACCTCCGAGCCGGAGCAGCCGCGAAAAGAGGTGGCCCCGCTGGCGCAGGAGACTATCGTCGAAGCTGTCCCCCCTCAAAAGCCCGTTGAGAACGACTTCGCGGCCGCGCCTGACAAGAGTGAAAGTGGTGCCGCTGGTGAAATTGGGGTAATGCAGAGCGCCGTCTCGGAAGAGAAGGTCCCAGAGGCCGTGGAGCCGGAACCTCCCACGCGGATTGAAGAGGCTCCAGCAGCCAAGTCAGAGACCTCGCCGACACTGGAAACGCCGTTGGTGAGATCCGAGGAGTGGCTCCGGGAGCAGGCGCCCGGCAGCTACACCATTCAGCTGTTGGCCGTAGAAAATATCGAGTCATTACAAGCGGTTATTGAAAAGTATAAGCTGCAGGAGCAGGCCTTCTCCGTGCGTACGATGCGCAAGGGGCGTCCCTGGTATCCCTTGCTTTGGGGCATGTTCCCAAATCGCGCTGCCGCTACGGAAGCCGTCAAAGGTCTGGCAGCCGAGCTGCAGAAAGGGGGGGCTTGGGCGCGCTCACTCAGTTCGCTGCAGCCATAAATAGCAGTTTGAGAAGGGACTTGCCGGGTTGCCACCGGCACAGTTCATGGGGTAGTTTCGGCTTGGGTGTTGTCGAATCTTCAGGGAAATCCCTTGATATGCTGGTCTGTGAGCAATTTCTCAAGTATCCTACGATGTTCTGCGTCTCGTTAAGATGTATGCGGGCGGCTGTGAATCGCCGCCGATAACTCCTTCTTCAGCAATTGCTTGAGACCTCCGTCGCGACCACGGTCGGGCAGGTACGGGCAAAATGAGGTTTGCGTAATGAACCAGGGTGCTTTACCGCCTAAGCAGGGACTCTACGATCCCGCCAATGAACACGATGCCTGTGGCGTTGGATTTGTCGCCAACATCAAAGGTGTCAAGAGCCATGAGATCATCCAGCAGGGTCTGGGCATTCTCGAGCGATTGACCCATCGTGGCGCAGTTGGGGCCGATCCCAAAGCGGGTGATGGCGCAGGTATCCTGTTGCAGATCCCGGATGCCTTCTTCCGCGCGGTCACCGAGTTCGAATTGCCGGCCGAAGGTGAGTACGCCATCGGCATGCTGTTTCTGCCGCGTAACGAGGCCAGTCGCAATGTCTGCGAGGAGGCTATCGAGCAGTTGGTGACCGCCGAGGGTCAGACCGTACTCGGTTGGCGCGAGGTGCCGGTAAACAACGACGATCTGGGTTACAGCGTGAAGCCGACGGAACCGGTCGTGCGCCAGATCTTTGTCGGACGTGGGGACAACTGCGCCGATCAGGACGTCTTCGAGCGCAAACTCTTCGTCATCCGCAAGCAGATAGAGAATCGGGTCAGGCAAGCGGAACTGGAAGGCGGCAGCGCCTTCTACTTCACTTCCTTCTCCTCCCGCACCCTGGTCTATAAGGGTATGTTGCTGGCCGATCAGGTGGGCGACTATTTTCTCGACCTCAATGACACGCGCATGGTCACGGCCCTGGCGCTGGTCCATCAGCGCTTCTCCACCAACACCTTTCCGACCTGGGACCTGGCCCATCCGTTCCGCATGATCGCCCACAACGGCGAGATCAACACCCTGCGCGGCAACGTCAACTGGATGCGCGCGCGCAAGAACTCCATGGCCTCCGGCATCCTGGGCGAGGACCTGGACAAGATCTGGCCGCTGATCCCCGAGGGCCAGTCCGACTCCGCCTGTTTCGACAACGCCCTGGAGCTGCTGGTGTGCGGCGGCTACTCTCTGGCTCACGCCATGATGATGCTGATCCCCGAGGCCTGGGGCGGCAACAAGCTGATGGACAAGGATCGCCGGGCCTTCTACGAATACCATGCCGCGCTGATGGAGCCCTGGGACGGCCCCGCCGCCGTGGCCTTCACCGACGGCCGTCAGATCGGCGCCACCCTGGACCGCAACGGTCTGCGTCCGGCGCGCTATCTGATCACCGAGGACGACCTGGTGGTGATGGGCTCGGAGATGGGTGTGCTCGATATCCCCGAGGAGAAGATCGTCAAAAAGTGGCGTCTGCAGCCCGGCAAGATGTTCCTCATCGATATGGAGCAGGGGCGCATCATCGACGACGCCGAGATCAAATCCCAGCTGGCCACCGCCAAGCCTTACCAGGACTGGCTCGACCAGACCCAGATCCACCTCGACGAGCTGCCCTCCGACGTGGCTCCCATGGCCCCCGACGAGGATGACCTGCTCGACGCCCAGCAGGCCTTCGGTTACAGCCAGGAGGACATCAAGTTCCTGCTCACCCCGATGGTGCTGACCGGCCAGGAGGGGACCGGCTCCATGGGCGCCGACAACCCGCCATCGGTGCTCTCCCTGCGGGCCAAGCACCTGTCGACCTACTTCAAGCAGAACTTCGCCCAGGTGACCAATCCGCCGATCGACCCGATCCGCGAGGAGTTGGTGATGTCCCTGGTCAGCCTGATCGGACCGCGGCCCAACCTGCTCAACCTGGAAGACGCAGGCAGCCACATGCGTCTCGAGGTGAGTCAGCCGGTGCTGACCAATGAGGACCTGGAGCGCATCCGCCATATCGAGGACAACACCGGTGGGGCTTTCCGCACCAAGACCCTCGACATCACCTATTCGGCGGCCGAGGGCGCGACAGGCATGAAGCCGGCGCTGGAGGCGCTGTGCGAACTGGCCGAGCAGAAGGTGCGTGAGGGCTACAACATTCTGATCCTCTCCGATCGGCGGGTGGATGCGGACAACGTCGCCATTCCGGCGCTGCTGGCCACCTCCGCCGTGCACCACCACCTGATCCGTAAGGGGCTGCGTACCGAGTCGGGGCTGGTGCTGGAGACCGGTGCCGCCCTCGAAGTGCACCATTTCGCCACCCTGGCCGGCTACGGCGCCGAGGCGGTCAACCCCTATCTCGCTTTCGACACCATCCAGAGCGAGCTGCCCAAGCTGCCGGAGCAGCTGGCCTTCACGGAGGCGCAGAAACGCTATATCAAGGCCATTGGCAAGGGTCTGAAAAAGGTCATGTCGAAGATGGGTATCTCCACCTATCAGTCCTATTGTGGGGCGCAGATCTTCGACGCGGTGGGCCTCTCCAGCGAGCTGGTCGACGCCTACTTTACCGGCACCACCACCACCATCGAGGGCGCCGGTCTCCACGAAATCGCCGCCGAGGCTGTGAAGTGGCACGACAAGGCCTATGGTGATCAACTGATCTACAAGCGCCACCTCGACGTGGGTGGCGACTACGCCTACCGTCTGCGCGGCGAGGATCACAACTGGACTCCGCAGACCATCGCCAAGCTGCAGCACTCGGTGCGCAGCAACGACTGGAATACCTACCAGGAGTTCGCGCGTTCGATCAACGAGCAGAATGAGATCCTGCTGACCCTGCGCGGTCTGTTCGAGTTCAAGTTCGCCGAGAACCCGATCCCGCTGGACGAGGTGGAGCCGGCCAGCGAGATCGTCAAGCGTTTCGCCACCGGTGCCATGTCCTTTGGCTCCATCTCCTACGAGGCCCACTCGACCCTGGCCAAGGCGATGAACGCCATCGGCGGCAAGTCCAACACCGGTGAGGGCGGCGAAGAGCCGGAGCGCTTCAACCCGCTGCCCGACGGCTCGCGCAATCCGGAGCGCTCCGCCATCAAGCAGGTCGCCTCCGGCCGTTTCGGCGTCACCACCGAGTACCTGGTCAACGCCGACGACATCCAGATCAAGATGGCCCAGGGCGCCAAGCCCGGCGAGGGCGGCCAGCTGCCCGGCCACAAGGTCAACCAGCAGATTGCGCGGGTGCGGCACTCCACGCCTGGCGTGGGCCTGATCTCGCCGCCGCCGCACCACGACATCTACTCCATCGAGGACCTGGCGCAGCTCATCCACGACCTCAAGAATGCCAATCCGAAGGCGCGTATCTCGGTGAAACTGGTCTCCGAGGTGGGTGTGGGCACGGTGGCTGCGGGCGTCTCCAAGGCGCACGCCGACCATGTCACCATCGCCGGCTATGACGGCGGCACCGGCGCCAGCCCGCTGACCTCCATCAAGCATGCCGGCTCGCCCTGGGAGATCGGCCTCGCCGAGACCCACCAGACCCTGGTGCTGAACCAGCTGCGCGGGCGCATCGCGGTGCAGGCCGACGGCGGCATGCGCACCGGACGCGACGTGGTGGTGGCCGCCCTGCTGGGCGCCGACGAGATCGGCTTTGCCACCGCGCCGCTGATCGCCGAGGGTTGCCTGATGATGCGCAAGTGCCATCTCAACACCTGCCCGGTGGGCATCGCGACCCAGGATCCGGAGCTGCGCAAACGCTTCACCGGCAAGCCGGAACACGTCATCAACTACTTCTTCTTCGTCGCCGAAGAGGCGCGCCAGCTGATGGCCAAACTGGGCTTCCGCAGCTTCAACGAGATGATCGGCCAGAGCGACCGCCTCGACATGCGCAAGGCGATCACCCACTGGAAGGCCAAGGGGCTCGACTACAGCCGCCTGTTGCGCAAGCCCGAGGCGGGCGAGGGTGTGGCCATCCACAACTGCGAGGGCCAGGACCATGGCCTCGACAGGGCCCTGGACAAGAAGCTGATCGAACTCGCCAAGCCGGCCCTGGAGCAGGGCGAGCCGGTGAAGATCGAGATCGATATCCATAACTACAACCGCACCTTCGGCACCATGCTCTCCGGCCGCCTGGCCGAGAAGTACGGCCATGCCGGACTGCCTGACGACACCGTCTACATCAAGGTCAAGGGTACCGCCGGGCAATCCTTCGGCGCCTGGGTGACCAAAGGTGTCACCCTGGAGCTGGCCGGTGAGGGCAACGACTACGTAGGTAAGGGCCTCTCCGGCGGCCGCCTGGTGATCTATCCACCGGCGGAGTCGAAGATCGGCAAGGCGGAAGAGAACATCATCGTCGGCAACACCGTGCTCTACGGCGCCATCAGCGGCGAGTGCTACTTCCGCGGCGTGGGCGGCGAGCGCTTCTGCGTGCGTAACTCAGGCGCCACTGCGGTGATCGAGGGTGTGGGCGACCATGGTTGCGAATACATGACCGGTGGTATCGTGGTCTGCCTCGGACCCACCGGGCGCAACTTCGCTGCCGGCATGTCGGGCGGTATCGCCTATGTGCTTGACGAGCAGGGTGACTTCAGCGACCGCTGCAACCTGGCGCAGGTGGAACTGGAGCCGATCGAGGACGAGGACATCGCGCTCGAAGAGCTGGATCACCAGGGCGGTGATCTGGAGAGCCACGGCCTGGTCGACCTCAGCCACGATATGACCCGTTTCGACGCGCTGCGCCTGAAACAGCTGGTCGAGAAGCATCTCCACTACACCAACTCGGAGGTGGCCAAGCGCATTCTCGACAACTGGAGCAGCATGCTGCCCAAGTTCGTGAAGGTCATGCCGGTCGAATACCGCCGCGCACTGAAAGAGATGCAGGCCCAGCAGAAGGTTGCTGCCGAGGCCGAGAGTAAGGGGAGTCGTTAATCATGGGTAAGCCAACGGGTTTCAAAGAGATCGCACGCCAGGACCGGACCTACGCCCCGGTCGCGGATCGTCTCACCCACTACCAGGAGTTCGTGATCCCGCTGAGCGACGAGGCGGTGAGTCAGCAGGGTGCCCGCTGCATGGATTGCGGCATTCCCTTCTGTCACAACGGCTGTCCGGTCAACAACATCATTCCGGACTGGAACGACCTGGCCTACAAGAGCGACTGGCGTGCCGCCATCGAGGTGCTGCACAGCACCAACAACTTTCCCGAGTTCACCGGGCGCATCTGTCCGGCCCCCTGCGAGGCGGCCTGCACCCTGAATCTGGAGGACGAGCCGGTCACCATCAAGACCATCGAGTACAGCATCATCGAAAAGGCCTGGCAGGAGGGCTGGGTCAAGCCCCAGATCGCCGAGCACAAGAGCGGCAAGCGGGTCGCGGTGGTCGGCTCCGGGCCCGCCGGCATGGCGGCCGCCCAACAGCTGGCTCGCGCCGGCCACGGCGTGGTGCTGTATGAGAAGCAGAACCGCATCGGCGGTCTGTTGCGCTACGGCATCCCCGATTTCAAGCTCGACAAGAGGGTCATCGACCGCCGCATGGCACAGATGCGCACCGAGGGTGTCGAGTTCAAGACCAACATCCATATCGGTGTCGACATCCCGGTCAAGCAGCTGCTTGACGAGTTCGACGCGGTGGTGCTGGCGGGTGGCGCCGAAAAGCCGCGCGACCTGCCGACCCCCGGCCGCGAGCTCAACGGCGTCCACTTCGCCATGGACTTCCTGCGCTCCAACAGCCACCGGGTGCAGGGCGACAAGGTGGAGAATTTCATCTCCGCCGCCGGCAAGCGCGTGGTGGTGATCGGCGGCGGCGACACCGGCTCCGACTGTATCGGAACCTCCAACCGTCACGGCGCCGCCTCGGTGACCCAGCTCGAGATCCTGCCTCAGCCGCCGGCGAAAGAGGACAAGGGTACCACCTGGCCCAATTGGCCCAATCGCATGCGCACCTCCAGTTCCCAGGAGGAGGGCTGCGAGCGCATATGGCAGGTCGCCACCAAGGCCTTCATCGACGACGGCAAAGGCAATCTGGCTGGCGTGAAGTGCGTCAAGGTGGAGTGGAACAAGGACGAGCAGGGCAACTGGCAGATGTCGGAAGTCGCCGGCTCGGAGTTCGAGCTGAAGGCGGAGCTGGTGACTCTGGCCATGGGTTTCGTTCATCCCGTGCACGAAGGCATGATCGAGGAGCTAGGGGTCGAACTCGACGGGCGCGGTAACGTGAAGGCGGCAACCGAGGGGACGAATGCCTACAAGACCTCCATCGATGGGGTCTTCAGCGCCGGCGATATGCGTCGTGGTCAGTCGTTGGTGGTCTGGGCCATCCGCGAGGGTCGCCAATGCGCCCGTGCCGTCGACGAGTACCTGATGGGAAGCAGCGACCTGCCCCTCTGTTAGCGGGCTGGTTGAGGGTTGTCTAAGCTGGCGTATGGGCTGCGCGAGGCCTGACTGCCGGTGCCCTGGCCGGCGGTCAGTTCTCCATGCGGTCGGCCGGGCTGCCGATTTTCCTGTGGCGCCGACCGGATTCTCCTGCGTGACATCAAGAACTCACTGGCGTGGCCGATAACCTCACCTGAAGCGTGGATTAGGCATCCCCTCATTGGTCTGCATCGCCCGATTTCAGGGAAACCTCAGGGGCATCTCCAGGTCTTCCCGGTTTTCAGAACGAAAATTCGGTTTTCCGTAATCATCGTTCTTCGCCCTTTGACGAACTGACAACGGTCTCAAGGCCCATCGCTTCAGCCAAATGCTGTATCCAACTGGGATTCAACAGACAATGGAAATCTCGAAGGAACTGAGTCGATGTCTTTTCTCCGCGTAGGGATTTTGGCGCTGTTCATCACTCTCCCGCTGTTTCTGCAGGCATCTGCAGACGATAACAAGAAGCCGATACGGTTTGCGCCAGTACCCATAGAGGGAAAAAAGATCCTCCATGAACAGTTTTTTGGGCTGTTGCGCTATCTCCAGGAGGCGGTTGGTCGTCCGGTCGTGCTGATCGACTTCGATGACTACAGCGACCTGTTAGAGGCATTTCGGCACGACAAAGTCGATATCGCCTACCTGGGTCCCCTCCCCTATGCATTGCTGGCCAAATCCGATGACGCTGTTGAACCGCTGGCCTGTTTCAGAGAAGCCAATGGTTTGAGCAGTTATACCTGCTCTCTGGTCGCGGTCGGTGGGCGTCGGATCGATCTGGCGCATGCGCAAGGGCTGCACATCGGCTTGACCCAGCCCTTCTCGACTTGCGGCTACCTGGCCGTCTCGCAGATGCTCGAGGCGTCGGGGAGACATCTTGATGATCCCGGCATCCGCTTCAGTTATGCCGGTAGCCATACGGAGGCCGCTTTGGGTGTGGTGCGGGGGGAGTACGACCTGGCCGGTGTCAAAACGACGATCGCGGAGCGCTACCGCCACCTCGACCTGAGAATTTTGCGCATCAGTCCCCCGTTCCCCGGCTTCGGGGTGTATGCCAACCGTCGCCAACTGTCGGCGGACGAAATCGATCTGTTGCGACAGGCGTTGTTGAGACTCGATCCAGCGACAAACGAGGCCGACCGGGAACGGGTGAAGAGTTGGGGAAGCAGTCTTCGGAACGGTACCGAGGCGCCATCCAAGTGTGACTACCAGGGCGTGATCGACTCGCTGGACAGGTTGCCGATGTTGATGGAGGCCGCGCCGTGAGAAGTATGCGCTTTTCGCTGATCGTATCGGGGCTGGTGATTCTGCTGGCCCTGCTGCTGATAGCGAACTATGGGCGCGAAGTGCGCACGCGGCAGCACTTCATTGAGAGTTCTCAGGAGGCGGCAATATCCAGCCGGCTGAGCAGTTATCAGCGCCTGCTGGAGGTGCTTTACGACAACCTCTTCAACCGCCCGGAAGTGGCCGAAATGCTGTCGCGGGCTCTGCAGGCGGACGAACAGGAACAGGCCCACTTGCGTGGTAGGCTGTACCGGGAGTTCTATCCTGCTTTCAGTCAGCTGCGGAGCAACGATTTTCGCGAGTTGCAGTTCGTGCTGGCGGATGGCCGCTCTTTTCTGCGTTTTAACCGCCCCGATCTTTACGCTGATCCCATCAGCCTCCAGCGACCGCTGCTGAAACAGGTGCTGCAAGGCGAGGTGCATAACGGTGTGCTCGAGAACGGCCGGGTCTATCCGGGGTTCCGTTTTGCCTTTCCCTTGCGCCATCACGGCGCGGTAGTGGGGGCTGTGGATTTCTGTCTCTCCTTCGAAGCGATTCAGCAGGCCTTGAAAACAGTCGAAGGTCATGCCGACAGCGATATTCAATTCCTGGTGCGCAGAGACCTGTTCGAGGCGGTGAGCCATCCGAGTTCGCAAGCCCTCTTCCATGCTTCGGAGATCAGCCGGGATTTCATCGTCGAGCGGAAGGAGACGGAGGGTGCCGCTCCCAGGGTGGCGTGGTTGCAAGAGTTGTTGCGGAAGGATGCGCAGACACGGCAGGCGCTGAATGAGGGCGAGCGGTTGAACCGGGTCTTCTGCCAGGGTCTGGACGTCTGCTACGCGACGATCCTTCGACCCGTTCCGGACAGTCTGGACCGGGCCGCCGCCTATATCCTCTCATCGATACCGATGCACGATGTCGAGTACCTCCGGCGCACCCATCTGACCGCCTTTGTGGTGGGTACGCTGCTGATCCTGCTGGCGGCGATATCGGTGCGCCGCTGGTTCGACTCGACCCGGCGACTGAGGACCATCAGCGACCACATGGCGGAAGGCATGTACGTCATGGATGAGGTGGGTAAGATCATCTATGTCAATCCGATGGCCTGCGAGATCCTTCGCTACGACGAGGAGGTGCTGATTGGTGCCGAGGCGCACACCCTGTTTCATGCGCATTCGCAAGGGCACCCTCCGCACGCTCAGTTCTGCGCGATCCGGCTGCAGGCGCTTGCCGGAGAGATCTACCGTAGCACTGACGAACATTTTCGCCGCAGCGACGGGGTGACGATACGGGTCAGCGTGGTCAGCTCCCCCTTCTGGTCGGACGACACCCTGTCAGGCTCAGTGGTGCTGTTTCGCGACATCACTGCCGAGTACGAGGACAAGGCGCGACTGCAGCGCAGCGACGTGGCCTTCAGCAGCCTGGCCGAAGCGGTCATGGTGACCGGCCCGGACGGTGAGATCCAGGCGGTGAACCGCGCCTTCACTCAGATCACCGGGTACAGCGAGACAGAGGTCATCGGGCAGACACCGCGACTGCTCAAGTCGGGGCGCCACGATCAAGCCTTCTATGCGCAGTTGTGGCAGAGCATCAGCCGGAATGGCGGGTGGGAGGGTGAGGTCTGGAACCGCCGCAAAAGCGGAGAGATCTATCCCGAGCATTTGCGTATCGCCTCCGTCAGACGGCCCGACGGCGTGATTACCGGTTATGTGGCCACCTTCAGCGATATCACGGAGAAGCTGCGACAGGAACAGGTGCTGCGCAAGTTGGCCTATCACGATCCGCTGACCGGGTTGCACAACCGTGCGGCGTTTCTCGAGATGTTCGATCATGCGCTGGGTCATGCGGAAAGGTGCGGAAGGCGACTTGCGCTGCTCTACCTGGATCTCGATCGCTTCAAGAAGATCAACGATACGCTGGGCCATGTCATCGGTGACCGGGTGCTGGAAGCGAGCGCCAGGCGCTTGCGGGATGCGGTGCGCAACGATGACGAGGTGGCGCGGCTCGGTGGTGACGAGTTCATCATCATGCTGGAGGATTTTGCGCATGAAGAGAGTCCGGCACGCGTGGCGCGCAAGGTCATCAGTCTGCTGAGCCAGCCGATCCGGATCGAACACCATACCCTGCACGTGACGACCAGTATCGGCATCGCGATCTATCCGGATGACGGCTTGGATGCCACTCAGCTGCTGAAGAACGCGGATTCGGCGATGTATATGGCGAAGCGGGAGGGGCGTAACGGTTTTCAATACTTTACCCAGGCCATGGCCAAACGGGAGGAGGACAGATTCAGCCTTGAGATCGACCTTCATACCGCGCTGCTCGACGAGGATTTTTTGCTCTACTATCAGCCGAAAGTCGATCTGCGTACGGGACTAATCACCGGCCTGGAAGCGCTGCTGCGCTGGCAACATCCGCAGCGCGGCCTGCTGACCCCTTCGGAGTTCCTTGCCGTAGCGCATGAAGGGGGTGTCATGCGCGACATTACACACTGGGTGATTACCGAATCCTGCCGCCAACTGCAGGAGTGGCTGGATGCCGGGTTGGAACCGGGGCGGATCGCCATCAATATCGATTCCCACACCTTCAACAGCGCGGATGCCTATGACCAGATTGGACGTACCGTCGAGGTCAGCGGTATTTCGCCTCACCGGGTCGAACTGGAGATTCCGGAGAGCGGCTTGCTGGAGAAGAGCTTCGACGATGAGTTCTGGAAACTGCTGGTGGATATGGGATTCGAACTCTCCATCGATGATTTCGGGATCGGTGAGTCATCCCTGCTACGGCTCAAGCATCTCCCGGTCACCACTTTGAAGATCGACAAATCGTTCGTGCGTGATATCGAAAGCGACGAGGGCGATCGGGCGATCATCCGCACCGTGGTGGCCATGGGCCAGAGCCTGGGCGTGCGAGTGCTGGCGGAGGGTGTGGAGCAGGTCAGTCAGCTTGCCTTTCTCTGCCAGATCGGTTGTGACGAAGCTCAGGGCCACCTGTTCTCGGAGCCCAGGCCTGCTGAGCAGATCGCCCCGCTGTTGAGCGAGCGCCCTTTCGGAGAAATTCTGCAGAGTTGTCGTTCCTGATCTTGCCTGTGACCGGCCAAAACGAATCCAGCCAGCGCAGTTGGGCGGAAAATCGGCTTCAGGCATTTCGCTGCCACAAATCCCATTGGATTGGTGTTTGCCGGCTCTGGATCAATGAGTCGAAACGGGTTTTCGACTATCATCCAGAGAGTCAATTGTAGATCCCGCAGCAAGCAGGGGATGGAGCGAGCATGAATGACAAATTGATGGTATTGCCAAGCGAGAAATTCGAGCGTATCCGGTTGGTGAAGATTCCCTATGACCTGGATAAGAACGAGGCCTATCGTTTCGCCACCGGTATCATCGCGCAGGCCGAAGAGTGCACCGAGAATTGCCGTTGGGAGGATATCGCCGAAGCCCTGGAAGCGCGGGGGTTCGAGCCGATCGATGTGATTATCGGGCCGGCGCTCGATTGAGCCGGGGTCCTCGCCGTTTGCCTATTTGAAGTCCTCGAATTCGTCCAGGTCCATCTGCAGCAGAATCGCCTTGCGCAGCAGTTTCTGCTCATTGCGCACCGTCTGGCGCAGGTCGTCGAGTTCCTTCTCCAGCTCTTGAATACGGTAGATCAGCTCGTCCGCATGCGGCAAGGGAGCCGTGGCCGGTCGGGTCGCGGTGGCCTGGTTGCCGCCCTTGCCCGCCGGTCTCAGTGGCGAGACGGAAGCCCTCGGCGGTTGGAGTGACTGCTGGTCCTGGTTGTCCGCTTCTCCGGGAGGGGGATCGAAGCTGACCTCCTGCTCCAGTTCCTGCATCACCGAGAGGACGGCGTCCTTTTCCAGATGGTGTAGCTCTTCAAGGCAGCCGAACAGCATCAGACGGTCGCACATGGCGTTGATGCGCCGCGGCACGCCGCCGGTGAATTCGTGGATCATGCGGAAGACGCCCTCGTCGAAGGTGGGGTCTTTATCCCAGCCGACCAGCTGCAGCCGGTGGAGGATATACTTCTCCGTCTCGTCGGGGCTCAGTGGTTCCAGGTGATAGGAGGCGATGATGCGTTGGCGCACCTGCTCCATCCCGGGGCTCTGCAGGGTGCGTTTGAACTCCTCCTGACCGAGCAGGAAGGTTTGCACCAGCGCCCGGTTGTCGACCTGAAAGTTGGAGAGCATGCGCAGCTCCTCGACCGAGCGTGCGGGCAGGTTCTGCGCCTCGTCGACCACCAGCAGCATCTGTTTGCCTTCGGCGTGCCTGGCGCGGGCGATGGCCTCCAGGTTGTGCAGCAGGGTGGCCTTGTTGAGCCCCTCGTGGGCGAGTCCGAAGGAGGCGCACACCATGCGCAGCATGTCGTCGGGATCGACCTGGGTGGTGACCAGCTGGGCGGCCATCACGTTCATGCCGTCGAGCTCGTCGAAGAGGTTGCGTACCAGGGTGGTCTTACCGGTACCGATACCGCCGGTGATGACGATGAAGCCCTCGCCCTGCTCGAGGCCGTAGCGCAGATAGGCCATGGCCCGATTATGGCCCTTGCTGTTGAAGAAGAACTTGTGGTCGGGGGTCAGCTGAAACGGTTTCCCGGTGAGCTTGTAGAAATCATCGTACATGTGATCTGCCTTCGCTTGCGTGCGCAATCCCGGATTGTGTCGTCGGCTGAGACGACAACCGCCGCAGTTGCGGCGGTGCTCGATGGAGGCGGAGTAGAGTCTCCGTGCGCCTTCCAAACTATTTCTATTATGCATCTTATCGGCGGAACTGCCTACCTTAAGGAGGGGATAACGGAATTTGCTTCCGTGCGGCAAATCCACCAGCTGTCGCAGGGTGAATCGATGGTTGACCCGATTCGAGGGAGTCAACTATCTTCCATCTCTCAAACGACCCTGAACGATAACGATAAGCGAGGAGACGACATGCTGAAGCCTGGTGACAAGGCCCCGCCGTTCGAGCTGCCTGATGCCGACATGCATAGAGTGAATTCTGAAGGATTTCTCGGCCGCAACAATCTGGTGCTCTACTTCTATCCCAAGGACGATACCACCGGCTGTACCATCGAGGCGGTGGAGCTGTCGGACCTGATGGATGATTTTTCCACCCTCGACACTCAGGTCATCGGGATCAGCCGTGACAACTGCGTGAGCCATGCCGCGTTTCGCGATAAACACGGTCTCACGGTTACGCTGCTGGCGGATACCGACGGTGAGGTCTGTGCCGCCTACGATGTCTGGAGGGAGAAGGAAAAGAACGGCGAGAAGCGTATGGGCATACTCCGTTCCACCTTCATCATCGACAAGTCCGGCGTCATTCGCCAGGCGATCTACGACGTCAAACCCAAGGGCCATGCGGCAGAGGTGATCGATCTGGTGCGTACTCTGGGCTGAACGCCTTGGCACGGAACGGGCTCTGCGGGATGTATACTAGGGTCTATTGGATTGGTGTTAACAGGCCCTAGGCAGAGGTTTCATCCCGAGGCGCACGAGCTGATTCCGTGAAACTCCGTACCCAGATTCTCATTTTGCTGTTTCTGTTCGGTTTCGCGCCGTTGACCGCCATAGTGGTGAGCAATCTGCCCTTCGTGCTGGAACGCCTGGAATTTTTCTATCACAAGGCCCATCTGCAGAATCTGCGCGCCGACTTTCGTGATCTGGACGAACATCTGGCCAGCCGGCATGAGATGCTGCGTCTGCTGGCCAAACTCCCGGAACCCGGCCTGATCGTCGGCGAGGATGAGGGGGATGAGGAGAAGACCCAGGAGATCGACAAGGCCCGGGCACGCTACACCGACTGGATCAACCGCATCCTGCGAGACCATCTGGACATCTTCCAGATCCTCTTTCTCGACATGCAGGGCAAGCCCCGCTTCTGGCTCGAACTCAATCCCCGCAACCGACAGTGGGAGCCGACCCTGAAGAAACCCGAGATGCCCGGACGGGACTTTTTTCAAAGTGGTCTGAGTCAGGAGTTTGGTCGGGTCGCCGTGAGCAAGATCAGCCTCAATCCCGGAGCCGCGCTGACCGATCCCCGCCGTTTCATGACCCTGCGCATGATCAGTCCCATCATCGGGCCTGACCGGGATGAGCGCATCCGTCCCCTGGGGGCGGTCATGATCAACATCGATGTGGGCGGCATGGCCCGAGCCTATCGCAACACGCTGTGGGTGACCAATGACGGCGCCTATCTGGAGGAGCGGCTGAACGGGCTCGACGAACCCAAGGCGTTCGAGGATTTCGAGGGCCTCAGCGAGATCTTCAAGGCGGGCAATCTGGCCCTGTGGGAGGGCCATGGACAGCAGGTCATCTGGGTCCCCATGTTCGCCACCGAGGGCTCCGGGCCACTCTGGGTCGGCCGTCAGGTCGATCCTTCGCCCCTGGATGAGTTTCGCAACGTGCTGATCAGCCGGGTAATGACCATCGTACTGATTTCGCTGGTGATTCTGCTGCTGGTGGCACGCGTTATCGCCCTGCGGGCGGAACAGTTCGGCAAGAAACTGCGTGACGGGGTGGGCAAGGTGCTGCGGGAAAACGCCCCGGTGCGCTTCGAGTGGCGCGGTCCCAAGGAGTTCCAGGCCCTGGGTGAGCAGCTGACCGCCCTGGCTGAGACCCATGCCCATCAGGCCGAGGCGGAACGCCAGCACGCCCGGCAGCTGGAGGAGTCCAACCGTTACAAGTCGGAATTCCTCGCTAATGTCAGTCATGAATTGCGCACACCCCTCAACTCCATCCTGCTGCTCTCGAAGCTGCTCAACGAAGGCGGAACCGAGCTGAAGCATGAACAGCGGCAGCAACTTCAGGTGATTCATGAAGCCGGCCGGGATCTGCGCACGCTGATCGACAATATCCTCGATCTTTCACGCATCGAGGCGGGTAAGGCCAGCTTCAGCCTGCAACCGATCGATCCGCAGCAGTTGGCCAACGATCTGATCGAGCTGGTCAAGCCCCAGTTCGACGCCAAGGGCCTGACCCTGGTGGTGGAGGTGGAGGCCAAACCCTTACCGTTATTCGTCTCCGATCAGGAGAAGGTGCGGCAGATCCTGAAAAACTTCCTCGCCAATGCCCTCAAATTCACCCATCAGGGTGGGGTTACCCTCTATCTGCATCACCGCCCTCAGGATCCGCAGCGTCCGATCTGTTTCAGCGTGCGGGACACCGGAGTCGGCATCCCATCCGATAAACATCTCCTGATCTTCGAAGCCTTCAAGCAGGCCGACGGTTCCACCAGCCGGCGCTACGGCGGTACCGGCTTGGGCCTCAGTATCAGCCGTGAACTGGCCCATCTGCTGGGCGGCGAAATCAACCTGGTCAGCGAGGAGGGGCGGGGCGCTGAATTCACTCTCTGCCTGCCGCTGGTCTTCGATCACCAGGGTCTGCCGGAGCAGCAACAGGTGGAGCTTGCCCAGGTGGAAGAGCAGCCGGCCGCACAGGCCGCTCTGCTGCGTGAATCAGAAACGCGGCCAGCGGAGTCGTCGCGCGCCCCATTCGCCGGCCATCGGGTGCTGCTGGTGGACGACGATCTGCGCAACCTGCTGGCCCTCACCCCCAGGCTCGAGTCCTGGGGACTGCAGGTGGTGGCCGCCGGCGACGCCGAGGAGGCCTTGGAGACGCTGCACGAGGATCAAGCCTTCTCCCTGGTGTTGATGGACCTGCAGATGCCCGAGCAGGACGGCTATGATACGATCAAAGCGATTCGCAAGAAGCTGCAGCTGACTGAGCTGCCGATCATCGCCATGGGCACCGGCGAAGCGAGCGATGAGTACGAACGTTGTCTGGCGTCCGGTGCGGATGACTGCCTGGCTGATCGCAACCAGGACCAGGCGTTGAAACGGACCATCGAAAAGCACCTCGGCGCGGCATGAGCGCTTTCACAAACGCTACAGACGTCGCGATGGATTATAGGGCCCCTGAAACAGACGCATGAAACGATACGCCGGCTTCAAACTGCTGATCGTGGATGACCACGAGCACAATCTCTTTACTCTGCGCAGCCTGATCCAACGCTATATGGATGTGGAGATATTCGAGGCCACTTCCGGCCAGCAAGCGCTGGACATCGCGGTCAAGGAGCCCGGCATCGACCTCATCATCCTCGATGTGCAGATGCCGGAGATGGACGGTTTTCAGACCGCCTCGATGCTGAAGATCCGCAAGAAGACCCAGGATATCCCGATCATCTTCCTTACCGCCGCCTTCAAGACCGAGGAGTTCCAGCAGAAGGGTTACGAGGTGGGCGGTGTCGACTATCTGCTCAAGCCGATCGACGACAACCAGTTGCTGAACAAGATCAGCACCTACTTCCGTCTGATCGAAAAGGAGCGGGAGTTGAACAAGGTGCTGGAACAGAAGGTGGCCGAACGTACCGCCGAGCTGGCCGCCGCCAAGCAGCATCTGGAGAACATCATCACCCACATGGGCGAGGCGCTGCTGGTGCTCGACCCTGAGGGGTGCATCGAATCGGCCAATCCGGCGGCCTGCAGCATGCTCGACTACAGCGAGCAGGACCTGCTCGAGCTGTCGATCGGCGACGTCTTCGAGGAGGAGGAGGAGGAGCAGGCCGGCGCCTTCCTCGGCACCTGGCTGGAAGCGCTGATCCGCACCGGGGCGCTGAGTCGTATCGAGGCCCGTTTCATCGCCAAGGACGGGCGCCGCGTACCGATACTCTTTTCACGTACCGCGGTCAAAGACAAAGACGGAAATATCAGCCATATTATCTGTATCGCCAAGGATATGACGGGCTATATACGCGAGATGGAGGAGGCGGACGCCCCCTCCGAAGGAGTCATACAATGAGTCAGTCCAACGAGCCGATCAAGCCACCGGGAGAGGATACGTCTCTCACGGCCAACGCACTCAAGGCGATGGCGCACCCACTGCGCTGGAAGATCCTCTGTTCCCTCGGAGAGAACGAGCTCTCGGTGGGCGAGATCGTTGAGCGGACCGGTACCTCCCAGAGCAACATCTCCCAGCATCTGGAACAGCTGCGCAACAAAAATATCGTGGTTTCGCGCAAGGAGGCCAACCGTATCTACTACCGTATCCGCAATCATCAATTGCTGGATCTGATCGGTATCATGCGCAACGTGCTCTGCCCGGCCAATCTCAACGACCACTATCCACCCGGCTCCTGAATAGATGGAAGATCGAGTTGTCGAGCTGGAGACCCGCCTGGCGTTCCAGGAGGATGCCATCCACCATCTGAATCAGACGGTTGCCGATCAGCAGCGGCAGATCGACCAGCTGCAGAAGAGCGTAAAACAGCTCACGCAGCGCCTGCAGAGCCTCTCACCCTCGCCATTGGAAAGCGATCAGCCCGAACCGCCGCCTCCGCACTACTGAGTGGTTATAACGCAATGGGCGCAGTGAAGCGCCAAGAGCTCGATGTTTTTCAGGCTGTGGCGGTATGGTCTGGAGGGGGCGAGGCGTAATCCAGGGGGGCAGGCGTATCGAAATCCTGGATTCCACTTCGTTCCATCCAGGCTACTCGCTGTCTGTTTGTCGCCAATCCTTTATAAAAACTTTGCGCCCTTTGCGTTATAAAAAATCAATCTCCCTCGTAGAGATCGACCTGCAGTTTCGGCGGCATCTGCAGATGGAAACCCTGGTTGCGCAGATTCTCCATCACCCTGTTCACATCCTCCCGGGCGAGGGTGCGCTGGGAAGTCAGGGAAAGCTCCATCACTTTCACCGGCGTGCCGAAGCGGCTGAGCAGCGCCTGCGGCACGGCCGAGAAGTCGTCCTCGCTGCGCAGGTAGAGGTACATCTCATCCTTACGCGGGCTGCGATAGATCCAGCAGGGCAGACCTGCGTTTCCGCTGCTGCTCATCCTCTGGGTCTGACCTTGTCTAAACGCCAGATCTCCTGGTTGTACTCCTCCATGGTACGGTCGGTGGAGAAACGGCCGCTCTTGGCGCTGTTGATGATGCTCATGCGGATCCAGTGCTGCCGGTCCTGGTAGGCCATGGCCGCCTGCTCCTGGGCGTCGATATAGCTGCGGAAATCAGCCGCAGTCATCCAGGGATCGTAAGGGCTGCGGATCGATTCGATGATGGGGTCGAAGATGCCCGGCTCGAACTGATTGAAGTAGCCGCTCTCCAACAGCTGCATCACATGTTTCAGGGCCTGATCCTGTTCGATGATGGCGTTGGGCGCATAGTGGCTGCGCTCCGCCTCGACCTCCTCGGTGGTGAGGCCGAAGAGGAAGAAGTTGGCCTCGCCCACCTCCTCGAGAATCTCGATGTTGGCGCCATCGAGGGTGCCGATGGTCACCGCGCCGTTCATCATGAACTTCATGTTGCCGGTACCGGAAGCCTCCTTGCCGGCGGTGGAGATCTGCTCCGAGAGATCGGTGCCGGGGGCGATCACCTCCATCGCCGAGACCCGGTAGTTGGGGATGAAGGCGACCTTCAGCAGGTTGCCGACCTGGCGATCCTTGTTCACCACCCTGGCCACGTTGTTGATCAATTTGATGATCAGTTTGGCCATCTGGTAACCGGGTGCCGCCTTGCCGCCGATGAGCACGCAGCGTTTGGTCCAGTTGGCGGTGTCACCATGCTTGATGCGATTGTAGAGATGGATCACGTGCAGGATGTTGAGCAGCTGGCGCTTGTATTCGTGAATCCGTTTGACCTGGACATCGAACATGGCATCGCTGTCGAAATCCACGTTGCACTCGCGTTTGATCATGCGTGCGAGGCGCTGCTTGTTCTCCCGTTTGATCTCATCCCAGCGCTGGTGGAAGTCGGTGTCGTCGGCCAGTTTCTCCAGTTTGGCGATGGTCGGCAGATCTGAGATCCAGCCATTGCCCACCGTCTCGTCGAGCAGCTTGCGCAGTCCGGGGTTGCAGGCGGCGAGCCAGCGCCGCGGGGTGACGCCGTTGGTCTTGTTGTTGAAGCGCTCCGGCCAGAGCGCGTAGAAGTCGTGAAACAGCCCCTTTTTCAGAAGTTCGGTGTGCAGCGCCGCCACGCCGTTGATGGAGAAGCTGCCGACAATGGCCAGATAGGCCATGCGCACCATCGGCTGCGCCCCCTCTTCGATCAGCGACATGCGTCGCAGCCGGTCGGTGTCCCCGGGCCAGCGCAGGGCCACCTCGCTGAGGAAGCGGGCATTGATCTCGTAGATGATCTCCAGCAGGCGGGGCAGCAGACACTCGAACAGCTTCACCGGCCAGCGCTCGAGCGCCTCGGGCAGCAGGGTGTGGTTGGTGTAGGCCATGGTGCGGCTGGTGATCTCCCAGGCCTCTTCCCAGCTCAGCTCGTGTTCGTCGATCAGCTGGCGCATCAGCTCCGCCACCGAGATGCTGGGGTGGGTGTCGTTGAGCTGGAAGCAGTGCTTGTCGGCGAAGTCGGCGAAATCCGTGTGGGTCTCGGTCCATTCGCGAATCACGTCGCGCAGGCTGGCGCAGGCGAGGAAGTACTGCTGCTTCAGGCGCAGCTCCTTGCCGCTCTCGCTGGCGTCGTTGGGATAGAGCACCATGGTGATGTGCTCGGCGTCGTTCTTCGCCTCCACCGACTCGGGGTAACTGCCGGCATTGAACTCGTCGAGATTGAACTCGTCGGTGGCCGCCGCCTTCCACAGCCGCAGGGTGTTGACCGTGTTGTTGCGATAACCGGGTATCGGCAGATCATAGGGGACCGCCAGCACGTCCTGGGTGTCGATCCAGCGGACCTGGCCGTTGCTGTGTTCGGTGTGTCCGCCGAACATGATGCGTTGTGTGTACTCGGGCCGTTCCAGCTCCCAGGGATTGCCGTCGCGCAGCCAGTGATCCGGGTCCTCCACCTGGTGACCATTGGTGATGTGCTGGCGGAACATGCCGTACTCGTAACGCAGGCCATAGCCCCGTACCGGCAGGTTGAGCGTGGCGCAGCTGTCGAGAAAACAGGCGGCGAGTCGGCCGAGACCGCCGTTGCCGAGACCTGCATCGGGTTCGCTCTCACGGATCTCCTCCAGCTCCATGCCCAGTTTCAGGATGGCCTGGCTGATCGAGACGTCGATATCCAGGTTGAGCGCCGCGTTGCTCAGCGCCCGCCCCATGAGGAATTCCAGGGAGAGGTAGAAGGTGCGTTTGCAGTCGGTCTCTTCATAGATCGCGCGGGTCTCTTTCCAACGCTCCACCAAGCGGTCGCGGATGGCGAAGGCCAGCGCTTTGTAGGGGTAGTGGCTGGAGGTGCACTTGTTGTCGCGTCCCAGGGTATGGGCGAAGTAGCGGCGGAAATCGTGGGAGAGCGCCTCCGCATCCATGCCGAGCGGCGGCAGTTCAGTCAGCGCGTCGCAGCTGATGGAGGATGGTTTCGTGATCTGTTTATTGGGCATGGCGGCAGACCGGTGGCGATAGGATTAACCCTATTATGCCGATGGTCAGCCGCCGAATACCAGATGGAGTTGCGCGGGAAGGACACGTACAGAACCGGGTTTTTCGTCTGCCCGGCGCTCATTGTATCCCTGCTCAGAAGTCGGTCTCCGCCATGCCCAGGCCGCCGGGTGCTTCCACGCCGCCGGTATCCGAGAGACGGATCTTGAGCGAGAGATTGTTGCGCGAGTCGGCGTGCGCCAAGGCTTCCTCCAGCGTGATTTTGCCCTCCTGGTAGAGCTGGTAGAGGGACTGGTCGAAAGTCTGCATTCCGCGCTCCGTGCCCTGCTCCATGACCTCCTTGATGGCGTGGATGTCGCCCTTCTGGATCAGTTCCGAGATGTAGGTAGTGAGCAGCATGATCTCCACCGCCGGAATGCGCTGACCGCTCTTGCCCTTGACCAGGCGTTGAGAGATGACCGCCTTCAGGTTCAGCGAGAGATCCATATAGAGCTGCTGATGGGCGCTGTCGGGGAAGAAGTTGATGATGCGATCGAGCGCCTGGTTGGCGTTGTTGGCATGCAGGGTCGAGAGACAGAGATGGCCGGTTTCGGCATAGGCGATGGAGTGCTGCATGGTGTACATCTCGCGAATCTCGCCGATCTGGATCACGTCAGGGGCTTCGCGCATGGCGTTCTTGAGGGCGTTTTCGTAGGAGAGGGTATCGATGCCCACCTCGCGCTGATCGACCACCGACTTTTTATGCGTGTAGAGATATTCGATCGGGTCTTCGATGGTGAGAATGTGCCCCGCCCGGTTCTGATTGCGGTATTCGATCATCGAGGCCAGAGTGGTGGACTTACCTGAGCCCGTGGCGCCAACCACCAGGATCAGGCCGCGGGGCTCCATGATCAGGTCCTTTAGGATCACCGGCAGGTTGAGCTTCTCCACCGGCGGGATCACGCCCTTGATGTAGCGGATCACCATCGCCGCGTCGCCGCGCTGCTTGAAGACATTGACGCGGAAGCGGCCGAGGTTGTTGATGGAGATGGCCAGGTTGCATTCGTAGGTGGCCTCGAACTCCTTGATCTGTTCGTCACTCATGATGCCATAGGCCAGTTTCCTCACCTGACCCGGTTGCAGGGGGGAGGAGCCGATGGGACGTGTCTCGCCCTCCGCCTTGAGGTGCGGCGCAGCGCCAGTGCTGAAGAAGACGTCAGATCCATTCTTTTGAACCATGAGTTTCAGATATGGCACGATATCCATGCAACTTCCTCCAAACGTGCTTTATTGGCCAGGATGTGGTGGGCCACGGTAAAGTGATCTGATTCAGGCTATCGGCCGATCCGCGGAAGAATGAAGTGAAAAAATCGAAAATAGCGCCTGCTGAGTCGCTACCGGAGCAGCGGTGAGCGATATCCGCCTTTCCGGCCTTTATCGCTATCCGGTGAAGTCGCTCGCGGGTGAGTTCCTGGATCAGTCCCGGCTCGACGGTTTTGGCCTGTGGCGGGATCGACGCTGGATGCTGGTGGACCGGGAGGGTCGGTTTCTCAGCCAGCGGGAACTGCCGCGAATGACCCTGATTCGCCCCAGTTTGACACGCGATGGCCTGCTGCTGCAGACGCCGCAGCTGCCCGATCTGACGGTGAGCCTGCCCGAGGAGGTTGGCGAGCGGCTCAAGGTGAGGATCTGGAACGATACCTGTGTGGCGCAAGCGGCCGACAGTTCGGCGCACGCCTGGCTCAGCGACTTTCTCGGAGCGGCGTGCCGGCTGGTCCATATGCCGGAGCGGACGATACGGCCGGTCGATCCGGCTTATGCCCGGCCCGCTGATCGCGCCGCCTTCGCGGACGGTTTCCCGCTGCTGCTGATTTCACAGGCCTCCCTGGACGATCTCAACCGCCGTCTGGATGAGCCGCTGCCGATGATCCGGTTTCGCCCCAATCTGGTAGTCGATGGCTGTGAGCCCTATGCCGAGGATGGCTGGCGCCGTATCCGTATCGGCGAATTGACCCTGCGGGTGGTGAAACCCTGCTCACGTTGCAAGATCACCTGCGTCGACCCCTACACCGCCGAGACCGGGCGTGAGCCCCTGAAGACCCTGGCCAGATACCGGCAGCGGGGCAACCAGGTCCACTTCGGTCAGAACCTGCTGCACGACGGTCCGGGCGAACTGCGGCTCGGCATGCCGCTGGAAGTGCTCGAGTGAGCGCTCCCGAACAGGTCCTGGAAGAGACCCGCTGCTGGGTTGAGCGGGTGGTGGTCGGACTCAACCTCTGCCCCTTCGCTGCGGCGCCCATGAAAGGGGGGCGCATCCGCTATGTCCAGTGTGCCGAGACGGAAATGGAGGGGATCTACCGGGCGCTGCTGACGGAGACGGAGACGCTGATCGGACTGCCCGAAGCGGAGGCTGAGACCTCGCTGTTCGTGGTGCCTTCGGGTCTGCAGGCGTTCGACGCCTATCTGGACCTGTTCGCCATCGCCGAGGCGGCGATCGCGCAGGCCGGGCTTGAGGGGATACTGCAGTTGGCCAGCTTCCATCCCGACTACTGCTTCGAGGGCGCGCAGCCGGAGGATCCCGCCAACTACACCAACCGCTCGCCCCACCCGATGTTTCATCTCATCCGGGAGGCCCCGCTGGCGCGGGCACTGGAGAACTACCCCAATCCGGAGCGTATTCCGGAGCGCAATATCGCGTTGCTGCGCGAGATGGGCCTGGCCGTGGTGCGGGAGCGCCTGGCCGCCTGTATGCACAGGCCCTGAAGTTCGCGTCGCTGGAGACTCAGGCCACCATCTCCACCATCTCGAAATCGGCCTTGCTGACGCCGCACTCCGGGCACTCCCAGTCATCGGGGATATCGCCCCAGCGGGTGCCGGCGACGATACCCTCCTCCGGTAGACCCTCGGCCTCGTCGTAGATGAAGCCGCAAACGATACATTGGTATTTTTTCATGTCCACTCCCGTTCTCTCGATCCGCTGCCCAGTGAATGACCTTCCCAATGTAGTGCCGTCACGGTAGCAGCTCCACCCCGTAAAATTTGGGGAAAGGCCAGTCCAAGCCATTGAAAAGATGTGGTTTTGGCAGGAGGCAGCGGATTGTTGCCGGGCTTGAGCTGGGCCTCAGTCGTACTCCGAGGCGCGGCGGGCGTCGCCGTAGACCCTGTCGACCGGGTAGCGGGCTTCGTTGATGGCGATCTTGCGCTCGGCCGCGGCGATCAGGTCGATGTCGAGGCGTTCCGCGGTACGGATCAGGTAGATCAGAATATCGGCCATCTCCAGCGACACCGCTTCCCTTTTCTCCGCCGGCAGATTCATGCTCTGCTCCTGGGACAGCCACTGGAAGTGCTCCACCAGTTCGGCGCACTCGGCGATCATCGCCATCGCCAGATTCTTGGGCGAATGAAACTGCTCCCAGTTGCGGCTGCGGGCGAAAGCCTTGAGACGGGCGTTGAGGTTGTCGAGGCTGTCCTGGGACATGGGGGTTGCTCCGAAAAAAGCGATCACTGGCCATTAGGGTACCGCGAAGGCGCTGGAGGGGCACAACCCACAATGGTTGTGGTCTCTGTCAGGCGATCTGATCAAGTCTGCAAATGCACAGGATAGAGCATCAATGGATGTAAGCGTCAGCAAGTCCGGCAGGTTGGGGCCCTGCCCCACGCCTGAACGCTATTCGCGTCTGGGTGATCGGATTTCGTGTAGGGTGCGGCTTGCCGCACCGACACTATGTAAAGCTGATCAGACAATTATGGCGAAATCGGTGCGGCAAGCCGCACCCTACTCTAGATTCATGTTCATTTGCGGAGATCAACATAATCCGCACCTGCCCGTTTCAATACCACATCCCGTTGCGATGCCAGCGGGGCCGGTAGGGCTCCGGGGCGTGGAGGTGACGGAGATCGAAAGACGTCACCCAGCGATCGGAGCTCGCTTGCTGCGCCTCGGCGATCTCCACCAGACGTCGTACCCGCTCCTCGGTCGGGGGGTGGGTGCGCAGCATCGAAGGGTCGGGGATGCGCGGTATCGGATTGAACAGCCGCCCTAGCAGGCCCTGATGGCTCGCCTCCAGCTTACTCAGGGCGGTAGCCAGCCCCAGCGGATCCCCGGTCAGCGCCACCGCACCCAGGTCGGCCTCGTACTCCCGGCTGCGCGACAGGGCCAGTTGCACCAGGGCGCTCAGGGTCGGTGCGAAGATCAGTAACAGAATCGGCAGCCAGGGGAGGGTCGTCTCGCCGAGTATCAGCAACGGCAGGTTGATGAGCAGCAGCAGCTGGCCGGTCAGGGAGAGGAATCCGGTGAGGCGGCTGGTGAGGTCGGCAAAGGCCATCAGACGGGTGTCGCGATTGACGATGTGCATCATCTCGTGTGCCAGTACCCCGCTCAGCTCGCGCCAGTCGAGACGCCGGATCAGGCCGTCCGACAAGGCGATGGCCGCCTCCTTCGGGGTACCGGCGGTGAAGGCGTTCATCACGTCGGAAGGCAGGTAGTAGAGGCGGGGCGGTCGCTGCATGCCGGCGCGGCGGGCCAACTCCCCGGCCAGCTCCGACAGCTCCGGCGCCTCCTCGGGCGCAAGCGGGCGGGCACGGAACAGGCGCATGGCCAAATCGGGCGAGGCGACCGGATTGAGGCGGTAGAGGAAGAGAATGATGGCGGCGCTGTAGATCGCTAGCGGCAAGCCGCCCAGATACCAGGCCAGCCAGCCGCAGATCCCGCCCATCACCAGGATCATCAGCAGGGACTGCAACGTATTGCGGGTTTTGTGGTGCAGAAAAGCGCTCATCACATCTTTTATGAGTGGGGGCGGCAGGGCCTAGTTGCAAGGTTAGCGCCTGGTGACGATAAGTCCGCCAATGAAAGTGAATAGACGCAAATGGATACATCAATGCGCGATCATTTGCCTGTAGGGTGCGGCTTGCCGCACCGTATATCGAATCATGCAGATAATTTTTCCCGCGGGTTTATGGTGCGGCAAGCCGCACCCTGCAGGTTATTTGTGCTTTTTCGCGTTCATTTGCGGATGATTTTTCATGATCCGATCAGCTCGATGGCATTGCCGTCCGGATCGCGGCAGAAGAGGGCCCGGCGGCCGGAGCGGCTGAGGGTATAGGCGACATTGGTCTGGTCGAGGCGGGCGCGTACGGCGTCGAAGTCGTCGACCTGCAGCGCGGTGTGGCGATCCCTGCCGCCGTGGTCGGGGCGGCCGTCGACGGGGTCGGGATTGGGCAGCTCCAGCAGGTGGATCTGGCCGCCTTCGATGTTGAGCCAGGCCCCGGGAAAGCCCAGGTCGGGGCGTGTCGGCTCGATGCCGAGGCCCAGCACGCCGCAGTAGAAGTCGAGCGCGCGGGCGGTGTCGGCCACCAGCAGGCTGGCGTGGTGGAAGCGGATCATTCGAGTCCCAGTTTCAGCCTGGCCCGCACGATGGCGGCGTGCACCTGCTTGGGCGCGGTGCCGCCGATATGGTCGCGGGCAGCCACCGAACCCTCCAGGGTGAGCACCGCGAAGACATCCTCGCCGATGGTGTCGGAGAAGCCCTGCAGCTCTTCCAGGCTCATCTCCGAGAGGTCGCGCCCCTCGGCCACGCCGAAGGCGACCGCCTTGCCCACCACCTCGTGGGCGTCGCGGAACGGCATGCCCTTGCGCACCAGGTAGTCGGCCAGGTCGGTGGCGGTGGCGAAGCCGCGCATGGCCGCCTCGCGCATGGCCTGTTTGCGGCAGGTGATGGCGGGGATCATGTCGGCGAAGACCTTGAGCGAGCCCTTGAGGTTGTCCACTGTGTCGAACAGGGGCTCCTTGTCCTCCTGGTTGTCCTTGTTGTAGGCCAGGGGCTGGCCCTTCATCAGGGTCAGCAGGCCGATGAGGTGGCCGTAGATGCGTCCGGTCTTGCCGCGGATGAGTTCGGGGACGTCCGGATTCTTCTTCTGCGGCATG
>JBNLGI010000173.1:0-11627 GCA_050305975.1 Sedimenticolaceae bacterium | reverse complement strand
GAGTGGGAACCCAGCAGGTAGGGTTCGGTGGGCATCAGCTCGGAGTTCTTCTTCTCCGGCTCGATGTTCTCACCGGCCCAGATACCGCACTGGCCGATACACATATCCAGGAAGTCTTCCCAGGCCTCGGCTTCCAGATGCTTGACCTCACGCGGAGACAGGGTCTCACGCAGGTTGGCGAGGGCGGTGACGGTGTCCATCCAGATGGGACCGCGACCTTCCTTCATCTCTTTCAGCATCAAGTGGTTACGCAGACAGGAAGCAGGAACGGCAGCCTGACCATAAGGAGGATAGTCGTTCAGCATGTCGGCGTTCTTCTGCATGTAGACTTCGCCGAAGGCGTTGGTGGCCTTGGACTTGAACAGCAGGAACCAGGCGCCGACCGGGCCGTAACCGTCTTTGAAACGGGTGGGCACGAAGCGGTTTTCCATCATGGTCAGCTCAGCACCGGCCTCGGCGGCCATGGCGTAGGTGGAACCGGCGTTCCAGACCGGGTACCAGGCACGGCCCTGACCCTCACCCACGGAGCGGGGACGGAAGATGTTCACGCAGCCGCCAGCGGCCAGCAGGATGGCTTTCGCCTTGAAGACGTAGAGCTTGTGTTCACGAACGGAGAAACCGACAGCACCGGCGATGCGGTTCTTGTCGTTCTTGTCGTTGACCAGCTTGACGATGAAGATACGCTCCTGGATGTTGTCCATGCCCAGGGCCTTCTTGGCGGCCTCGGCGACGATCCACTTGTAGGACTCGCCGTTGATCATGATCTGCCACTTACCGGAACGCACGGGCTTGCCGCCGTCCTTCAGGGGAGTCATGCCCTTGGAGCCGTCGTGACGCTCACCGTTCTCGTCGGTCTTCCAGATCGGCAGACCCCACTCCTCGAACAGGTGCACGGATTCGTCGACGTGGCGGCCCAGGTCGTAGGCCAGATCGTCACGGGTGATACCCATCAGGTCGTTGGAGACCATGCGGGCGTAGTCAGCGGGATCCTGCTCGGTACCGATGTAGGTGTTGATGGCGGACAGACCCTGAGCCACGGCGCCGGAGCGGTCCATGGCGGCCTTGTCGACCAGCTTCACTTTGATGTCGCCACCGGCAGCCTGCACCCAGGGACCGATCTCGTATGCGGCACCGCTACAGGCCATACCGCCGCCGATCAGAAGGATGTCGACCTCTTCTTGGATGACTTCCGGATTTCCGAATTCAGCCATGTTAATTACCTCGAGTTATTTGTATTCCTGAATTATCTGACTGAATCCCGCTTACTTGCGGATCAGCTCGCTGGGATCGCCGGAGCGAAAGCCGTTCTGCTCGTTGTGGTTGAAGAAACCGGGCTCGCCGACCTTCGCCATGTCAGCAGCAGGCTTGCCGCCGTAGGGATCGATGGAACCCTCGGGGGTGGTGCGAATGGGGAATTTGAAACGTTTCATGGTGCCGTTGCGGAACTTGATGGTCCACATGATGGAATCGGTACCGCGCAGGGGCTGCACGGAAGCACCCAGGGGCACGATGTCGGCGTAAGGACGCGCTTCGATGGCCTGCTGAGGGCAGATTTTGATGCAGGAGTAGCACTCCCAGCACTGCTCAGGCTCCTGGTTGAATGACTTCATGGCATGACCGGTCTCGGAGCCGTCTTTATCGAGCTTCATCAGGTCATGAGGACAGATGTACATGCAAGCTGTCCTGTCCTGGCCTTTACAGCCATCGCACTTCTCAGTACGCACAAATGTTGGCATGGTGTATTTCTCCTAGGGTTTCACTGCAGTGATTCAGCCGCCGCGCATTGCCGCGACCTTGAAGCACGTCCGGGCAGGCCCGGTGTATTTCATTATTTCTTGCCTGTTGTCGCGAGGTTGACCGCAGGCCGGAAACCGACCGTCTGACCTCCATCGTCCCATCAGACTCTCCAGCACGCGCACGCGCATCCCGGAATCAGGGCGACAAACATTAATGGGTTGCGCAATCTTTAGCCAAACAGTTTTTGATTGGGGCGTATAAACTGCGCTTATTGTGCTAGTCCCTTGAAATACCAACTAATTTACTCAAGTAAATAACTTGCTCATAATGCGAAAAAAATTACCAATTACAGACCAAGGGTCTTTGTTTATCGCCGCATCGACCGGCTGATCGCACCCACTTCATCTATCCCAAGGGAGATAGACGACAATCGTCACTCCCTATTGATACCCCGCCAATTCAGACACTGCACACAGACAGGCGGGGCTTGCGCCAGCGCCACCATGGTTTAAAGTGGCGGCTTTTCGAGACCGTTGAGCATGCCCAGAACCCCTCCCGACGCCCTGCTGCTTTTGGCCACCGGCTGCGCCCACTGTCCGGGCGTGCTCGAGAGCCTCAGCCAGTTGCTGAAGCAGGGACGACTCGGCCGCCTGGAAGCCGTCAACATCGTCGAGCACCCGGAGGCCGCGCAGGCGGTCGGCACCCGCAGCGTGCCCTGGACCCGTATCGGCGAGTTCGAACTCGAAGGCGCCCTGACGCCGGCGGAACTGGCCAGCTGGGTGGAGCTGGCTGGCAGTGCGGAGGGCTTTAGCGCCTACTACAGCCATCTGCTGGAGACCCGGCGCCCCCACAAGGTACGGCTGCTGATCGAACAGCACCCGGAGACCCTGGCGCAGCTCATCAGCCTGCTGGCCGACGACAAGACGCCGATGGCCGCCCGCATCGGCGTCGGTGTGGTCATGGAGGAACTCGAAGGCGACCCACTGCTGGCCGCGGGACTGGAGACGCTGATTGCACTGGCCGGGTCGCAACAGGCCAATGTCCGTGCCGACGCCGCCCACTTGCTGGGCCTGACCCGTCATCAGAACGCGGCAGCAGCGCTCAAAAAGCTCTTGGCCGATCCACACCCGGATGTCCGTGAGATCGCCGATGAGGCCCTGCAGTCACTCACCGAGGAGCATGATGGATAGAAATTCGCAGATACTCACCGTGCACGCCGCCTTCATCAATCAGGTGGTCAAGCTCGGACCCCGGCGGGAGCGACAGGAGGAGTTCAACCAGCTGCTACGGCTGGCAGAGGAGAACGGCTGGAAGGACCTGGCTGCCGCCATTCGTCTGATCATCCTCAAGGGCCGTCGCGACCTGGAGGTGCTGAACGGACTCGACGAGGAGGACCGGGTGATCGTGGAGGCTATTCTGCGCGGGCTGCAGGACCCCTCCACCCTGCCCGACCCCAACGTCAAACCCGATCCGGCCCTGGCCGCGCCCGGCCTCGCTTCCATGATCCATGCCGCCGGCAGCGGCAATGCCCAGGCCCTGCAGATCATCGCCGAGATGGCGGACCAGATGAGCAAAGTCAGCGGCTCCATGGGCCGGCTGGCCGCGGTGATCCGCCCCCTGATCAACGGCGAGCGCGACCCCGAGGTCCTCTGCAAGCGCATGGACAGCAACACGGAGGCCATGGTCCTCAGTATCCTCGATGCGCTCAAGCAGCTCGAGGCGGGGGACGACTGATGGCGCGCAGATTCCTGATTCTCGCCGCCATCAGCGGCATGCTGCTGGTGATCCTGGGCGCCTTCGGCGCCCACGCCCTGGAGGCCCGGCTGCCCGCGGGCCACCTGGTCTGGTGGCAGAAGGCGGTCAACTACCAGGGGCTGCATACCCTGGCCCTGTTCGGCACCGGGCTGCTCGCCCTGCACCATCCCGACCGCGCCCTGAACCTCGCCGGCTGGCTGTTCCTGGCCGGCATCCTGCTCTTCTCCGGCAGCCTCTACCTGCTGACGCTGACCGGCCTGCGCACACTGGGCATGGTCACGCCTCTGGGAGGCACCGCCTTCATCGCCGGCTGGTTGGCCCTGGCCCTGGCCGCCTGGCGTCTGCCTCGTTGAGCGGTCCAGGCTGATGCAGATCGACGCCTTCAGCAACCGCCTGTGCAAGAACCGGCGCCATTGGCAGAAGTGGGCGCGCCGGCGCGGCATCAGCTGCTACCGGCTCTACGACCGGGACATCCCCGAGTTTCCGCTGGCCATCGACTGGTACGAGGGCGAGGCGCATGCCCAGGTCTTCGCCCGCAAGGGCCAGGAACCGCTGGACGACGCCGAGGAGACGGCGATCGGCGAGGCGATCCGCGAGGCGCTGGAGATCCCCGCCGAGGCCCTGGCCTTCAAGACCCGTCAACGACAGCGGGGGTTCGCCCAGTACGAGAAGACCGGAGAGCGAGGACGGCCCCGGGTGGTCAGCGAGGGCGGACTCAAGTTCGAGGTCGACCTGCACAGCTATCTCGATACCGGTCTCTTTCTCGACCATCGGGAGACCCGCGCCCTGGTGCGTCAGCGCGCCGCCGGCCGGCGCATGCTGAACCTCTTCGCCTACACCGGCAGCTTCTCGGTCTACGCCGCCGCGGGCGGGGCGCTGGCCACCACCAGTGTCGATCTCTCCAACACCTACCAGGCCTGGGCCCGGCGCAACCTGGCGCTCAACGGCTTCAGCGGGGAAGCGCATCAGCTGGAACGGGCCGATGTCTTCGAGTATCTGGAGCGCGCCCAGCGGGAACGACGTCTGTTCGGTCTCATCGTGCTCGACCCCCCCAGCTTCTCCAACTCGAAAAAGATGCAGGAGGTCCTCGACGTACAGCGGGATCACCGGCGACTGATCGAGGCCAGCCTCGAACTTCTGACCCCCAACGGCGAGCTCTTCTTCTCCACCAACCGGCGCCGCTTCAAACTCGATGACGCGCTGCAAGCCCTGCCCGGCGCGGAGGAGATCACCCGCCAGACTCTGCCCGACGACTTCAAGCGCAACCCGGCCCACCGATGCTGGATCTTCCGTCGCTCCTGAACCTCTCCGGTGGTCCGCTCGGACTCTTCATCGGCAGTTTCCTCGCCTCCACCCTGCTGCCGGGAGGCTCCGAGGCGATGCTGCTGTGGGAGCTCCACCAGACTCCGGAGAGTGCCGGCCTGTTGTGGGGCCTGGCCACTCTCGGCAACACTCTGGGAGGACTCAGCAGCTGGCTCATCGGCTGGTGGCTGGCACGACGCTTCCCCAATCGGGGCTTGCACCAAGAAAAGCAGCGTCGGGCGCTGGCACGGATCGCCCGTCATGGCAGTCCGGTACTGCTCCTCTCCTGGCTGCCGGTGATCGGCGATCCGCTCTGCCTGGCCGCCGGCTGGAGTGGCGTACGGCTACTGCCGGCGACCGTCTACATCGGCCTCGGCAAGGCCTTGCGCTACGCCGTGCTGGTGGAGGCCTTCAACGCTTCGATCTAGGGCGGGTGGCAGTCGGCAGCCCGGATGCAACGAAGTGAAATCCGGGGATGCGCCAGGTTCCACAATCCCTGGATTACGCTGCGCCCCATCCAGGCTACGCAGCTGATACAGGAGGCAGGGCCCCCACCCCACACTACGATGGAGCGGTGGGGGGGCCCTGCCCCACCGTGATCTTCGAAGTGATGAAGAAACCGGCTATTTGCGCCAGAAGGCCGGTGTCAGCAACACCAGCAGGGTGAAGATCTCAAGCCGTCCCAACAGCATGGCGAAGCAGAGGATCCACTTGGGCGTGTCGTTCAGATCGGCATAGTTGGAACCCACGCCCGCCAGACCGGGCCCCAGATTGTTCATGCAGGCGGCGACGGCGGAGAAGGAGGTCATCAGGTCGAGACCGGTGGAGGCCAGGGTCAGGTACATCACGCCGAAGCTGGCCACATAGAGGGCGAAGAAGCCCCAC
Organism: Sedimenticolaceae bacterium; assembly: GCA_050305975.1. Taxonomy (GTDB): domain Bacteria; phylum Pseudomonadota; class Gammaproteobacteria; order Chromatiales; family Chromatiaceae; genus Thiodiazotropha. The sequence goes on along the minus strand of JBNLGI010000173.1, from coordinate 5,948 downwards.
ACCGCATCCACCACCCGCCAGGGGATGGTCTTACCGCCGATGCGGATGGGGATCTCTGCATTGGGATGGATCAACCGGTTGATCTCCCGCACCCCCTGTTTGATCAGCAGCAGAAAACGAATCACCTTGATACCGCCGCCGGTGGAGCCGGCGCAGCCGCCGATGAAGCTGGAGAAGAGCAACAGTATGGAGACGAAACCGGGCCATAGGGAGTAGTCGGCGGTGGTGAAGCCGGTGGTGGTGCCGATGGAGACAGCCTGGAACAGACCGCGGGTGATCGATTCGTCCAGGGTCCCGTAGACCCCCATCAGATAGAGTGCCGTCGATACCAGCAGAAAGACGATACCGAGCGTCGTGACGTAACCGCGAAACTCCGAGTCCTCCAGGTAGATGCGCAGACTGCGCCGGCGCACGGCGAGAAAATGGAGCGCGAAGTTGGCCCCGGAGAGCAGCATGAAGACCACCGCGATCATCTCGATCAAACGGCTGTCGTAGTAGCCCATACTCTCGTCGTGGGTCGAAAAGCCGCCGATGGCGACGGTGGAGAAGGCGTGGCCCAAAGCATCGAAAAAGCGCATGCCGCCCAGCCAGTAGGCCAGGGTGCAGCTGACGGTCAATCCGAGGTAGATATACCAGAGGGCCTTGGCGGTCTCGGTGATGCGCGGGGTCAGTTTGTTGTCCTTCACCGGCCCCGGGGTCTCCGCCCGGTAGAGCTGCATGCCGCCGATACCCAGCATCGGCAGCACCGCCACCGCCAACACGATGATGCCCATGCCGCCAAGCCACTGCAGCTGCTGGCGGTAGTAGAGGATCGACATCGGCAGCTCATCGATACCGACGATCACCGTGGCGCCGGTGGTGGTGAGACCCGAGACCGATTCGAACACCGCGTCGGCGATCCCCATGTGGGAGTTCTCCGCCAGCAGGAAGGGCAGCGAGCCGGTCAGGCCGAGCACGCTCCAGAACAGCACCACCACCAGAAAGCCGTCCCGCACCCGCAGATCCTGCTTGCGATGGCGCACCGGCGCCCAGATACCCAGCCCCAGACCGAAGGTGAGAATGAAGGCGTCGGTGAAACCGATCAGCGCGCCGTCCTCGACCCACATGGAGAGTACCAGCGGCGGCAGCATGGTCAGGCTGAAGACCATCAGCAGGACGCCCAGAATGCGCTGAACCGTATAGAGATGCATGGTGAATCAGTCGCGCCCTGAACCCCTGGGCCTCATAGGAAAGTCACTCCCACCTGGAAGAGTTTCTCCACATCCCGGATGCGCCGCTTGTCGACCAGGAACAGGATCACGTGATCCTCGCTCTCGATCATGGTGTCGTGGTGGGCGATCAGCACCTCGTCGCCACGCACCACGGCGCCGATGGTGGTGCCCTTGGGCAGCTTGATCTCCTCGATGGCGCGACCCACCACCTTGGAGGAGCTGCGGTCGCCATGGGCCACCGCCTCGATCGCCTCGGCGGCGCCGCGACGCAGGGAGTGGACCTGCACCACGTCGCCCCGGCGCACCCGGGTGAGCAGGGTGCCGATGGTCGCCTGCTGGGGCGAGATGGCGATGTCGATGGTGCCGCTCTGCACCAGGTCCACATAGGCGGGACGGTTGATCAGCGACATCACACGTTTGGCGCCGAGCCGCTTGGCTAGCATGGCCGACAGAATATTGGCCTCGTCGTCGTTGGTCACGGCGCAGAAGACATCGGTGTTCTCGATGTTCTCCTCCAGCAGCAGATCCTCGTCCGCCGCGTCGCCGTGCAGTACGATGGCCATGTCGAGCCGCTCGGCGATCTCGCGCGCCCGGCTGGGATTGCGCTCGATCAGCTTGACCCGGTACTTCTGCTCCAGGGCGGATGCCAGCCTGCGACCGATGTTTCCCGCACCGGCGATGATCAGGCGCTTGTAGGGATGCTCCAGCTTGCGCAGCTCGCTCATCACCGAACGGATGTTCTCGGCGGCGGCGATGAAGAAGACCTCGTCCTCGGCCTTGATCACCGTATCGCCCTTGGGCTGAATCACCTCGCCCTCGCGGTAGATGGCCGCCACCCGCGCATCGACGTCCGGCATGTGTTCGTAGAGGGTGCTCAGCGCGTGTCCCACCAGCGGTCCGCCATGGTAGGCCTTGACCGCCACCAGGCGCACCTTGCCATCGGCGAAGTCGAGCACCTGGAGGGCGCCCGGAAACTCGATCAGCTTGAGAATATAGTCGGTGACCAGCTGTTCCGGGCTGATCAGGACATCGACCGGAAAGGCGCCGGATTCGAACAGCTGGGGATTGTCGAGATAGCCCTGGGCGCGCACCCGGGCGATCTTGGTCGGGGTATGGAACAGGGTGTAGGCCACCTGGCAGGCCACCATGTTGGTCTCGTCACTGTTGGTCACCGCCAGGATCATGTCGGCATCCTCGGCGCCGGCACGCCTCAGCACATCAGGCTGTCCCGCATGCCCCTTCACCGTGCCCAGGTCGAGTCGGTTCTGCAGTTCCTGCAGCAGCGCATCGTTCTGATCCACCACAGTGATGTCGTTGGCTTCACTGGCCAACGCATTGGCCACCGATCGGCCGACCTGGCCGGCGCCCAGGATGATTATCTTCATTGTTTCTTCATAGATTCAGAAAGGCGCATCCTACTTGAGATTTCCCACCGCTGTCATGTGCCGCGCGACAACCGGATCATCATTGGCCGTTGCGGCCCTCGAGGGGCGCCAACCTCCCTTTCAACGCGCACATTCAATAAGCATAGCAACCATAGCCCCGTCTCACGTCCAAACGCAAAGAAAGTGTCATGCGGAAGACACCGGTCTGCAACAGCCCCCCTGCACTGCCCCCACTGTTTTTTCACCTCAAGGGGAACCCTTCAATCTTTACTGCACGCCCGTTTCGCCTGCCGGCCCTTTCCCCCAGTTCGTTTGTCCCGCCGCCAGAGTCGTGACTCAAGCCAGTGGGCGCGCCCTTTCTTACCGGGGAACTCAGCAACAACAGGATATTTCCATTCGCGATCATGGCGAATACGGCGACCGTATCATTCTGTCAGGTCTCCTACAGTGGCGACGGCATTGAGCCGATGACGCGAAGCGGCGGAGCTTAGCGTCGACGAGGAGGGGGCGCGCCATCGTCGGCGACCTGGAGCGCGGCATGCACGATCAGCCGACCGGCTGGATCATCCGATGAGGGTTCGGTGGGGCAGGGCCCCACCCTAGCGTTCCGGTCAAAGCAGGTAGCCCGGATGCAACGCAATGGAATCCGGGAAGGCCCAAGGCCTGACAGTCCCTGGATCGCGTTGCGCTCCATCCAGGCTACGCAGCAAATCAGGGGAGAGTGAAACGGGGAGCCGTCAACGCTTGTCCTTGAACTCGATCTCCAGCGATTTGAGTTTACGGTAGAGGTGGGTCCGCTCCATGCCGACCGCCTTGGCCATGCGCGAAATGTTCCCCTCGTGCCGCTGCAGCTGGTATTCCAGGTAGATCTTCTCGAAGTCCTCACGCGCCTGTCGCAGCGGCTGATCGAAGGAGATCATCGATTCGAGCCCCCCGCTCGCCCTCACCTCGGGCGCGCCGAGAGCCGCCTCCACCTCCTCCGGCGTGATCTCGGGACCGGCGCCGAGGATGAGCAGACGCTGCACCAGGTTCTTCAGCTCCCGAACGTTGCCGTGCCAGGGGTGGTTGCGTAGCACGTTCTGCGCCCCTACGTTGAAGTGGCGGTAGGGCAGTTTTTCATGGGTGACGAACCAGTCGACATAGAAGCTGAGCAGCTCGGGCACATCCTCCGCATGTTCCCGCAACGGCGGCACATGCAGCGGCACCACATTGAGATGATAGAAGAGGTCTTCGCGAAAACGCCCCTCCTGCACCACCTCTTCGAGGTTGTGGGTGGTGGCGGCGATGATGCGCACGTCGATGCTGACCGGGTCGTTCCCGCCCACCCGCAGGAAGTTGCCGGTGTCGAGTGCGCCCACCAGCTGGGCCTGAGCCTCCATGTCCATGTCGGCCACCTCGTCGAGAAACAGGGTTCCGCCCATGGCCTGCTCCAGGCGCCCGTAGTGGATGCGCCCCCCCTCCTCGTGGCCGAATAGCTCCTGGGCCGCGTTGGCCTTGACGATAGCGCTGACGCTGACTTCGACGAAGGGTCGCTCGCGCCGCATGCTCTGTGAGTGGAGGAAGCGGGCCAGGGTCTCGCGGCCGCTACCGGGCTCGCCGGTGACCAGCACCCAGGTGTCGTGCTGGGCGATGCGCTTGACCTGCTCGCGCAGCCGCTGCATCACCGGACTGCGACCGCTGGGCTCGTGGATGGCATGGGTGTGGCGGCGCAGACCCACGTTCTCCTGCTTCAGTTGTTCCGCCTCCAGCGCCCGCTCGATGGTGAGCAGCATCTTGGCCATGGAGAGGGGCTTCTCGAGAAAGTCGTAGGCGCCGAGACGGGTCGCCTCCACCGCCGTCTCCACTGTACCGTGTCCCGACATCATGATCACCGGACAGGGCAGACCCTCCTCCTCGCCCCACTCCTTGAGCAGGGTGATGCCGTCCACATCGGGCATCCAGATGTCGAGCAGGATCAGATCGGGGCGACGCTCGCGCAGCGCTTTTCGCGCCTCCTGGCCGTCGGCGGCCAGGGCCACTTCATAGGCTTCGTCTTCCAGGATCTCCTTGACCAGGTTCCGGATCTCCGGCTCGTCGTCGACCACCAGGACATAGCCGCCACTCATGCTTCTCTCTCCTCTAGGGCCAGATCCACCAACATCGGCAACTGCATCACCACGCAGGCCCCCGTTCCGCAATTCTCCGCCCAGATGATACCGCCATGCTCTTCGACGATCTTCTTCACGATGGCCAGTCCCAGCCCCGTACCCTTGGGTTTGGAGGTGACATAGGGTTCGAACAGGTGCTGGATCATCGCTTCGTTGAAACCGGGTCCGTTGTCGCGCACACGCATCTCATAATAGGGGTGATCGTCCCGGCTCACCACCCGGGAACTCACCTCCACCTGCGCCTGCCTCTGCCCCTCCATCGCCTCGACCGCATTCTTCACCAGATTGTGCACCACCTGACGGATGCGCAGGGTGTCGGCCTCGACCCGGGAGTGCTCCGCGGTCAGCTCGACCTTGAAACGGACCGCTTTGTTGCCCCGGTAGAGGTCGACCACCTCCTCGATCAGCCTGTCGAGATGCAGGGGCTTGACCTCCATCTGCGGCGGACGGGCGTATTCGGAGAAGTCGTTGACCATCGTCTTCATCGCCTCCACCTGCTGCACGATGGTGTGGGTCGCCCGGTCGAGCACTTCGGCGTCCTTCTCCGGCATCTTCTTCAGGTACTTGTGGCGCAGCCGCTCGGCGGAGAGCTGGATCGGCGTCAGCGGATTCTTGATCTCATGGGCCAGCCGCCGCGCCACCTCACCCCAGGCGGCATCACGCTGAGCCCGGATCAGGGCGGTCACATCGTCGAACAGTACGATGTGGCCGTTCGGACCGTCCGGCTGGGCGAAGGGGGTGGCGCGGCAGATCAGCACCTTGCGCCCCTCGCCGCCGAACAGGGTCACCTCGCCCCGCCACTCCTCGCCGGTCTGACGCAGGGGCGCCTGCAGTCCCTCGGCAAACTGCCTCAACACCGGCGAGGCCAGGGCCAGATTCTGCACCGGCGAGCCGATCAGACGCTGCAGATTGGAGCCGAGGATCTTCTCCGCCGCCGGATTGGTGGTGCGCAGACGATGTTCGGCGTCGAAGGTCAGCACTCCGGAGGAGAGGCGGCCCAGCACCGTCTCCAGATAGGCCCGCTGGCCCTCCACTTCGCGCTGGCTGCGGTCGGCCTGGTCGCGGGCCTGACCGATGCGCCGGGTCATGGCGTTGAAGGAGGTGACCAGAAAGGCGAGTTCGTCCTTGGCTCGCGGTACCGGCAGCTGGCGGTCGTAGTCGCCATCGGCCACGGCGCGGGTGCCGGCGGCGATGTTGGTGATCGG
>JBNLGI010000172.1:0-45604 GCA_050305975.1 Sedimenticolaceae bacterium | reverse complement strand
GAGGCCTCCGACCGCCAGCGCAGCCTTACCGCCGATAAAGATACCGCCGCCATTGACCGCATTGGCCTGGCTGAACGACTCGTTGAAGATCACATCGTTGTGCTCGATGCGACCGCCGTTGGAGACGCCCAGGTGAGCGATGCCGCCACCGTTGCCCTGGCTGAAGTTGCCACAGACCCAGTTGTCCTGGACGCGGTACACGTCAGCACCGTTGTACAGGGAGATACCGCCGCCGGCGCCATCGGTGCCGCCGTTCTTGGTCACCAGGTTGTTGTGGATGCGAACCCGGTCATTCACGGCATCGGTATAGGCCAGGGTACCGGCGTCCTGGTTGGTAAGGGTCGGATGGCCGACGCGGATACCGCCGCCGTAGAAGCCGGAGTTGGTGGTGATGTTGTTGTTGCTGATGTTCAGCCAAGGCGCATTGCCGTTGACCACGATACCGCCACCCTGGCTGGCGCCGACGATGGTGAAACCGTCGATGCGGGCGCCGCGGTTACGCAGGATGTTGAAGCGGTTGAGACCACCGGCGTTGTTGGGCGTATCGGTGGCGATACCGGCCACCAGGATACCCGCACCCTCCTCGGTGGGCAGGGTCGGCGCACCCAGTGCCTGGAAGATGCCGCCAGCCGCCGCGCCCTGTCCGGGCAGCAGGCTGAACTCGCCGTTGGCCAGGTTGCCGTCGGTCAGCTCGGCGATCCGGTCACGCCACTGCAAGACCTTGTCGGTCGGGGACTGTCGGGCGTTGATGGTCACCTTGCCGGCGCCGTAGCCCTGCAGCTTGACCGGCTTGTACATGATGACCAGCTCGTCATAGGTGCCGGGGGCAACCATGATCATGTCGCCGGCGTCGGCCGCATCGATGGCGTCGTTGATGGTCGGATACATCAGCGGCACCAGCAGCACTGCATAGTTCTGACCGTTCTCACGCACACCCATCAGCTGGCCGCCGACCAGTTCGCCCACGGTCAGGGTCACGCCGATCTCGGACTCGACAGGCGTCGGCACACCGGCCGTGCGGGTGACCACCACCTGATACTCGCCCACCGCCAGATCGGCTGGCACCGTGGCCTGGATCTGGGTCGGCCCCCAGTTGGTCACGGTGAGCGGTGTGCGCACGCCGTTGGCGTCCTCGACCTCGAGCAGACCGGCCTGGGCCGCACCGAAGTTGCGGTTACGTGTGATGAAGCGGGTGGCCGGGTTGATGCCGTCCCATTCGGGGTTCGGCACCGACTCGTTACCCATGGAGTTGACCACGATGGTGTCTTGCTCGCCGAACGCCACCATCGGTCCGATACCGCGGCTGGTGTTCTCCACGCTGCGGATCATCGGTGTGCGGTGCGGAACCGCACAGTCCACCGGGAAGGAGACCGGGCTGGCGAAGGCCGCCACCGGCACCACCGGGGTGTCCAGATAGGTGGTGGAACCCGGCATGTACTGGAAGGTGTAGCAGAACTGGCTGAAGGCCGGGTTGAAGTAGGGATCAACCATGGTCTCACCCGGATTGTTGGGATCCGGGATCGGGCCGGCGTCGTTCATGCAGGCTGTCAACATGTTCGGACCCATGCCGGAAGGCTGTGGCAGGTTGGCCGTCCAGGTCGAGGGGACCAGGAAGTTGTACATGCCGTACTGGTCTGCATAGACCCGGTTGACCTGCTTGCCGTTCCAATCGTAGACACCCACCGGTACCTGCGGCGGCGCATACTTCTCGCCGAAGGCCGGGCTGTTCGGATTGAACTCGTTGGCCAGGTCGTTGAGGATCATACCGGTGACATTGGCCGCGACCGGTACGTCGGTGACCAGGAAGAAGTCGGCGGCGGCGTTCTGCGCGGCGGCCAGGTTGATCTTCTTCATGTCGCAGACCGGACGCAGTTCGCCGGCGAAGGGCGCAGCCGCCTCTGCGGCAGTGAGTCCGGGCACGATCTGGGCCAGATCACCACTGCCGTCCTTGGTCGAGATGGAGAACAGCTCGGGCACGACCTGCGGGGTGCCGACACAGACCGGCGGCAGGGCTTGCAGCGCGGGCTGGAATTCCTCGCCGAAGTCCACGTTCTTGTGGTGCTCGCGCAGGGTCTCGTAGCCGGGTGGCGTGGTGCCCTCGACGATATAGTCACCGGGAAGCAGGCCCAGCTGCAGGGTGGCCGCCACTTCAGGACTCACGACCTGCGTGTTGATGTAGTTGTAGAAAGCTTCGATCTTGCCGGCGGCGAGCGGACGCACGCTGGCCAGGTGACCCAGGTCGTACTCGCTGAAGGCGTAGCCGCCGTCGAAGACTCCGGGACGCACCTGGTTCCAGACCCGCATACCGTCGAAGCAGCGGTTGTCTGCCGAGGGATCGACCACGCCGTCGCCGGTGATGTCGATCTGATTCCGGCCCTGGCAGTCGGTCGGGGTGTTGTCGTCCCAGCTGTCGGTCCAGGCCACGGCCACGGCATCGCCGAGGTCGAAGATACCGTTACCGTTGCGGTCCACGTCTTCCAAACCTTTGGCCCCGCCTTCGGCCCATCCCAGCGGATAGTTGTCCACATCCGCCAGAGTGACCACGCCGTCACCGTCCACATCGTCGATCACGTTGTCGTCGGCATCGGCCACACCGTTGCCGTTCCAGTCGATGTCGCCGGTGCCGAAGGGAAAGATCAGATCGCCCACGATTGGGGTATCGATGTCACCATCGGCGTAGAGGTTGACCTGCACCCGCGGCACGCCCGGCTCCCAACCCTCGCCGACGGCGAATTGGGGATCGTTCTCGGCGCGGGTGACCGTGTTGAAGACCACACCGGAGATACCGCCGTTCTCACCCACGTATTTTGGCGGTGAGGGCGGGATGGTGGTGAAATCCAGCGGCGTATAGGCCAGATAGTCGGTCTTGCCGAAGTGGATGATGTTGGTCTGGCCCAGGAAGCCCTGGAAGGCCTGGGTCAGCACGGGACCCACCTCGGTACGCCAGGGCAGGCCACCGTTCTCGGACTGTGCCTGAGGCGTCATCTCACCGGCGCCGGTGACATCCTGGTTCATGCCGGTGAAGAGCGTGGGATCCTGGTTGACCAGACCGCCTTCATCAACGATTACGGTCGCACCCGTGGCCTTCTTGTTGGTGAAGCCGACCTCGGCCACCATCCAGTTGAAGAAGGGGAAATCCTCGTCAAAGGGCGCGACACCTTCGAAATCGGTGGGGAAAGACTGATAGACGGTACCGTCGCGCCAGCGGATGTTCACCGGACCGCTTTCGGCACCCAGCGGACCTTCCGTGGCGTCCCAGAAACCATTCTGGTCGACATCGTTGAAGATGTAGGTGGTGAGACGGTTGAACCAGTTGAACACCGGCACCTCACCGAAGTTACAGCTCTGACCGCCGTTACAGGTGCCGCTCGGATCGACCGTGAAGGTCATGGTGGCGATAACCACATCCAGTGGCGTATCGAAGACCTTCATCTCATAGCTGCCGGCGGGCACGTTGGAAATCGAGAAGGTGCTGTCGGCGTTACAGGGCATGGCATAACGGTTGAGGCCGGGTACGCCGGTGTTTTCATTGATGGCGATCCAGCACTGCGGGAACGGACGGCCGCTGAAGAGCTGAGTTGCCGGTGGCCGGGACATGTGCATGTCGGTGATCATGCCGCTGATGGTCGCCAGTGAGGCTCCGTCGGAGAGCGTGTTGCGCTGCTGGGTGAAACCGATGAAGACATGGGGTCCGGGCAGACCGAACTCGACCATGAAGGGAGGCTCGTTGGCCTTGACCCAGGCATCGATGACGGGTGAACCCTCGATGGTGGAGGTCTGGGTCCAACCGGCTGCCGGGGTGGCGATGATGCCGTACTTGCCGGGAGCCACGTTCTTGATGATCAGGGTACCGTCCGCATTGGGGGTCAGGGTGCCGTCGGCGCAAGTACCGTTTTCACGCGCCGGGCAACCGCCGGGTCCAGTATAGGGAGTATCTGGATTCTGGTTCATATAGGCGGTGCCGAGGGGGTTGCCGAAGGCATCCTGCAGCATGGGGCCGCCATTGGCGCCGTATTTACCAGCCGGCTCCTCGAGTACGATGTTGAACTGACTGAAATCGACAGTGTCGGGATTACAGGAACCTGAACCCGGCTCCTCTTCCGGTAGATCGGGCGCGCCGTTCAGCGGATAGCAGTCATGGAACAGAAAGACGGAGATCTGTGCGGTGGGGATCGGATGCGGCTGGACCACGACGGTGAGATCGTCCAGCGTGTCGTTCGGATCATTCGCGTTCGGCAATACGGTGACCGGAGCGCCACCCAATGCATAGCCGTCATATGGCAGGATCGACACGTAGTAGCGACCCGGTGTGACATGTAGGATGGTGGTGCTGTCTGCATCCACATTGCCCTTCAGGGGTGCGGCAGTGTCCTGAGTGACCGCAAGGGGATGGTGGCTCTTATGAAAATTGAAAGCCTGCTGCTCGGCCAACGGAGCCGGATTGCTCGGATCGACAGCGTAGGTGGTGTCCTCCTGCATCTGCCAACGGAAGCCGTTGACAGGATTGCCGTCACCGTCCACGACACTCAGATTAAAACGGGCAGCTTCCGCAGCTGTCGCAGAGATCAGGGTCAAAACGGCGAGCATCATGCCCAGCCCGGTACCCAGTCGTCTATTTACGTTCATCGTTGCACCCCAGTTCTCGGTTTACATATCGACATTGATAAGGTCGTCTCTTCCAGCACTCCAACATTGCCGGAAGTGCCACCCAGCAAGCGGGTGGCAACCCGCTCATGGCGAATAGCAAGGTCCTCGGACCTATGCCGTTATCGAAATTGTCGAATAATTCAATGACGAAAACCGGTAGGGTAAGACCCTATATGGGCGAACGTGGGTACTTAAGTCCGAGGTAGGGTTAGGGTGGGGTTGTGGGGTGTTGGAGGCGGTATTGGGCTTTTCTTTCGCAATCCAGATCAATGCGTAAAAAAACCTTAACTCACAGGCAATAAAGCGAACAGCGGCCGGATTGAATTCTCGATATTATTATTTTTGGTGAAATAGACTCAAACCAGGCAATGGCATGATAGACGGATGATTCAACCATCAACTGGCGAGATCCCGTCCTATTGAGTCCAAACTGAAACACTCTCGATGGAGTCGCCTTTTCGGCTGAAATCGAACTTGCCTCCCGAAAGGATCGTTCTCTCCTGCACGGATTCGAGATACTCGGGCAGGCTCTCATAACCGAAGTCAAACCCCTTTTCACTGTAAACGGTGATTTGCAGCGTCAATCGACACTCCGACATCGACAGGGCGATCTGCGCATGCCCATTCATCCCATGCTTAAAACAGAGACTCTTGAGTGCATCTTTCACCATTCTGTAGAGAATCGATTTCTTTTCGCTCGTCAGATTCCTCTCGGAGAGAGAGAAATCCAGGGTGATCTCCATGCTCATGGACGAAGCATGGCATTCGGTTATCAAAGAGTTGATCGCCGCCTTCAAGCCAAAATCATCCAGACTTGGCGGCCGCAGATCCATTGCCACCATCCTGATCCTCTGTGCCGCCTCCTGCAGTACCGGCACGATGGATCGCGTGGAATCGATAGTGCCTTTATCCTTGCCCTCATCGCCAGCCAAATCGGACATATATCTTTCGAGCTGCATTTTGACACCGGAAATCGTCTGTACCACATCTTCATGCAGTTCATGGGCGATACGACGCCGCTCATCCTCCTGCGCATTGATCATTTTCGCAGTGAGGTATTCGAGCATTCGATTGCGCTCCCGAGTCTCTCTGTTCTGATCGTTGATGATGTTTTCGGAGCGTTTTATATGGAATAGCAGGAATGCATAGAGGATGACCATCAAAACCAGAACGATGATCGATACCAGAAGTATGGTGCGGTCAGAGAGATAGATATAGTCGCTGACATCGGAATAAACTTCGAAAACGCCTTTGATCTCCCCTGTCGTAACCAGCCTGATCGGCACATAAGTCTGTACCAGATTGGCGTCTTCTATCTCCTTATCAAACAGATTGAAAGCGTCCTGATAGACCAGAACAGAGGCTGTCTCACCCTTGAGCGCTTTCCTGAAACCAGCGTTGTCTTCATGACCATCCCCGATTTGGCTCTCCTTGGTCGAGTAGACGACCGTTCCGGCAGTATCATAGATCTTCAACCTGATGACACTGGTGTCGAGCAGCAGTTTTTGGATCGCCTTGCTCAAGACAGGGCTCAGCGCAACGTTCTTATTCGTGGTCTCGCTGTCCTGGCCGACAAAGTTCAGGAACATGATGAAGTGATCGTTCAGCGCATACTCGGTTGCAACAGTGAGTACCTCGTTACTCCTGCGACTTGAATCCTCGATAATCTGGATGGTCTGGTATCTGAAAAAGAGAAAGATGCAGGCCGCCGTCAAGCCGACGGCGAAAAAACTGATAAGGCCGAAACGAAACGTTAGTCTGTAGCTTGCGTCTCTCTTTTCCATATTGAGTTCTAACGTTTATGAAATGATTCTAGCGGCCGACGGTATCTCTCTCCTTGCTACCGATAATAACGACCGAACCTATGCGCACACAGCCAGTAAAAGAGCAAATTTATACATATTCTGCGAATATGGGCAAGCGCAATCTGCTGGGAGGATCGAGCTCTGCGCAGACACGCATCGGCGATATGTAATTTGCAGAAATGAAATGACTATGTTTTCGGCGATATGAAAAGCCACATTATGGTTCTATGTTTCAACTATCCATCCTGCTTTATGATCTTCTTGTATTCAGCGACAATCTCCTCGGCATTGGCGAATCCCTCGATTCTCACCCACTCGGCATTGTCAGCGGAACGGATCAATGTAACCGGTTCGTGATTCGTCTTTGATCCTCTGAAGATATCGAAGGCTTTTTCAACCCTGACGACATCATCGATTTGTCCGGTGAGAAATGTCCACTGCTCCCCCGCCGAGAAGCGCTCTGCGTAATCTGCGAGTTTTTCAGGCGTGTCGTACTCAGGATCAATGCTGACGGAAATCATCAACACCTCGTTCGCCTGACTCCCCATCAGGTCCTGTACCTGTCGAAAACTGGCCGAGAGCACGGGGCAGATGGTCGTACAGGTCGTAAAGATGAAATTCAACATGATCGGCTGGTCCGTATGCAACAGCTCCGCAAACCGGATCACACTGTTGTCTTCGGCAATCAATTCAACATCCGGCGCTTTATACATCGCGAGCTTTCGGCTGTAACTGCTTCGGCTCAAAGCCTGTCTATGGGGCAGACCGGTTGCATTGTCGCCACTGATGCTCGCCAGTCTGAACTGACTATCCTGGTCGATATCGGCTTGCGGCAGATACTTGGCATGTTTTGTCGCACAATCCATTTCGAAAGGCTTATCGCGTCCCGCCACGACATACTGTGAAAACTCCGCTTCCGCATTGTTTTCAGAAGCCACTCCTCCAATGGACATCAGGAGTAAGAGCCTGGCGGCAAACCCTGTATAGACATTTCGATCACGCATACAATTACCCCTCTGCACTCTCCAGTCGGATTGTCCTGTGGCCCTATCCATCGAGGACGCACAGACCCAACACCCTCAAATGAACCAGTAGACTATGAATGAAATCATTGAGACGCTGACCAGGAAGTAGAGCAGGAACATAGCGGCAAGCATGGGCTTGCCCTGTACCTGCATCAGCTCCACTTCGTATTCGACAATCCTGTCTGTTTGACCCTGTATCTCCACATCTTCCCGAACAAGGGATTCACGACAATCATTCATGGCATCGTACTACTCGAGACAACTCACCTGACTCATTCACTCGTTGCGAGACATAGTTTTCCCGAGTGATTGCGAAAAATCCGCCCACTTTGACTGGAGCTGTGCAGTCCGACCGGATATCGCAGGGTTCTTCCGGCTAACGATTTCGCACAAACTCCTGATTCCATACCTGACAGGCTACTACAGACCGACGCGTTCGCCGATGGAGGGAACCCTACTAAAGACGAGAGTAAAGTATGTAGTGAGGCGTAGGGTTTACCCTACTCTTTAGTTTATGTGCTTCGCCTGGGCGTAACATTTTGTTATAAGTATCCGGTAGGATAGGATTTGATCAATCCTGCCAAACTGAATAATTTTAATCTCGTTGGCCTATCGAGCAGTCTAAATATAAGGCCATGTTTTACAAAGATTTAGGGAACCTCCAATTAGCTCTGATTCGATCATGTGGCAGCTAGAGCGAAGCTTTTCAAAAAGAGAGCCAGAGCCTCTCAGCAGCCACACGCCGATCCACGAATAGTTCAGGGGATTTCTTAAATAGATACCGGTTTCTGCGGACTACGGACCTGGAGCGATGAACAACTCAAAAAAGTCGGTCGTTATCGCAGAGGATCACACGATCCTCAGAGCGGGCTTGAAGGCACTGTTGTCGACTAATCCGGTCTTTGAAGTCGTCGGCGAGGCCGATAACGGCAGAGATGCAATCCGGCGCGTGGTCGAGCTCAAACCTGATCTGGTCATCATGGATCTGAGCATGCCGGGCATGAATGGCATGGATGCCTTGAAAGAGATCAAGGACCGGATGCCGGAAGTGAGGGCGCTGGTGCTGACTGTGCACTCTGAAGAAGAGTACGTGCTCGCCAGTCTGCAGGCTGGCGCTAACGGTTATGTGCTCAAGGACGCCACGCAAAATGAGCTGCTGGTCGCGGCTGAAAGGGTTCTGGACGGAAAGACCTATCTCAGCCCGGACATCACCGAAAAAGTGGTCAACAGCTACCTGAACACCAATGGATCAAATCATGAACCGGTTACCCGCTGGGATACGGTGACGCAACGGGAACGCCAGATACTCAAGCTGATTGCGGAGGGACACACCAACAAGAGTATGTCCGAGTATTTATGCATCAGCGTGAAAACGGTGGAGAAGCATCGAGCCAACCTGATGAAGAAGCTCGACTTGCACAGCGTATCCGCCCTGACGACCTACGCTTTGGAGAAAGGAATCATCAGCCGCTGAGGGCAAACTTTTCGAACGGAAACAGAACCCGAATTTCGACACCTTCACCTTCACCACTCTGCAGCTCGAAGATCCCGCCAATCGATTCGGCCCGCTCGCGCATGCTGATCAGTCCCATGCCGCCACCGCCGCCCTGATCGTTTATCTGAAAGCCGACGCCATCGTCGCGAACCAGAAGCTGCAGAAAATCACCCGCTTGATAGAGCTTCACCGCGAAATGCTTTGCCTCGGCATGTTTGACCGTATTGTTCAGAGCTTCCTGCACAATACGGTAGATTGCCGTTTTGTAGACTTCGGGAATCATCGCTTCGTGGACATCGTAATCCGTTTCCACACTCAGATTCTCTTCCACTTGAGCAATCTGACGGCATTGCCAGTTGATAGCGGCAAGCACCCCAAGATCATCCAGGATCGCCGGACGCAAGGCACTGCAGATTCCACGCATCTCACTCATGGCCTGTTTGGTCATGGAGGAGATCAGCTCAAGGGAATCCTTCATAGCCTGGGGAATCTCTTCAGACGCGCTCGAGGTATTGATGCACTGCTGCAGGTGAAGATTGATGCTGGTAAGCAGCTGTCCCAGGCCATCGTGCAGTTCACGTGCAATCCGCTTCTTTTCAGCCTCTGCGGTGTCGATAAGGAGATTAGAGATACCCGTCTGTTCAGCAACGACGGCTGGGTTTGACTCCCCGCTCATCTTGACGCGTTCACTTAAGCTGAGCACAGCGGCACTGTCGCGATTGAGCCCCATGTGACGCTGCATGACGGAGTAGATCGAACCGAGTGTCAAGGTGGGGTCAAAAGCACTCTTCGTGAAACGCTTGTTCTTCGATTTTGTCAACTTTTTGCCATCCACAGCCGGTCGTATGCACTCTCTGAAATTATTGTTAACGCATTCACATAATAAAGTTGTGCGAATTCGCTTTTTATTTTCGTGAAGAAATGCAGATTTGATGCCACACCCAATATTCTTCTTTTAATACAATATGTTGCTTTGGCTTTAAATAATCTCACTAGCTGATTCCTTAAGCGCATGTAAAGAATTTCGACACATTCACCTCACAGCTGCGTGTAATCACACAGTCGCTCGGCAATCGGTCCCAAACCTTGTCGGGAAAATTTACGAGGGATATCCCTATCCGCGCGAACAGCCTCCGGGTGAGGCGGAAAAATCAGGCGGGGGAGAGACTGGGGACGTCAGGAGAGCAGACGCGTAACCCTGGCAAGGTCTTGCTGCGTATCGACACCGTGACCCGGTTCCTCCAGGGCCTGACTGACGTGAATCTTGCCACCGTGCCACAACACGCGCAGCTGCTCCAGCGATTCCGCCAGCTCGATGGGGGCATGCTTCCAGGAGACAAACTGAGCCAGGTAGCCGGCCCGGTAAGCGTAGAGTCCGATGTGACGGGCAAATCCCGTATCCTTCGGCAGAGGCCGGTCTGCGTCGACAAACTCGTCCCGATGCCAGGGAATCGGGGCTCGACTGAAATAGAGGGCATAGCCCTCGGCATCGATGACCACTTTAACGACATGCGGGTCGAATAGAATGCTGCGTTGGGTGATCGGGGCACACAAGGTAGTGATGGATGCCGCCGGGTGGCTCTCCATGTCCTGAGCCACCTGTTTCAACAGAGACGACGGCATACAGGGCTCATCGCCCTGCAGATTGACGATCACCTCCTCTTCACCCCAGCCCCGTATCGATACCACTTCGGCAATCCGGTCGGAACCGCTGCGGTGCCGGTTGCTGGTCATACAGACATCCGCATCGAAACGCTTGCAGGCATCCGCGATTCGGTCGTCATCGGTGGCAATCACCACTTCACCGGCCCCACTCTCGGCGGCCCGCTCATGAACATGCTGGATCATCGGCTTGCCGGCAATATCCAGCAAGGGTTTACCCGGCAGTCTCACCGAGGCGTAGCGGGCAGGTATCACGACTTTGAACGACATAGGGGTCAGGCCTTGGGAATCTCTTCCTCTGCAGGCAGCTTGCGTGCCTCCTCTTCCAGCATCACGGGTATATCGTCTCGGATCGGGTAGGCCAGCCTGTCTACCCGACAGATCAGCTCAGACCCCTCCTTATCGTAATAGAGCTTACCCTTGCAGAGCGGGCACACCAGAATGTCGAGAAGTTTGCTATCCATCAATCAGCCTTTCTATCTTCGATTCAAACGCTCGTTGAAATCCCTCGTCGGGGCGGGCCCGCGCTGGCACATACCAGAGATCGGGCAATGCGTAATGTTCGCACTTTACCCCATCTTTCTCTGTCATGAGAACCGTTTCACCGGAAAAGGCGCTCAGGTCGCCCAGCCTGAAGGGATGGTGATCCGGAAAAGGGTGACACACAGGCTGCAGTCCGGCTGCTTTCAATGTCTTGAAAAAACGTTCGGGATGACCGATCCCAGCCACTGCGTGCACGATGCGACCGCTAAACGCGCTCAGGGGCAGAACCTTTTCGCCTTGCAGCGAAACCGCCTGGTCCGCTTCGACCTGCATGCTGAATTCATCGCCCCTGCCCTGGCCGTTGACGATGATCAGATCTGCCCGTCTCAAGCGACCCGGCCGTTCCCGCAGAGGGCCGGCGGGCAGACAGAGTCCATTGCCGAAACGACGCTCGCCATCGATGACGGCGATCTCCAGATCCCGCTGTAGCGCGTAGTGTTGCAGACCGTCATCGGAGATGATCAGATCGCAGTCATGCAACGCGAGCAGACACCGGCCCGCCTCTACCCGCGCGCTGCCGACCACCACGGGGCAGCCGCAGTGTCGCTGCAGCAGCACCGCCTCGTCGCCCACCTCCTCCGCGCGACTCGCGGAAGTGACCTCGGTCGGCACTTCAGCCGCCGTCCCCCCGTATCCGCGCAGAATGATGCCGGGTCTATGTCCCATCTCCTTCAGGCGGTGCGCCAGCCACACCACGAGCGGCGTCTTCCCGGTACCGCCGACCGAGATATTGCCGACCACAATGACGGGCGCATCAAGCCGATGCGTCCTGAGCCAACCGACGCGGTAAGCCAGCTGACGCAGCCAGACCAGCAGACAGAACAGCGCAGACAGCGGAAGCAGCAGCAGGGTGACGGGATGCCAGCCGTCCCAGGATCGCGCGATGAGACTCACGGCGGAGCCAACCTAGGGATTGGGTGGACGGTGGGCGGTGAAGGTCATCCGATTGAGGCCCAACTGACTGGCGGCATCCATGGCCGTCATCACCGCCTGGTGCGGGGTCTTGGCGTCGGCGTTGATGATGACCGGGATATCCCGCTGATCACCCACGGCCTTGCTGATGGCCCGCTTGAGGGTCTCCACCTCGGTGTTGATGACCTCGCGCTGGTTGACGAAAAAGATACCCTGAGCATCGATCGTGATATCGAGCTCCTTGGGCGCGTGGATCGCCTCTTCGCCGGTGGCTTCCGGCAGCTCCACCAGGATCTGGGCTTCACGGTCGAAGGTGGTCGACACCATAAAAAAGATCAGCAGCAGAAAGACGACGTCGATCAGCGGCGTGATATCGACTTCGGGGGACTTTTTTACATGCGGCCGCAGGTTCATCTCAGTCTCCGCCCTGCTCCCGCTCGCCGTGCATCACCTCCACCAGCTTCAGCGCCTGTTCCTCCATGCCCAGCACCAGGCGGTCGATGAGACCGCTGAAATAGCGGTGGAACATGAGACTGGGTATCGCCACCGAGAGACCGGCGGCGGTGGTGATCAGGGCCTCGGAGATGCCCCCGGCCAGGACGCCGGGATCGCCGACACCGGCGGTGACGATCACACTGAAGACCTTGATCATGCCGATGACGGTGCCAAGCAGGCCGAGCAGCGGCGAGATGGAGGCGATAGTGCCCAGGGTATTGAGATAGCGCTCCAGGTCGAGCACCACCTGACGCCCCACCTCCTCGATCGACTCCTTCATCACCTCTTTGGAGTGATCACGATTGACCAGTCCGGCCGCCAGGATGCGGCCCAGGGGCGAGCTCGCCTTGAGCTTGTTGAGATCGGCCCGGTCGAGTCGCCTCTCCTTGTGCAGCTGCAGGATCTGCTTCATCAGATGCTCGGGCATGACCCGCTTGCGACGCAGGGTCCAGAACCGCTCCAGCACGATACCCAGCGCAACGATCGAACAGGCGATGATGGGCAGCATCAGCCAACCGCCCGATTTTACGAACTCGAACACCTTGTCTCCGTCCCTCTATTCCACACTGAATTGGCCACCGAACCGTCTGCCGGCAAAACACACATCATACGCGATGGAGCAGCGGAACTGGAAGCCGCGATCCCGCGATCCGGTCACGCTTGTCGCCTTTGGCCGAAGCCATTGCCGTGATCCGGGGCCCTTTAGGGTGTCGGCCTGTTCGAATCGGGCTCACCACTGCTGCCAGTAGCGCCGATACCGGTCCCGTTCCGACTCGATGGCGGGTGGCCGCTCATCGCCATGCACATAGAAGCTGATCGCTCCGGTGTCGGCACTGTTGAACGGTCGCGCACCCGCCAGGCGCCAACGTTCAACCACCTCCGCTTTCGGAAAACCGTAGCGGTTCCGATATCCGGTGGAGAAGAGCACCCAATCCGGCTTTACCGCCGCCACGAAGGCGGCGCTGGACGATGTCGCTGAACCGTGATGCGGGGCCACCAGGATATCCGAATCCAACTCTTCGCTGCGGGCAGCTATCAGGCTCGACTCCCCCTGATGCTCGATATCCCCCGTCAGCAACAGACTCCAGAGGCCGTTCGAGATGTGGACGATGCAGGAGTTGTCATTGGATCGCTGGAAACCGACCCCGGTTTCCGGGTGCACTATCTGGAACACCACCCCGTCCCAGCTCCAGCTTTCCCCGGCATGGCAGGGCCGGGCTGACGGCACCCTCTGCGCTTCTCCGGACAGCAGGTCATCGACCTGGAGTGTCGTCGCGACGACCTCGAAACCGCCCGCGTGGTCACTGTCGCCATTGCTGATCACCAGCCGATCGATGCGGTCTCTTGCGTGATGGGACAGGTAGGGCAGGATGGCCGCTTCGGCGGTACTGAATCCAGATCCATAGACCGGGCCCGTGTCGTAGATCATCAGATGCGTGCTGGTCTGCACCACACAGGCCAGGCCCTGGCCCACATCCAGCAGGGTGAACCAGAATTCTCCCGGGCGGGGACGTGGCGCCTCCACGAAGAGCAGCGGCGCCAACAGCAGCAGGCCGATCGGGCGCCCGGGTATGCCGGCGGGGAGCAGCAACAGCAAGCCACCCAGCATGGCGCAGAGACTGAGCCAGAACGGCAGATGAGCCATCTGAACCGTGGCCAGCGGCAGTTGCGAAAACCACTGCAGCAGCTCGAAGGTGAGACCGGCCGACAGCCCCAGCAGGCCATACCAGCCGGAGGCCAGTGCCGGTATCGGCAACAGCAGCAGACCGAGCAGCGCCATCGGCACCAGCACCAGTGAAAACCAGGGCACCAGCAGCAGATTGACCAGCGGCGCGAGCAGCGACGCCTCGCCGAAATGGATGAAGAGCAGCGGCATCAGCCCCAGCGACACGGCCGCTTGGATGCGCAGCAGACGCCAGCCGCTGGCGGCACGCTCGAGACGTCCGCCCAGCACCAGCAGAATCAGACCCACGGCGCCGAAGGAGAGCCAGAAACCCGGCGTGAGCGGCGCCGTCGGATCGAACAGCACCACCAGAAAGAGGGCCAGCGAGAGCGAGCGCAGCGGGCGCACCGGCTGCGCCAGGATCACGCCACCCAAAGCCACGGCCACCATCACCAGCGCACGCTGGGTCGGCAGCGTAAATCCGGCCAGGCCGGCGTAGGCGAAGGCCCCCAGCAATCCCAGCACCGCACCGGCGCGCTGCGCCGGAAGACGCAGCACCAGTCGTTCGCTGCGTCGCCAGATCCACTGTCCGAGAAACCAGCACCAGCCCGCCGCCAAGCCGATATGGAGTCCCGATATGGCGATGAGATGGCTGGTCCCGGTGCGACTGAAGATCCGCCAATCCTCACGCGTTAGGGCGCGCCGATCGCCCAGACTCAAGGCCTTGATCAAGCCGCTGACGGGGCCGGGTTGCAGCTGCCGGTCGATGGCCTCCGTGATCGCTTGACGCACGCTCTGAAGCGAGGATCCCTGCGCCTCGGCCATGAGCCGGCTTCCCTGCCATTCACGCACATAGCCGGTTGCCGCGACTCTTTGCGTGAAGAGCCATTGGGCATAGTCGAATCCCGCCGGGTTACGCAGCCCACGCGGTCGCTTCAAACGCACCATCAGTCGCCACTGCTGGCCGGGCGCAAGCCGTTGGGGCGGATCATACCAATTGAGCATGACCTTGCTCACAGAGGCCTGCTCACCCCCGGGTCCGGTCAGTTGGAACACCGCCATTTCAAAGCGGGCCACTCCCTGCGCATAGGCAGGCAGGGAGATGATCTCCCCCTCGAGCAGCAGGTTCCCGCCTTCGAGTTCGGGGGGAAGCCGCTGACTCCACTGTCCGTGGGCGAATATCACCCCCCAACAGAGACCGGCAACGAATCCCAGCAGCGGTCTCAGGCCCCTTCGGCGCCAGAACAGTGCGACGGGAAGCGCCAGCAACAACCAGGCAGGATCGGGCAAGACCGGTGAGCACTGAAAGAGCGCCGTTCCCGCCGCGAAGGCGAGCAGAATCGCATTCATAGACTTCCCTGTTCGGATGATTTTTCGTCACGTACACCAATCACTTACTGCTGGTGTACTATGCTTAGTCGTGCTTCAATACAGCCCCTTGCGGAAAAATATCATTGCGTTCGCTTTGCTCATTTCATGCCAAAACGTCTGATCAAGCGCCTGCTTCCCCACCACGACAAGGTGCGTGAGCACAAGCATTTGCAGGTGTTTGGCAAACTGTTGCACGATGCGAACCTGTGGCATCTCAACCGCCACTCGGCATCGGGGGGATTTGCGGTCGGGTTGTTCATGGCCTTCGTCCCGCTCCCTTTCCAGATGGTGATGGCCGCGGCCGCGGCGATCCTGTTCCGTGTCAACCTGCCGATCTCCGTGGCGCTGGTCTGGATCACCAACCCGATCACCATTCCACCCATGTTCTATTTTGCTTACTGGCTGGGTACACAGATCCTGGGGACGCCGCCGCAAGTCGAAGCCTTCCAGTTCAGTCTGGAGTGGTTCGAACAGGGTGGATTCAACGAGATCGTGCTCCCACTGCTGGTGGGCAGCCTGATCTGCGCCATCGTCTCGTCCGTCACCGGCTACTGCCTGATCCTCTGGATCTGGCGTTGGCGGGTGATCGAGAAGTGGAAGCTGAGACGCCACCGCCGCAAGGCGAAACAGCACTCTTCACCCTCAACCCAGGGTTAACCGGCCGTCCTGCAGTGACCAGATCCGATCCATCCTGGCCGCCAGCTCTGGATCGTGCGTCACCACCACGAAGCTGGTCCCGATGTCACGATTGAGCCTCAGCATCAGCTCGTAGACCTGCTCCGCCGACTTGCGATCCAGGTTGCCGGTCGGTTCGTCTGCCAGCACGCAGTCGGGATGGTGGACCAAAGCTCTGGCCAGGGCGGCGCGCTGACGCTCTCCGCCGGAGAGCTCTGACGGCTTGTGTTCCAGCCGCTCAGCCAATCCGACCTGCCCCAGCATCTCGCTCGCCAGCCGTTTTGCCTCGGCCACAGCGCGGCCACCGATCAGCAGCGGCATGGCGACGTTTTCCAGGGCCGTGAACTCGGGCAGCAGATGGTGGAACTGATAGACGAATCCCAGACTGCGGTTGCGCAGCCGACCGCGCTCCCGTTCGCTCAATGCGAGCAGATTGTTTCCATGCAGGGTAACCTCACCGGCGTCGGGCCGATCGAGTCCGCCCAGACAGTGCAACAGGGTGCTCTTGCCCGAGCCGGAGGCGCCGATGATGGCGACCCGTTCGCCGCGACCGACTTCGAGATCGACCCCCTTGAGCACCTCCACCCGCAGGCGTCCCTGGTCGAAGGTCTTGACCAGGCCGCTGGCGCGCATCACCGGTGCGGCATCACTCATAGCGCAAAGCCTCCGCCGGTTGGGTGCGGGCCGCCCGCCATGCGGGGTAGAGCGTGGCCAACAGGGTGATGACAAGGGCTCCGACGCCGATGAAGAGGATATCTCCCAGCTGCGGATTGGAGGGCAGTTTGCTGATGTAGTAGATACTGGAGTCGAGAAATTCGACGCCGAACAGCTGCTCGATAGCGCCGACAATGTCCTCCACGTTGAACGCCAGCAGAACACCGATCAGAATTCCGAGTAGATTGCCGACCACGCCCAGGGTGGCGCCCTGCACCATGAAGATCCCCATCACCGAACCGGGCGAGGCCCCCAGGGTGCGCAGGATGGCGATGTCCGACTGCTTGTCGGTGACTACCATCACCATGGTGGAGACGATGTTGAAGGCGGCGACGGCGACGATCAACGACAGAATGATCGTCATCATCCGCTTCTCCGTCTGCAGGGCGGCGAAGAAGTTGCGGTGTTGCATGGTCCAGTCGCTGATGCGGTAGTAGCCGCCCATCTTCAAGGCCAGATCGCGGGCCACCTGCTGCGCCAGGTAGAGATCGTCCAGCTTGAGCCGCACCCCGGTCACCGCGTCCTTGAGACGCATCAGCTTGGCCGCATCCTCGATGTGCAGAATGGCGACGCCCCGGTCGTAGTCCCCCATGCCGACCTCGAAAATGCCGACCACATCGAATCGCTTCAGACGCGGCATGATCCCGGCGGGCGTGACGTTGATCTGCGGCGTCACCAGGGTCACCTTGTCGCCGACGCCTACACCGAGAACGAGCGCCAGTTCCCGGCCCAGGATGATGCCGAATCCGCCCGGCTTGAGGTCCGCGATCGATCCCTTGTCGATGGCATCGATCACATCCGATACCGCACCCTCCTGCTCCGGCGCGATACCCCGCAGCAGTACGCCGCTGACCTTCTGGCCGCTGATCAACATCCCCTGCCCCTCCACATAGGGGGCCTCGCCGACGACATGGGGAAATTTGCCGGCCTGGGCCATGACCTCCCGCCAGTCGCTCAACTCTCCGCTGACGCCGGAAATGGTGGCGTGCGAGGCCATACCGAGAATCCGTTCACGGACTTCCTTGTGAAAGCCGTTCATAACAGACAAGATCACGATCAGCGCCATCACACCCAGCATGATTCCCAGCATGGAAATCGCGGAGATGAAGGAGATGAAGTGGTTGCGCCGCTTGGCGCGGGTATAGCGCAGGCCGATATAGAATTCGATCGGTTTGAACATGGCAGGGCATTAAAACACACTCGTTCCCGCCAGGACATAGCCGCACCGGCAACCCCGGTACAAACCTCGCGACGGATCACGAATCACGCTAATGAATCGAGGTCGGCTGCCGATTCCTTACACAGTATGGCGCCTGAGAGCCTGGCATCGGGCAGGGCAAATGTGCTGCGACAAGCTGCTTGTAGTACCGGCGTCGACGCCTGTATCAGACAGACTTCACAGCATAAAAAACGCATTCTTTCCTATAGTTAGGTATGAGTGCTATATTCTGCTTTAAGCGAGACAAATTTGGAGTTGCTCAGTATGACATTTCGTTTCACCACCGCCGCCGCCAGCCTGATTCTTCTGCTGTCGCAACCCGTCAGCGCCGACGTATTGCTCATCGACGCCATCAATCAGGATCCGGTCAACAGTGAAGAGGGACTGCCGCGGCCCACGCGGGGAATGAGCATGGACCAGGTCAGACAGCGTTACGGCATGCCTGCAACGGAATACCCCCAGGTCGGCGAACCCCCCATCACCCGCTGGGACTATGACCAGTACTCCGTCTTTTTCGAGTATCAATATGTTTTGACCTCGGTGGTGCATCACTGACAATCAGGCCCTCAGCCTCCACATTTCTCATGATCATGGTGCGGCAAGCCGCACCCTACAGCTGAATGGGACGTAGGGTGCGGCTTGCCGCATCGTTTTGAGTCCACAAAACCTTCCTGCCTGCCATATCCCCCACAAACACCCCCGCAAACTAATTCTTGACTATAATAGTCGGTTATTTATACTGACCCGAATTTTACGATCTGACAGGTAGTACCCCATGTCCGAAGCCATCACCCTCTCGTCCCGCGACCTGATGCACTCGATCATCCAGCGCATCGCCACCGGTCCGGAACTCAGCAAGGATATTTCACTGGAAGAGGCCAGCCAGGGTACCGCCGCCATCCTGCGTGGCGAGATCGACGATGTGCAGTCCGCCATCTTTTTCATCGCCTTGCGGATGAAGCGGGAGACCGACGACGAGAACAAGGGCATTCTCGACGCCATCCTGAAGATCTCGGACAGCCGCGTGGCCGAAGTGGACGAAGTGGTCTCGCTGGCGGATCCCTACGACGGCATCAACCGAAACCTCCCGGCGGCACCCTTCATCCCCGCTGTCCTGGCCGCCTGCGGGCTGGCGACGGTCAGCCACGGCCTGGACGCCGTGGGCCCCAAGTTCGGCGTCACCCATCGGCATGTTCTGCAAGCCGCCGGTATCGACGTGGATATGGATCTGGACCGGGCTGCCGCTCGCCTGTCGGATGACGAACTCGGCTGGGCCTATGTGGATCAGCGCACCTTCTGCCCCGGACTGCACGACCTGACCGCTCTGCGACAGCGGATGGTCAAACGACAGGCCCTGACCACGGTAGAAGTCCTGGCCAAGCCGATCACCGGTCGCAAGCAGACCCACCTGGTTACCGGTTATGTGCACAAACCCTATCCGGCCAAGTACGCTTCATTGGCCCGCTTTGCCGGCTTTGATGGCTGCCTGCTGGTACGCGGCACCGAGGGCGGTGTCATCCCCTCGTTGAGACAGCAGGGCATGGTATTCCGTTATCTGGATGGCGGGGAGGAGACTCCGGTCGAAATCAATCCCGAAGCGCTGGGCATCAAGCAACCGGTGCGTGCGGTACCGCTTCCCGATGATCCCTCGATCACCACCGGCGGTGACGAGATCGCCCGTATCACCGATGTCAAAAAGGCGGCCGCCATAGCCGCCGAGACGGGAATCAGAGCGCTCGAAGGCGAGCGCGGGGCGAGCTACGATTCACTGGTCTACGGGGCTGCCCTGATCCTCTGGCATAGCGGACGCGCCGACACCATCCACCAAGCGGCGGACCAGGTCAGACGCGTGCTCGACAGCGGGGCCGCACGCGACCGCCTGAGGTGACCCCATGACGGAGCAGTGGTTCGAAGTCGCCACCCTGGACGAACTCCCTCTCGGCAGCATGAAACGGATCGAGCATGAGGGGCATCGCTATCTGTTGGCCAACGCAAACGGCCACTACTACGCCGTAGATGACCAGTGCAGTCACGAGGATGTCTCCCTCTATCTCGGTTGCATTCAGGGTGACAACATCAAATGTTCCCTCCACGGCAGCCGCTTCAGCCTCAAGACCGGCGAACCCCTGGAAGACCCCGCCACGGACCCGATCGGGACCTATGCCGTTAAAGTGCAAGGAAAAAAAATCCTATTTCGGCCTAAGTCACCGTAGCAACCGGCACTTTTGGTGATCCAGATCAAAAGATCAGACATTTCCTACACTGGTAGCTGACAATCTTTTCCGATATATTCTGCCGTCAATAAGAGGTAGCTTGCAGGCTACGCCCAACCACCAAATGCACAGTCCGGGGGGACTATCAGGTGAAATATCTGTTTGTGTTGGCCGTTGCATTCTGTGTAACCCTGATTTGGCAGACCGCCAGTATCGCAGACAGAACCCCGAACCTTCAGAGTTTCGAAAGTAAGAAAGAGATCATCATCAGAGAGCCGCAGGCCACCTGATTCGTTTCCCTCTCTTCCCCGCCCCACTTACCCCTCTCCGAAAGCAATCGCGCCTGAGTCTCAGGCCGGTTACAGCTGTACGCCATACTTGCGACAAACCGTGCACCCATGTCGCTTCATGAACCGAAGTAAACTATCAACTGTCCACCCTTGCTTATTGTTATTGATTAAGATTTCTTAATCTTGATGAGGTTGATCCAGCGAATTCGGCGATGCCGCCAGCCAAAACTGGACCTGCCGCACACATTCACTCCACCAGATGATCACTTTGACCATTTTCCTGTCTCATAACGGGCGACCCAGTCGCCGTAATCGTCGCTTTTTTGTTGAGGCGGCAGGTTCAGATCGGGTATGGTTGCGAACTCTGCCTGGCAGGGAACGCAAAAGCCTCAAGGCAACATGACAGGACAAGACTCCAGGAACGTGACGACCTCGACCGCCGCACCAAACACCGCCACTTTCGAAGCCAGATCCCTCGAGTGCATCCGGGACGACCGGGTATTGTTCGACGACCTCTGTTTCACCATCAGTCCGGGCGAAGCGCTGGTGCTGGAGGGACGCAACGGCAGCGGCAAAACCTCACTGTTGCGCATCATCAGCGGTATCCGCCTGCCGGAGTCGGGCCAAGTGCTGTGGGAGGGCGAGGACATCTTTCGCCTGGGCCCGGAGTTCCGCGAGCACATCGCCTACCTGGGTCACAAGGACGGTTCCAAGCTGGACCTGACCCCGATGGAGAATCTGCGCATCGCCCAGGGCCTGGGCAAGGCCCGTGCCGGCATCACCCTCGACGAGGCACTGGAGCAGGTCGGACTCTACGGCTTCGAGGATGTGCCCACACGCAACCTCTCCGCCGGTCAGCAGCGCCGGCTGGCCATCGCCCGTCTGCTGGTCACCGACGCCAAGCTGTGGATCCTCGACGAGCCCTTCACCTCCCTGGACCGCAAGGGCATCGAACAGATGGAGCGTCTGTTCGAGGGACATCTGGACCGCGGCGGCATGGCTGCCATGACCACTCACCACCGGGTAGGCTTCAAGGAAGGAGTCAAACTGGTCCGCATCAACCTGTCGGAACAATGAGCACCCTCTCCCTCACCAGCGCCTTCACCCTGCTGCTGAAGCGGGACCTGACCCTCGCTTACCGGCGTCGGGCCGAGCTGGTGAATCCGCTGCTCTTCTTCGTGCTGGTAACCGCCATGTTCCCGCTGGGCATCGGCAACGACCCGAAACTGATCGAGGCGGTGGGCCCCGGGGTAATCTGGGTGGCCGCCCTGCTGGCCGCCCTGCTCTCCCTCGATGCCATGTTCCGCTCCGACTACGACGACGGCGCCCTGGAGCAGTTCATGCTCAGCGCCCACCCGGTCTCGGTGCTGGTACTGGCCAAGGTCCTGGCCCACTGGCTGGTGACCGGACTGCCCCTGTTCATCGCCGCGCCGCTGCTGGCGATATTGCTCAACATTCCGGCAGAAGCCATCCCGACCCTGATGCTGACCCTGGTGCTCGGCACCCCGGTGTTGAGCCTGATCGGCTCCGTCGGCGTGGCCCTCACCGTGGGATTGCGCCGTGGCGGTGTTATCCTTTCTTTATTGATACTGCCGCTCTACGTGCCGGTGCTGATCTTCGCCACCGATGCAGTGAAGACCGCCATCGTCGGTATCCCGACCACGGCACAGCTTTCGATCCTGTCCGCCATGCTGGTGGGCTCGCTGGTGCTGGCCCCCCTGGCCACCGCCGCATCCTTGAGAATTAGCCTCAGTTAGGGACATTGACACCGATATGATCGTACGTTTCTTTCACCAAATGGGCTCCCCCCGCTACTTCTACGGTGTGGCGGGCAAACTGGTCCCCTGGTTCATGGCCACCTTCCTCATCACCCTGGTACTGGGTCTCTACTACAGCTTCGCGGCGCCGCCCGACTACCAGCAGGGGGAGAGCTACCGCATCATGTACATCCATGTGCCGGCCGCCTGGATGTCGATGTTCATCTACGTGGTGATGGCGGTATCCGGCCTCATCAGCCTGGTCTGGCGCATCAAGATGACCGAAGTGATCGTCATCAGCAGCGCCACCGTGGGGGCCTCATTCACCTTCCTGGCGCTGGCCACCGGATCGCTCTGGGGTAAACCCATGTGGGGCACCTGGTGGGTGTGGGACGCCCGGCTGACCTCCGAGCTGCTGCTGCTGTTCCTCTACCTGGGCATCATCGCCCTGCACAGCGCCATCGAGGACAAGCGGGTGGCGGCGCGGGCGGTCTCCATCCTGGCCCTGGTCGGGGTGGTCAACATTCCGGTCATCCACTACTCGGTGGAGTGGTGGAACACCCTGCACCAGCCGGCTTCGATCACCAAAATGGGCAAACCCAGCATGGACATGAGCATGCTGGTGCCGCTGCTGATCATGGCCATCTCCTTTAAACTTTACTACGGCGCTGTGGTCTTAATGCGCGCGCGAGCGGAAATCGTGGAACGGGAGCGCAACGCCCGCTGGGTGCAGGACATGGTCGAGCAGGAGGCGAAATGAGCGAGTTTTTCGCCATGGGAGGCTACGCCGTCTATGTCTGGCCCTCCTTTGCGTTGGCGGCGATCATCCTGATCGCCAACGTCGTCGCCCCGATGCAGCAGCGCAAACGCGTATTGAAAGAAATCGCCCGCAAACTGCGACGGGCCAGGAAAGAGCAATCATGAATCCAATCCGCAAGAAACGACTCACCCTCATCGGCCTGATGGTGGCCGGCATCGGTGTCGCCACCTGGCTGGCGCTCAACGCCTTCGACGAGAACCTGATGTTCTTCTTCTCGCCCAGCGAAGTGGTGGAGGGCAAGGCGCCCACCGCCCACCCCTTCCGCATCGGCGGCCTGGTGGCCACCGACAGCGTCAAACGCAAGGAGGATGGGCTGACCACCAGCTTCACCGTCACCGACAACGCCAAATCGGTGACTGTCGAGTACACCGGTATCCTGCCCGACCTGTTCCGCGAAGGTCAGGGTATCGTGGCCATGGGGCAGCTGAATCAGGACGGCACCTTCATCGCCAGCGAGGTGCTGGCCAAACACGACGAGAACTACATGCCGCCCGAAGTGGCCGAATCGCTGAAGACCGCCCACGATGAGGGTGTCGCAGAAGCCAGAAAGGTAAGCGTACAATGATCCCCGAACTCGGACATGTGGCCCTGATCCTGGCCTTCTGCCTGGCCCTCACCCAGGCGGTGGTGCCGCTGATCGGCTCCTATACCGGGACCGTCTCCTGGATGGCCCTCTCCCGTTCCCTGGCCTTCGGCCAACTGGTGTTCCTCGGATTGGCCCTGGTGGTGTTGGCCAACGCCTTTCTGGCCAACGACTTCTCGGTCATCTACGTGGCCCAGCACGGCAACACCAAACTGCCCGACATCTACAAGATCTCCGCCGTCTGGGGCGCCCATGAAGGTTCGCTGCTGCTGTGGGCCTTCCTGCTCGCCTGCTGGGGCGCCGCCATCTCGGTCTTCAGCCGCAACCTGCCGCTGACCATGGTGGCCCGGGTGCTCTCGGTGATGGGCATGATCAGTATCGGTTTCCTGCTCTTCATGCTGTTGACCTCCAATCCCTTCGACCGCACCTTCCCGGTGCCGCCGGAGGGTCGGGAGCTCAATCCCATGCTGCAGGACCCGGGGCTGGCGATCCATCCCCCCATGCTCTACATGGGATATGTGGGCTTTTCGGTGGCTTTCGCTTTCGCCATCGCCGCTCTGCTCGGCGGCCGTCTCGACGCCGCCTGGGCCCGCTGGTCACGGCCCTGGACCACGGTGGCCTGGATCTTCCTCACCCTCGGCATCGCGCTCGGCAGCTGGTGGGCCTACTATGAGCTGGGCTGGGGCGGCTGGTGGTTCTGGGATCCGGTGGAGAACGCCTCCTTCATGCCCTGGCTGGTGGGGACCGCGCTGATCCACTCATTGGCGGTGACCGAAAAACGCGGCGCCTTCAAGAGCTGGACCGTGCTGCTGGCGATCTCCGCCTTCTCCCTCAGCCTGCTCGGCACCTTCCTGGTGCGTTCGGGAGTGCTGACCTCGGTTCACTCCTTCGCCTCCGACCCGGCCCGCGGCGTCTTCATCCTCGCCTTTCTGCTGGTGGTGATCGGCGGCTCCCTGTTGCTCTACACCTGGCGCGCGCCCTACATCTCCGGTGGCGGCCGTTTCGACCTGGTCTCCCGCGAGACCTTTCTGCTCGGCAACAACCTGCTGCTCTCGGTCTTCGCCGCACTGGTACTGCTCGGCACCCTGGCGCCGCTGATCTACGACGCCCTGGAACTGGGCAAGATCTCGGTCGGCTTCCCCTGGTTCAACAAGATGTTCCTGTTGACCACCCCGTTCCTGGCGCTGTTCATGGGCATGGGTTCCCTGGCCCGCTGGAAGCATGCCGAAATCACCGACCTGAGCAAGCAGCTGCGGGTGGCCTTCGGCGTCAGCCTGGTCTTCGGTGTGGTCAGCATGCTGCCCCTCTTCGAGGGCACCAACTGGCTGGTCGGACTCGGCATGGGACTGGCCATGTGGATCACCACCTCCCATGTGGTCAACCTGCGTGAGCGGCTCAAACACAAGCGTGGCTTCGCCGGTTTCTGGCACGATTTCACAACCGGCGGCCGCAGCTACTACGGCATGATCCTGGCCCATCTGGGCGTGGCCGTGTTCATCGTCGGCATCACCCTGGTCAGCAACTACGGTCTCGAACACGATGTCCGCATGAGTCCTGGGGACGTCAGCGAGATCGCCGGCTATGAGTTCAAATTCGAGGGTGTCAGCCAGTTCCCCGGCCCCAACTACAACGCCAATCGCGGGCGTTTCCAGGTCAGTCTCGACGGTCAGCAGATCGCCACCCTGGAGCCGGAGAAACGCACCTACTTCGTGCAGACCCGGCCCATGACCGAAGCCGCCATCGACTGGGGCTTCACGCGCGACCTCTACGTCTCCCTGGGCGAGCCCCTGGGCGGCGGCGACTGGAGCCTGCGCCTCTACTACAAACCCTATGTGCGCTGGATCTGGCTGGGCGGCGTGTTGATGGCCCTGGGCGGAATGCTGGCCATCACCGACCGTCGCTATCGCACGGCGCGGGTGCGTGCCGCACAATCGGTTGCGGCCACCGACAGCAGTGCCACCGCTTGAAGAAATCACTATCGATATGAATCGCTATCTACGCTACTCCATTCCCCTGATCGTCTTCGCCGTGATTGCGGCCTTTCTGTTCAAAGGCCTGGGCATGAATCCCCGGGAGATCCCGTCGCCGTTGATCGGCAAATCGGTCCCCGAATTCACCCTGCCCTCGCTGGAACAGGTAGAAACCCAGATCAGTAACAAGGATCTGCTGGGCAACATCTATCTGCTCAACGTCTGGGCCACCTGGTGCGTCTCCTGCCGGGCGGAGCACGAGACGCTGGTGGAGCTCTCGCGATCGGGCAAGGTGGATATCGTCGGACTCAATTGGAAGGACGATCGCGATAAGGCACAGGTCTGGCTGCGTCAGCTGGGCAATCCCTATTCGGTCAATATCTTCGACCAGAAAGGGCGCACCGCGATCGATCTCGGTGTCTACGGCGCACCTGAAACCTTTCTGGTGGACAGCCAGGGCATTATCCGATTCAAGCATGCAGGGCCGGTCACCCATGATCTCTTCAACAGTAAGATCCTGCCCCTCATCGAACAACTGAAAAACAAAGGCTGAACATGTCGCTCAGGTTCATTTTCGTCCTATCGTTGCTGCTCTTTTCCCCGCTCCTTCTCAGCGCCACCCTGGCCGACTATACGTTCGACGATCCGAAAAAGGGCGAGGAGTTTCGTCACGTCATCGAGCAGATGCGCTGTCTGGTCTGCCAGAACGAATCCCTTGCCGGCTCCAACGCCGAACTGGCGGTGGATCTGCGCAACGAGATCTACGAGATGATGAAAGCGGGCCAGGGCAAGGATGAGATCATCCAGTTCATGGTCGCCCGCTACGGCGACTTCGTACTTTACAATCCGCCGGTCAAACCCACGACCTACCCCATCTGGTTCGGGCCCATCCTGCTCTTCATGATTGGCGCCGTCGTGCTGTTTCGCATTCTCAGGCGCAAGAGCCAAAGCCGGGAGACCGAACTCTCAGCGGAAGAACAACAACGACTCGACACCCTGCTCAAGCAGACGTCTGACTCCAAGGACGCCAACCAATGACCCAATTCTGGATTTATACCGCCGGGCTGATCGTCCTGGCGATGGCCTTTATCGTGGCACCGCTGTTGCGGAGCCGTTACAAGACCGGCATCGACGCCGATGAACTGAATCTGAGCGTGTTCAAACAGCAGCTGGCGGAACTCGACAGCGATCTGGAGGCAGGCATCCTCGATCAGGCTCGCTACGAAGCGGCCAAGAGGGATCTGGAAAAGGAGCTGCTCAGCGATGTCGGCAGCGACTCGCCGGAGGCTTTGTCCACACCCAAGAAAGGTTCCCGCTGGATGGCGCTCAGCGCCCTGCTGGTACCCCTGGTCACGCTGTTCGTCTACCAGTTACTGGGCTCCCCCGAGATCATTACGCGTCTGGCCGAGCAACCTGCCTCGAGCGGCGCTGGCCAGACCCGACATGCGCAGGCGGCCGGCATGGAGGGTATGCCGCCGCTGGAAGAGCTGGTGCAGAAACTGGCGGCGAAACTCGAAGAGCAACCCGACAATCCGCAGGGCTGGGTCATGCTCGGTCGCAGTTATATCGCGATGAATCAGTACCCCAAGGCGATCGAGGCGTTCGACCGCGCCATGCAGCTCGATCCCGAGAACGTCGCTATGCTGCTCGCCTACGCGGAGGCCATCGCCGGAAGCTCCGGCAATAATTTCACCGGCAAGGCGGCGACCCTGGTCGACAAGGCCTACAGCCTGGAACCCGAGAATCCCAACGCCCTTTGGATGTCGGGGATCGTCGCCTATCAGCGCGGCGATTACCAAGCGGCGCTCGATCGCTGGGTCAAGGTGCAGGCCATGCTGACACCGCAGAGCAGCGAGCTGGAATCGGTCAGCAACGCCATCGACGATGCGCGCCAGCAGCTGGGACTCCCTCCCAGAGAACCCCGGCTGCCGCAGATCGCCCAGGCCGGCCCAGCCACCAACACCGTAGCGGCTTCCGACAATCCGGACAGCGCCGCATCCGCCGGCGTCGAGGTGACGGTCACCCTTTCACCGGAGCTGGCGCAAAAGGCCAATCCCAATGACCTGGTCTTCATCTACGCCAAGGCCGTCAGTGGCCCCCCGATGCCACTCGCCGCCGCCCGCAAGCAGGTACGCGACCTGCCGCTCACCATCCGCCTCGACGACTCCATGGCGATGATGCCGCAGATGAAGATCTCCGGCTTCAAACAGGTCGCCGTGGGCGCCCGGGTTTCACTTTCCGGCAGCCCCACCGCCCAGAGCGGCGACCTGGAAGGCGAAGTGCGACCGGTCGAACCGGGACAGAGCGAGGCGGTGAACGTCGTCATCGACAAGGTCCATCCCTGACTTTCAGTGCTCTGCAATCAAAGGAGCGCCGACTTGCTGTGACCGCCTATGCGCACAGTTCAGGGCGTCCCTCGACGAGTTGACGCCTCATCAGGCAAGCGCTCTGTATTTAAGCAACCGTTAATGGTGGGGCAGGGCCCCACCCTACGCACGAATCGAAGTGTAGGGTGGGGCCCTGCCCCACCGTATGTTCCGCTCGATCGCGCGCATCCAGCCTGCCCCGCTTTTCTCGACTTTCCTGTCATAGCTCAACATTTCCCCCCGACTGGTTGATATACTGGTCCCACATCGAATACCTAAAAGAAGCTTGCTTGCATCTGCTTCGTGCGCAGATAGGAGTCATAATGGCCAGTTATTCCATTCACGACATTCGTAATATCGCCATAGTCGGTCATGCCGGGGCCGGCAAGACCAGTCTGATTGAGGCGCTGCTCCATCGCAGCGGCACCATTCACACTCAGGGCAGCGTGGCACGGGGGGACACGGTATGTGATTTCGAGGAGCAGGAGAGGTCGCTTCAGCACTCGCTCGATATCGCCATCACCCACCTCAGCCACGAAGCCAAGCAGGTCAACATCATCGATACCCCCGGATACGCCGATTTCCTGGGGCGCGGCATCAGCATCCTGCCCGCCGTGGAAACCGCCGCCCTGGTGGTCAACGCCAGTACCGGCATCGAGCCTGTCACCCTGCACATGATGGATGCGGCCCGACGCAGAAATCTCTGTCGCTTGATCATCGTCAACAAGATCGATCAGTCCGATACCGACTACAGCGCCCTCATGACGAACCTGCAGGAGACCTTCGGCAAGGAGTGCCTGCCGATCAACCTGCCGGCGGACAACGGTACTCGGGTGATCGACTGCTTCTTCCAGCCCGGCGGTGATGCCACCGATTTCTCCTCGGTCTCCGAAGCCCACGACAGCATGATCGACCAGGTGGTCGAAGTGGACGAGGAGCTGATGGAACTCTACCTGGAACAGGGCCAGGCACTGCAGCCGGAACAGCTCCACGACCCGTTCGAAAAGGCGTTGCGCGAAGGCCACCTGATACCGGTCTGCTTTACCTCGGTCGAGAACGGAGCCGGCATCGACGAGCTGCTCACGCTGCTGGCCCGCCTGATGCCCGATCCGACCGAGGGCAACCCGCCCCCCTTCATGAAGGGCGAAGGCGCC
Source organism: Sedimenticolaceae bacterium (assembly GCA_050305975.1). Classification (GTDB taxonomy): domain Bacteria; phylum Pseudomonadota; class Gammaproteobacteria; order Chromatiales; family Chromatiaceae; genus Thiodiazotropha. Next base: position 16,225 of record JBNLGI010000172.1, on the reverse strand, counting down.
AACATGAAACCGGTCGAGGTCGCTCCCGATCCGGACAAACACGTCATCGGCCATGTGTTCAAGATTCTCAACGACCCCTATCGCGGCAAACTCGGCATCTTCCGCATACATCAGGGAACCCTCAAGAGCGGCGCCCAACTCTACATAGGCGATGCCCGCAAACCGTTCAAGGTCAATCACCTGTTCCGCCTGCAGGGCAAGGATCAGGAGGAGATCAACGAGGCCATCCCCGGCGATATCTGTGCCGTGGCGCGTGTCGACGAGATCCATTTCGACGCCGTGCTGCACGACTCCCACGACGAGGATCACCACCACCTGCGCTCCATCGAGTGTCCCCTGCCTCTGTTCGGCCTGGCCATCAACACCGCCAAGCGCGGCGACGAACAGAAGCTGGGCGAAGCACTGCGCAAGCTGGAGGACGAGGACCCCTGTTTCCATGTCGAGCACAATGTCAGCCTCAACGAGACCGTCATGCGCGGTCTGGGCGAGCTCCACCTCGAAGTGCTGCTGCATCAACTACAGAACAAGTACGGGGTCGAGGTCGAAACCCATCCGCCGAGCATCGCCTATCGCGAGACCGTCACCCGCAATGCGGAGGGGCACTACCGGCACAAGAAGCAGACCGGCGGCGCCGGTCAGTTCGGCGAGGTATTCCTGCGTATCGAACCCCTACCGCGTGGCGAGGGTTTCGAATACGTCAATGCCGTGGTGGGCGGAGCCATTCCGGGCCAGTTCATCCCCGCGGTGGAAAAGGGCATCCGCCTGGCGATGGAAGAGGGCGCCATTGCCGGCTTCCCGCTGCAGGACATCCGCGTCACGCTTTACGACGGTAAATATCACTCCGTCGACTCCAAGGAGATCGCCTTCGTCACTGCCGGCAAAAAGGCCTTCCTGGAAGCGGTCGACAACGCCGGACCGGTGGTGCTGGAACCGATCGTCAACGTGACCGTCACGACCCCGGACAGCTTCATGGGCGACATCACCGGCGACCTAGCCGGCCGCCGCGGCCAGATCAGCGGTACCGAATCGGGGCGCAACGGTATGCTGATCATCAAGGGCCAGGCCCCCCTGGCGGAACTGGAGAGCTACGGCACCCAACTCAAGGCCATCACCGGCGGCGAAGGCAGCTACGAGATCGAGTTCAGCCACTATGAAGCGGTGCCGGGCAATATCCAGAAATCTCTGAGTGAAAAGCACCATCGCAAGGAAGAGTGACAAAGCGCAGCGGTCTAGCGGATCAATCAGTGGGAGGGCTTTGAGAAAAGCCAGGGGGATCGCTTAGGGATTTGACTCGAATAGCACCACCTGCTCAAGGCATCGGCACATTTTTTTGTACTATTTTGCCCGTGATTTGGTGCGGCAAGCCGCACCCTACGGTTTAACGGGTAGGGTGCGGCTTGCCGCACCGAAAATTTCCTCTGTTTGCGCTCTTGCTTCGCTATCCATCGTCTCCCCTCTCGTGAACACTCGATGCAATGAGTAAGCGCCCGCCGATGTAGCAACCGTTGGCCCCACAACGACTATCTGCTTCGCTTTGGCTTCTCTATACCCAGCCGCTTCATTCGCGATGCCAGGGTCGTGGGTTTCAGTCCCAGCAGTTCTGCCGCTCCACCCTCTCCGAATACCTTGCCGCCGGCTTGTTCGAGGGCTTTCAGAATCATCCGCCGGTCGCGCTCAAGTCGTTCGCTCTCCGTCATCAGCACCCTGCTCTCCTCCACTGCCTGCAAGACAGGTATTGGCGGCGTCTGCGACTGACTCTCCGGATCCGGCAGATCCAAGTGCAAGCGCCCGGCCTTGGAGACAATGACCGCCCGCTCTATGACATTCTCCAGCTCCCGCACGTTGCCCGGCCAGTGGTAATTCTTGAGACGGCGTATGTCGCTCTGGCAGAGATGGATGCCCCGCTTGTTGAACTTGCGGCACATGGTGCTCAGGAAGTGACTGGCCAGCAGTGGAATATCCTCCGGCCGCTCGCGCAGGGGCGCCGAGTAGATGGGAAAGACCTGCAGGCGGAAGTAGAGATCCTCGCGAAAGCTTTTGGCCTTGACCTCGGTCGCCAGGTCCCGGTTGGTGGCGGCGATGATGCGCACATCCACACTGCGGGTCTTCTCCTCTCCCAGACGCTCGAATTGACCCTCTTGCAGCACCCGCAGTAGCTTGCCCTGAAGCTCCAGCGGTATCTCACCCACTTCGTCGAGGAACAGGGTGCCGCCGTCGGCCAGCTCGAAGCGCCCTGCCCGATCCCGGGTGGCACCGGTAAAGGCGCCCCGCACATGGCCGAAGAACTCGCTCTCGAACAGGTCGCGGGGAATGGCCGCGCAGTTGACCCGGATCAGCGGCCGGTCGCTGCGCTCGCTGCCGACATGGATGGCCCGGGCGATCAACTCCTTGCCGGTACCGGACTCGCCGGTGATCAGAGTGGTGGCGCTGGTGGGCGCCACTTGCTGGATCTTTTGAATCACCTGACGTACGGCCTCACTGCTGCCGATGATCTCCCGATAGTTGTACTCGGCGCGGATCTCTTCCTGCAGGTAGGCGTTCTCCTCCTCCAACCGTCGCTGCAGTGATTTGACCTGCTCCAGGGCCCGGCGCAGGTTGTCTTCGGCCTGTTTGCGGTCAGTGATGTCGCGGAAGATGATCACAGCCCCGATCAACAGACCGCGTTCAAGGATCGGGGTACTGGTGTATTCGACCGGAAAGGAGGTGCCGTCCTTGCGCCAGAACACCTCATCGTCCACATGGTGCACGGCACCATCCTTGAAGGCGGCATAGATGGGACAGAGCCGAACATGGTAGTGCGAGCCATCCGGATGTTTCGCATGCACCATCTCATGCATGTTCTTACCCACCAGCTCCTCCGCCTTGTACCCCAGCATACGTTCCGCCGCGGGATTGACGAAGGTGGTGATACCCTCTGCGTTGACGCCATAGACCCCGTCACCGGCAGCTTGCAGCAGCAGCTGGTTGCCCTGTTCGATCTCCCGGAACACCTGCTCGAATTTGCGCCATTCGGCAAGACCGCGGCGCACATAATCGTTGGCCTCGGCCTCTTTGCGCAGTCCCTCCACACGCTCGCGCTCCTGCAGGGAGATGGCGAGCAAGGTGCGCCCCTCCTGGACCAGGGTGCGGGCACTGCACTCCACCGGTATCTCGCTTCCGCTCAGGGTCCGACAGATCAGTTCGTTGGTCCAGCAGAAGCCCTGCTCCAGAACCGACTGGGTGAACACGATCAGCGCGGACAGGCCGCCGTTGAAAAGCCAACTCGGTTTGATCTGCTGCACCCTTTCCCGGGGGAAGCCCAGCAGCTCCACGGCCGCTCTGTTGGCTTCGATCACGCAGTTCTCTACCGGGTCGAAGACCAGCGTCGCCATGGGGTGCTGGTCGAAGAAGCTGCGTAACGACTGATCGTCACCCACCTGCCCGGCATCGAGGGGAGCAGGATACTCGATCGGTGTCTCCGATATATTCATATCAACAGGCCTCGCCATCAGATCAACGACTACGAAATATCGTTGCACCGGTTACGAGATCTCGTGAATTACGCAATCTCGTAGTCTCTAAAAGTACTACCCTGCCAGCCTTTATTTCCTTTATATACAATATGTTAGATATCCTTTTTCGTGCCTGGCACGATAGCTGCAAATAAGCCATTCAAGACGCGAGGCGCTTCAGATTTGCACTGGAGTGGGCTCCCGTCGGTGATTTGCACAATTGTTGTGCGGAATTGGTTGAGGTAGTGCGTCCCTGCACCAGTATCGTCCGTGTCTCGCATTCAACTGAGGGCCAAAAGACCCGCACTACGATCAGAGCAGGAACCGTGCCACGCCCGTGGCTGACCGCATCGCCAACTCGTTATATAGGCAAGGTAGAAGGGGATAATCATGGCAAACAAGAGTCTCGGCAATCCGTTCGATGCGGATACCGATCTTCAGCACGGTCCCGCGTGCAACTGCCCTATCTGTGTATTCCAGAAGGAGCAGCTCACAAGCAACTACGAATGCAGTGAAACAGAGCTGACCGAGCGCCTGGAGAGGGCGGTCTTCGAGGGCACCACCACACCCGAGATGCGTGAACTGGTGGGTGCGGAACAATCCGACTTCGCTGAGGCACGGAAAGCGCAATCCGCGGCGGCGGATCCCAACCCTCTGGAGAGCTCCGAAGACGTCATGGACCGGGTCATCGAGAGCGCGGTGGTGCGCGGCATCTTCGGCCACGACGACATGAGCCGCCGCGACTTCATGCGCGTGGTGGGCGGCGGCGCCTTTGCCGCCCTGCTCGGCAGCATGCTGCCCATGGACAAGGTCAAGGCGGCGATCAAGGACAATCTTGGCAAGCCGGAGAAGTCCAAGCTCAAGGTGGGTTTCGTGCCGATCACCTGCGCCACGCCCATCATCATGGCCCATCCCATGGGCTTCTACGCCAAGTACGGTCTCGATGTGGATGTGATCAAGACCGCAGGCTGGGCGGTGGCCCGCGACAAGTCCCTGGCCAAGGAGTACGACGCCAGCCACATGCTGACGCCGATGCCGTTGGCCATCACCATGGGTGCGGGCTCCACCGCCGTGCCCTTCCGCATGCCGGCGGTGGAGAACATCAACGGCCAGGCCATCGTGCTGCACGTCAAGCACAAGGACAAACGCGATCCGAAGGACTGGAAGGGCTTCAAGTTCGGCGTGCCGTTCGACTACTCCATGCACAACTTCCTGCTGCGCTACTACGTGGCCGAACACGGCATCGACCCGGACAAGGACATCCAGATCCGCGTGGTGCCGCCGCCGGAGATGGTGGCCAACCTGCGGGCCGGCAATCTGGACGGCTACCTCTCGCCCGATCCGTTCAACCAGCGCGCGGTGTGGGAGAAGGTGGGCTTCATCCACACCCTGACCAAGGACATCTGGCCGGGCCATCCCTGCTGCGCGTTCGCCTGCTCCGAGGAGTTCGCCACCACCCTGCCGAACACCTATGCGGCGCTGCTGAAGTCGATCGTCGACGCCACCGCCTACTCCTCCAAGCACGAGAACCGCAAGGAGATCTCAAAGGCCATCGCACCCAAGAACTATCTCAACCAGCCGGTGCCCGTGATCGAACAGGTGTTGACCGGCCGCTACGCCGATGGCTTGGGCAACGTGCACAACGTGCCCGATCGCATCGACTTCGATCCCTTCCCCTGGCACTCCATGGCCGTCTGGATCCTCACCCAGATGAAGCGCTGGGGCTATGTCGAGGGCAGTGTGGATTACAAGAAGATCGCCGAGGAGGTCTATCTGGCCTCCGACGCCGGCCGCATGATGAAGGAGCTGGGTTATCCGGTACCGGATCACACCTATGAGTCCTACAGCATCATGGGCAAGACCTTCGATCCGGCCAAGCCCGAGGAGTATGTCCAGAGCTTCGCCATCAAGCGATAGCGTGAGAAGCGGGGTCGGGCGGGCAGCTCCGCCCGGCCCCCGCACCCAGAAACCAAGGCTAAGCCCAAGAGAAACGGAAAAGAGAAGTCATGCTGCAGTCCCTCAACATGCGCGCCGCCATCCTGGCCGTCAGCTTCCTGGTCGTCGTGCTCGGCCTCTGGGAGATGACCAACCAGGCGCCCCAAGCCAAGCAGGCGCTGACCGAGTACGAGTTGCTCATGGGCGGCGCCGATCAGGAGGCGCGCGTGCCGCCACCCTCCCAGGTCATCGATCTCGCCGTCGAGGAGTTGTCCAATCCCTTCTACGACAAGGGTCCCAACGACAAGGGTATAGGCATCCAGCTCGGCTATTCCGTCTACCGCGTCTTGAGCGGTTACTTGATGGCGGCGCTCGTCGCCATTCCCATCGGCTTTCTGATCGGCATGTCGCCGCTGATCCACAAGGCCATGAATCCCTTCATCCAAGTGTTGCGGCCGATTTCGCCGCTGGCCTGGATGCCGTTGGCCCTCTTCATCATCAAGGACTCGGAGACCAGCTCCATCTTCGTCATTTTCATCTGTTCCATCTGGCCGATGCTGATCAATACCGCCTTCGGCGTGGCCAATGTGCGCAAGGACTGGCTCAACGTGGCCCGCACCCACGAGCTCTCGGCCCTGCGCACCGCCTTCACCGTGATCCTGCCGGCGGCGGCGCCCACCATCCTCACCGGCATGCGCATCTCCATCGGCATCGCCTGGCTGGTCATCGTGGCCGCCGAGATGCTGGTGGGCGGCACCGGCATCGGCTACTACGTCTGGAACGAGTGGAACAATCTCGACCTCACCAGCGTGATCTTCTCCATCCTGATGATCGGCATCGTGGGCATGTTGCTCGACATGGCGCTCTCCGGAGCGACCCGCCTGGTCACCTATAAAGAATGAGCAGATCCATGAGAGCAGAACACTTTTTTGTCGAAGCGGAAGACCTGAGCAAACGGTTCAAGACCAAGGACGGGGAGCTGACGGTCTTCGAGAACGCCAACTTCGGAATCCACAAGGGTGAGTTCGTCTGCATCATCGGCCACTCGGGCTGCGGCAAGTCGACCATTTTGAATATCCTGGCCGGTCTCGATGGCGCCACCGACGGGGCCCTGCTGATGGAAGGCAAGGAGGTTGGCGGTCCTGCCCTGGAACGGGGCGTGGTGTTTCAGAACTACAGCCTGCTGCCCTGGCTCTCCGCACTCAAGAACGTCACTTTCGGCGTGCGCGCCCGCTGGCCCCAGTGGAGCCGCGAGCAGGTGCGCGAACACGCCTACAAGTACCTGAAGATGGTCGGCCTGGGTGGCGGCGCGGAGGAGCGCAAGCCGTTTGAACTCTCCGGCGGCATGCGGCAGCGTGTCTCCATCGCCCGCGCCTTCGCCATCGAACCCAAGCTGCTGCTGCTGGATGAGCCCTTCGGCGCCCTCGACGCCTTGACCCGCGGCAACATCCAGGACGAGCTGTTGAAAATCTGGAACGAGACCCACCAGACCGTCTTCATGATCACCCATGATGTGGACGAGGCGATCCTGCTGGCCGACCGCATCCTGTTGATGACCAACGGACCTTACGCGCGCATCGCCGAGTCGGTGAAGGTGGAGATCTCCCGCCCCCGGGAGCGCACCACGATCATCCACGATCCGGCCTACTACCCCATCCGCAACCACCTGGTGGAGTTCCTGGTCAAGCGCTCCAAGGAGATGGCCGGCGGACCCGTCACCGAGGAAGCGGCGCAGGCGCAGAAGGGCAAACCGGAGAGTCCCGCCCGCCGCTTTCCCGAGGAGGTCAATCCGGCCCGCGCTATCGGTAAGGCGGAAGGCGCCAAAGCGGCGAATCAGTAACCCCAATTGAGAGAGAGCGTTATGACGGCATGCCTCCAGAAAACCTGCACCGACCATGCACAAGAGAAAGCGGCCACAACAGACGACGGGCGCGTGCCGGTGACGGTGCTGACCGGATTTCTCGGTTCGGGAAAGACCACCCTGCTGAACCGGATTCTCACCGAGCAGCACGGCAAGCGCATCGCCGTAATCGAAAACGAGTACGGTGAAATCGGTATCGACCACGAACTGGTGGTGCAGTCCGACGAAGAGATCTTCGAGATGAACAACGGCTGCATCTGCTGCACGGTTCGCGGCGATCTGATCCGTATCCTGGGCCGTCTGATGCGCCGCAAGCAGAAGTTCGATCACATTCTCATCGAGACCACCGGCATGGCCGACCCCGGCCCGGTGGCCCAGACCTTCTTCATGGACGAAGAGATGAAGGAGAAACTCTACCTGGACGCCATCGTCACCCTGGTGGACGCCAAACACGTGGTGCAGCACCTGGGCGAATCCGACGAGTGCGAGGCCCAGCTGGCCTTCGCCGATGTGGTGCTGCTCAACAAGACCGACCTGGTCAGCGCAGATGAGCTGCGCGAGCTCTCCGCCGCCATCAAGGGGCGCAACCGTCTGGCCCGCATCTATGAGACCCGACACGGCGCCATCGACCTGGAACGGATACTCGGTGTGCGCGCCTTCGACCTGGAGAGCAAGGTAGAGGAGATCCCCAGCTTCCTGCAGGAGGAACTGCCTTTCGAATGGTCCGGTGTCTTCACCCTGGAGGCGGGCGGCTACGAGCTGAGCTTCCAGCCCGGCCCCGACCCGAGCATCGACCTGGTGCTGGGTGCACTGGACGACGAGCAGGACTTCGACAGCTGGAAAAAGCGCTGCATCCTGCTCTATTCCGATGAAGCGGCAGCGCCGGCCGAAACCGGTCTCACGCCCGCCGAGCGCCTCTACCGTCTGCCGGTGGATGAGCAAAAGGGAGGACGCTTTCGGGTGCACATACCCCGTCCCGGCCGCTACGCGCTCTTCACCCAGCACCTGCCCGCAGAGTTCGACATGCGCCTCACCCTGGGCGGCGCTTCGATCGCAGCCGATTCCCAGCTGGAGTACGCCAGCCCCCACAGCCATGACGAGACCGTGGGCTCTGTGGGCCTGCACCTGCAAGGAGATCTGGATCAGGCGAAATTCGAGAGCTGGGTGGTCTCCCTGCTGCGCAACAAGGGGCCGGACATCTTCCGCTTCAAAGGCATCCTGGCGCTGGCGGGCCAAACCGAGCGTTTCGTCTTCCAGGGCGTCCATATGATGTTCGATGGCAAGTTCGGGCGCCCCTGGGAAAATGAGCAGCGACACAACCAGCTGGTCTTCATCGGCCGCGAGCTCGACCGCGCGGAGCTGGAGCGGGGATTGGTATCGTGCAAGGCCTGAGCATGGCGACCCGGGCAGTGGAGAGTGCGGAACTAGCCTGGGCCACGGTCCTGGGCGAGAGCATCGCCGACCTCGCCTGGCTGCCCTCCGGCGAACTGCTGCTGGCCGGCAGCGCCGACGGGGAGCTGTGCGCTTTCCGCAACGATGCGCAGTGGCAGTTCCGTGTTCAGGCGCATCAACAGGGTATCACCCGGGTCTGTCCCAGTCCCTCGGGGCAGTCCATCGCGACCACCGGTGAGGACGGGGCCGTGCGGTTGTGGCAGTCGCAGACCAGCGATCTGCTGGAGACCCTGGCCCAGGACCACTACTGGGCGGAGCAGCTGGCCTGGTCCACCGACGGTACGCTCCTGGCCGGCTCCGCGGGCGCCCAACTCTATATGCGCGATGCCGACGGCCTCACCAACGAGTGGGACGACCATCCGGGGAACGTCAATGCCCTGGCCTGGGCACCCAAGGGACACCAGCTGGCCAGCGCCACCAACAAGGCGGTCTATCTCTGGAATCCGGGAAGCCGGCAGCCGACCCGGGTGTTGAGTTTTCCCGGCGCCGCCGTCTCCCTGGCCTGGAGCCACAACGGTCGCGCCCTGGCGGCGGGCACCCAGGACGGTTTCCTGCATATCCGTCTGCAACTGCCCGGATCCACCCCCCGTCAACTCAGCATGAGCGGCTATCCCGGCAAGGTGACAAGCCTGAGCTGGCACCCGAAAAGACTCCGCATCGCCACCTGCGGCGGCAGCGATCTGGTGCTCTGGGATCTGGACGACAAAAAGGGCAACCGCAAGGCAACCCCCCTGCGCCGTCACAGCGCCACGGTGACCGCCCTCTCCTACGCTCCGGAGGGACAGCTGCTGGCCAGCGCGGACCGCTACGGGCGGCTCTGCATCTGGAGCGAGAAGGCCGAGGTGGCCTTCGAAATGGAACTGGGCACCGAGATCACCACGCTGGCTTGGCAGCCCGGCGCCCGCAGTCTGGCCGTGGGCAGCATCGACGGTGTGCTGCGCCTGTTTACTCTGGGGGACAAGGCATGAACCCCTCCCCATACACTTCTGCAACAAAGAGGTAACACCATGAACAAGATCGAGATGACCGAGGCCATCATGACCGCCAAGAGCAAATCGGGGCTTGGCTGGGAGGAGATCGCCGCGAAGGTGGGATTGGATCCCGTGTTCGTCACCTCCGCCTGTCTGGGCATGAACTCACTGAAAGCCGAGTATGCCGACAAACTGTGCGCGGCTCTGGAACTGCCGGATGAGGTCTCCGCCGCCCTGCAACTCTTTCCCAACAAGCAGTGGGCGCAGATCGTCCCCACCGACCCGGTCATCTATCGCTGGTACGAGATCGTCGGCGTCTACGGCGAGACTATCAAGGAGCTGATCCATGAGAAGTTCGGCGACGGCATCATGTCGGCCATCGACTTCTCCATGAAGATCGGCAAAGAGGAGAACCCCGCCGGCGACCGCGTACTGGTGACCATGAGCGGCAAATTCCTGCCCTACAAGAGTTGGTGATGGACTTCAGGCCGAGAGCGGACCATCGAATCCTGAGCCCGTTTTGAAACGTCGCCGTATTTCTGTTCGGCGACATCTATCGAGAGAAGAGAAACTGAGAGGTAACTGACATGCACATCGAACCAGGCGTCGTACTCGGCGCGAAAATGGCACTGGGCTATGCAACAGCTGCAGGCGCGCTCCTGTATACGGCAAAGCGCTCACAGAGGACCATCAAGCAGGACGGATTTGCCGCACTCGGACTGCGCACCCTGATGACGGCAATGCTCGTATTTGGATTCTTTCAGCTCCTGCCGCACCATCCGGTCGGCGTCTCCGAAGTCCATTTCATTCTGGGCTCCACCCTCTTTCTGATGTTCGGCGCAGCCCCCGCCGCCATCGGACTGGCCATGGGCCTGTTGGCGCAGGGTCTCTTCTTCGCACCCACCGACCTGCCCCAGTACGGCATGAATGTCACCAGCCTGCTGGTGCCCCTGTTCATGATCGATGCCGTGGCAGGTCGCATCATCCCCGCCAACACCGCCTACAAGGACGTGACCTACCTGCAGGTCTTCAAGCTGTCGACCGTCTTTCAGGCTGGCGTGGTGGCATGGGTTGCCTTCTGGGCGACCTACGGTCAGGGCTTAGGCGCGGAGAACCTGAGCCAGATCGCAACTTTCGGCGCCGCCTACATGCTGGTCGTCCTGGTCGAGCCGGTGGCGGACCTGGCCATCCTTGCCGCGGCCAAATCCCTGCATCGGCTCCGTGACAGCACGCTTTTCCACGCCCGTCTCTATCGGGCTGAATCTGCGGTCTGACTGCGATGCCGCGTTCTTAGTGAACCTCTGATCCATTGACCCGGATGTGGTGGGGCAGTGCCCCACCCTACCTGGGATTCTCAGTCTGGGATGGGGGCCCACACCACCCATGACGAACCCGTAGGGTGCGGCTTGCCGCACCGTGCACTCGGTTATCGTGCCGCCTTGGTTCACCATCCTCCGTCACCATTTCATCCGGGCAAGCGCCACTCCATTCCGAATTGAATCGGCGGTACCCCTGAACCGGCGCCGTCGGTCAGTAGGTCGCCAGCTCAGCCGGCATACTCAAACATCCTCCGTATAGTTTTCCAATCTTGATTTAGATCAAGGATCCCCTGCCCCGTTTTCTCTTACATAACTCCTGGCAAACGCCCTATAAACAAGAAAAGGTTTTGTGTCCCGTCGTCACCCAGCCATGCCGTCCCCTCGAGCAATAACCAAGGGGTTGAAGGAGTTGTTGTATCAGTCCGTCCTTTTCCCAGCCATGCCGCAAACTCGGAGCGTCGTTCTCTGCACGCTCGATCTCACCCGTTTTCTGCGCCTTGCGCGATGCCGTGGCAGACAAGCAGAGCTTAAGGGAGATTCCCAGGTGCTGACTGAATGGAGATTGCAGTCGGTTGCGGAGGCCTTCGCCCTCTGCCTGGGTTGGAGAGTCTCGTCGAGATCGGGGATATGGGCGGCTTGTTACCGATGGACGCTTCGATGTGAGCACACAATCGAAGCGTGGTTTGCCTGCCGCGGTTTTCGCGACGTCAGCGCAGACATGATCACCTGAATTCAGGGGGAGGAAGGGAATAATAACAACGACAATAACGACCTGGCCCCCGTCGATCTGTGGGGGATAACCAAGAATACAGCTAGACACTTTAAAAAAACTCTTGGAATCAGGTTTATGGCGCCGCTCGAACGGCGCCATCTTTTTTTCCGAACCCGTATAAACGGCATCGAATCTTTCGGTACATCACCAACCTGCCGGCCGGATCAGTTGCATTCGCACCTGGATGCGCTGTCGATGTAGTGCCAAGGCGCTGCCAGATAGCGCGGTACCGCTCAAACTGAAATCAGGCAGATCCTCGTCCGACAGATCACAGAGCGCACGCATCCCGTCATAGCAGACTCAGATCATGCTCAATGCTTGAGCCTTCTGAATGTCCGAGAGGTAGATGCGTTTCGATTGATTCACGATCATGCCCTCCTCCTCCAGAGCGTGCAGTGCGCGGCTCAGGGATTCCGGCGCCAATCCGAGGTAGTTGGCGATATCGGTCTTACGCATAGGCAGGGGAATGGTGCGCAGATCGGAAGCGTGACGGGAGCGCACCCGTTTGAACAGATCGAAGATGAACCAGGCCACTTTCTGTTTCGCTTTCAGATTACGCGCCAGCGTCCATTGATAGACATCCGCATTGATGGTGCGTCCCAGACGCATGATGAGAGCCTGCTGGAAATCCTCACAGCTGCTGCACATCGATCTGATCTGGTTGAATGGGAGTTCGCACAACCAGGTATCCTCCATCGCGATGGCGTCGGCCGGATAGCATTCCGAGCCGATCGCATCCAGACCCAAGAGTTCACCGAGCAGGTAAAAGGCGGTGACTTCGAGCACACCGTTGACCGTACAGACTTCGGTTTTGACCGATCCCTTCTGAATGATATAGAGGGAGTTGAAGGGAACACCCGCACGATAGATCTTGTCACCGCGATGGATCGGTCCTTTGGATCGGATCACCTTCTTGAACGCCCTCATCTGTTCGCCATCGAATGCGGACTGGACACAGAATGGTTCAGCCTTACAGCGGCTGCAAGGCGGATCGTTCTCGATGAGATGAAGCTTTTGCGCGTGCATTTATCTTGTTTTGTATTGTTATATTGACGGGCGATGACTCGTCGTTTGAACACCCCAATAATGGGAATTATATGCCGTAGATTTCTTATTTCCAGGTATCACCAGCTGTTTATATTGAATCTATTAACAATTAGGTAGAGACTGAAAATTACATACTCTTTTCGAGGTAATCGTGATGGCCGGCGGGCTGGAGTAAACCGAGTAGTCACTCAATCCACATATCGATTATTGAAGAATTCGGATAAAACAAAAAAGTATCGGCAAGGAATGCCTGGCGCGAAAAACAGTTTGGACTTGGTGCTGAAAAATTTTTAACGACGCATCGCCCCATCAAGCCAGCTGGAAGATCGGCAGGTCGCAGGAGATGCCTCCACCCAAAGGTTATTTGCTATCGGAAAACCGACACTCGGGAATACAACGGGCTGAACAACAGGATCAGGTCTTGCGGAGGTAGTCCGCATACCCACAGGCCCACCAGAGAGTGAATTGCCGTGGCCTGGCGTCGGGCCCAATGCAGTGCGGATAACCGTGTTGGAACTGCGGCGGCTATTTCAGTTCAACCGACACGTCCCTTGATACAGTAGACCTCTCCCGAGTAACTCTGCTTGATCTCCTTGGTGATCTCTTCACAGGCATCATAGACCTGGCTCGCGGGAATACCGTAGAAGAGGAAGCGTCCATCGCGCTCTTCTCCCCGCCCCTTGTCAAGAACGATATAGCTGGCGGATGTCGGCTCGTTGTCGAACAGTTTCAGGAACCGGTTCGGCAATGTTTTCTTGCACTGTGAGTTGAAACTGACCTCTCCCAGATGCTCCAGAGTGTTGGCCCAGACAATCAGCGATCTTGCCTGACAGTCCTCGAAGGAGTTCATCTTTCCGATACCGACCATCTCCACGTCATGCTCGCGCAGCTTGACTCTGATTTCGGAGTAATAAGGGTCGGTTACTTGCGTCTGAAACGGTGAGTGGTAATTGACAATGTAGTAACCCAGCCCCAGCAAGACGGCAATAATCAACAGTGCCTTCATTGAACACTCTCCCTTTCAAACAGACTACAGGCGAAATCCACAGAACCGATTCAGAGGGAGAGGTGATGCAACGTCCCTATTCAGAATCCATCCCTGTGGGCTGAGCGCCAAGTGCGCGGTAATGGCGGTATCAGCACGACAGCCGATCTACCCCGTCCAGTCTACTCAGACAGGGGTAGCGATCGAACATAGTGTGTCACCATCCCGATGTCGGCAACAGGGCATATTGATAATAAGTACTTAGTAATATTCAGAATAACCTCAATGCCTTAACGAATACCCTACTAACGGAGTTAGTTATTGCGCCCCACCCACAATTTAGCTTACAGTTGACCTAGATCAATTAAACGACACCAGCAGTACCCGGTTGTCACACCCGTTAGAGAGTACCTGATGGTCCGGTCGGATGTGCAAATCGGCAGTAGCAGTACCCAGACTGTCTTTACCGTAGAGCCCAACAGAAACCTGAGCTGGCAACAGTCGAAATGGCTGTTTCTCATCCTCTCGGGCTGCGTTGGGCTCGTAGCGCTCTACTTCGCCAGCCTCGGCGCCTGGCTGGTATTGCCGTTCACCGGTCTCGAGATCCTCATTATCGGCGGCGCCATCTACGCCCAGAGCTGCTGCGCCCATCGCCGGGAGATCATACGTGTCGACCACACGCAGATCGAAATCCGCGACCAGCGCAAACCCGAGGCAACGAAAACCTTTCCCAAAGCCTGGTCCAGCATTGTGCAGACCAGAGACGGCAATGGCTGGTATCCGAGCCGTCTGTTGATCGGCTCCCATGGGGAGTTCGTGGAAATCGGTAAAAACCTCATCGAAGACGAGCGTGAGTCGCTCGCCCATCAACTACGCTGCGCGATCGAGGGCGCCTGAGAAGCATGCATCTGTATCACACTTATAACAAACAACCCTATCGACAACGACCGCAAACCGCAGCAGCATCGAGTCCGCTCTGGCGCCACATTCTGCTGGTCACCCTGCTGACGATCATGGGGCTCTTCGCCCTGCCCCCGGCCAAGGCGGAGTACGGGATAAACTTCCCGCAACCCGCCGCGGGGGTGGCGCAGGAGATCTACGACATCCACATGCTGACCATGACCATCGCCACCATACTGCTGGTCATCGTCTTCGCCATCGTCTTCTATTCACTCTACTTCCACCGCAAGAGCCGGGGCTACGAGGCGGACCAGAACTTTCACAACTCCTGGTTCGGTCACTGGTCCTGGGTCATCGTGCCGGTGCTGGTGCTCGGCGTCGACCTGACCATCGCCGGCAAGGCCGACGCGGTGTTGAAGGAGGTCTGGGAGGTGCCCAAGGAAGAGAACATCATGGACGTCAAGGTCACCGGTCACCAGTGGTGGTGGGAGTTCGACTATCTCGACCACGACATCAAAGTGGAGAGCCGATTCGTGCCCAAGGAGGAGTCCGGCGACCTCTACCTGCGCGAGGTGGATAACCGTCTGGTGCTGCCCACCGGCACCAAGATCCGCTTCCTGCACACCTCCGCCGACGTGCTGCATGCCTTCTGGGTGCCGGAACTGGCGGTGAAAAAGGACGCCATCCCCGGCTATGTCACCGAGACCTGGGCGGAACTGAACCGCGAGGGCGTCTTCCGCGGCCAGTGCGCCGAACTCTGTGGCACCTGGCACTCGCGCATGCCGATCGTGGTCGAGTCGGTCTCGCCGCAACAGTTCGCCGCCTGGGTGGAGGACAAGAAACAGGTAAAACTGGCTGCCGCGGCCGAGGCCAGCGCCGACAAGACCTGGAGCCTGGACGAACTCTACGCCAAGGGCAAAACCCTCTACGAGACCAAGTGCGCCGCCTGCCACCAGGTCACCGGCATGGGCCTGCCGCCGGCCTTCCCTGCCCTCAACGGCTCGAAGATCGCCACCGGACCGCTCGAAGGCCACCTGAACATCGTGCTCAACGGCAAACAGGGCACCGCCATGCAGCCCTGGAACGCGCTGAACGATCTGGAAATTGCTGCGATCGTGACCTACGAACGCAACAGCTGGGATAACAAGATGGGCGACGCCGTGCAGCCTGCTGACGTCAAAAAGGCCCGATAAGAGGAGAGTTGAAGATGACCACCACGACCATGACACACGACGAGGCTCATCACCACGAGACCCCCAAGGGCTGGCGCCGCTGGCTCTTCAGTACCAATCACAAGGACATCGGCACCCTCTACCTCACCTTCGCCCTGATCATGCTGTTTCTCGGCGGCGCCAGCGCCATGCTGATCCGCCTGGAGCTGTTCCAGCCCGGCATCCAGCTGCTCGATCCCGATCTCTACAACAACCTGGTCACCAACCACGCCCTGATCATGATCTTCGGCGCGGTGATGCCGGCGGCAGCCGGCCTGGCC
>JBNLGI010000171.1:0-13211 GCA_050305975.1 Sedimenticolaceae bacterium | reverse complement strand
ACCCTGCGCAACATGTCGCAGATTCACGGGCCGCGCCTGCTGCACGTGGTGACCCAGAAGGGCCGGGGCTTCGAGCCGGCCGAGGACGATCCCTGCGGCTATCACGGCGTCACTCCCTTCGATCCCGCCACCGGCAAGATGGAGAAGACCACCACCAAGGCGAAGACCTACACCCAGGTCTTCGGCGACTGGCTCTGCGCCGCCGCCGAGCGGGACGACCGGCTGGTGGCGATCACCCCGGCCATGTGCGAGGGCTCGGGGCTGGTGAATTTCTCCAAACGCTTCCCCAGGCGCTACTTCGATGTCGGCATCGCCGAGCAGCATGCCCTCACCTTCGCCGCCGGACTCGCCTGCGAGGGGCTCAAGCCGGTGGTGGCGATCTACTCCACCTTCCTGCAGCGGGCCTACGACCAGCTGATCCACGACGTGGCGCTGCAGAACCTGGACGTAACCCTGGCGGTGGACCGCGCCGGCCTGGTGGGCGCCGACGGCGCCACCCACGCCGGCAGTTTCGATCTCAGCTACGCCCGCGCCGTGCCCAACCTGGCGATCATGGCGCCGGCGGACGAGAACGAGTGCGCGGCGCTGCTGCAGACCGCCTTCGAACACGATGGACCGGCCATGGTGCGCTATCCCCGGGGCGCCGGGCCGGGCGTGGCCGTGCAGGTCGATCCCCGGCCGCTGCCCTTCGGTCGCGGGGAGATCCGGCGCGAGGGACAGCGCATCGCCCTGCTGGCCTTCGGCAGCCTGCTGACGACGGCCGCCCAGGTGGCCGAACGGCTCGATGCCACCCTGGTGAACATGCGTTTCGTCAAACCCCTGGACGAAGCGCTGGTGGCCGATCTCGCCCGGCGCCATCAACTGCTGGTTACGCTGGAGGAGAATGCGGTCGGCGGTGGCGCCGGCTCCGGCGTCAACGAGTATCTGAGCCGCCTGGGCCATCCGGTGCGGGTGCTGAACCTGGGCCTGCCTGACCGCTACCTGGATCACGCCAGCCACGACGAGCAGCTGGCGGAGGCCGGTCTCGACGCGGAGGGTATCCTGAACGCCATCACGCGTGCGACGCGGGAGAGCGCGCTGCAGGTGGTTCAGGGTTCGAATTGATCGAGCCGGAGGAACAGATGCTCGAAATCACCCCCGTCAACGCCTTCGACGACAACTACATCTGGATGCTCTCCCAGCCCGGCGCCGCGGCGGCGGTGGCGGTCGATCCCGGCGACGAGACCCCGGTGCTCGACTGGCTCAGGTCGCAGGGCAAACACCTGACCGCGATCCTCATCACCCATCACCACTACGACCACATCGGCGGCATCCCCGAACTGACGGCGGCCTATCCCGGCATTCCCGTCTACGGGCCGGCCGGCCACTCGATCCGGGGCGTCACCCATCCGGTGGCCGAAGGGGATCGGGTGATCCTCGACGGACTGGATGGCGTCTGGGTGGTCCTGGAGGTGCCGGGACACACCGCCGGCCATGTGGCCTACTACGGTGAAGGGTCCCTGTTCTGCGGCGATACCCTGTTCGCCGGCGGCTGCGGCCGGGTCTTCGACGGCACCTTCGAGCAGCTCTCCGCCTCCCTGCAGCGGATCGCCGCCCTGCCGCCCGAGACGCAGCTCTACTGCGCCCACGAGTACACGCTGGCCAATCTCGGCTTCGCCGCCTGGGTCGAGCCCGACAGTGCGGCGGTGAAGAACCGGACCTCGGAGGCGGAGTCCCTGCGACAGGCGGGCCGACCCACCGTCCCCTCGAGGCTGAGCCTGGAACTGGAGACCAATCCCTTCCTGCGCACCTCGGTGCCCTCCGTGCGCCAGGCGGCGGCGCGGGCGTCGGGCAGGAGCCTGGAATCGACGGCACAGGTGTTTACGGCGCTGCGCCAGTGGAAGGACCGGGAGTACGACTGATCCCGAAGGCGAACCTTCCCGCCTTCCCCCTCGACTGCGGTTCAATGGCTCAGGCCGATCCGCCCCCCGCCGACGGCAACCGGCACCCCACCCGAATGCACTCCATCGAAGTCACGCTCTGCGCGGGCGCCTACTCTTCAGGCAGGCAGATCTTCTTCCCCGCCACCGCCTGCAGGGTGCGGTAGAGCAGATAGGTCACCACCAGGGTGAGGATCGACAGCAGCACCCAGCCGATGACGGCGAAGCCGACCTGGTGCTGGTGCCGGTACATCATCAGCGTCGCGATGGTGATGGCGGCGAGGGGAAAGGAGTAGGCCCACCAGGAGAGGAAGAACTGCAGCCGAGAGAAGCGGGGGGTCTGGGTCAGCAGGAGCAGCGTCAGGAACAGGCCGCAGTAGTAGAGCACGTGGGCGAAGTTGTCGAATCCGCCATTGAGCTTGAGGTAGGAGATGAAACCGACGGCGGGGGGCGCGATCAGGATGAAGAAGGTCGGCATCAGCTTGTCGGGTAACGGATGGTGGAACAGCACCCGGTAGAAGATGATGGTGAAGAGCACCAGCCAGAAGAGCAGACCGATACTGAAGAAGAACCAGGAGATTTCCGTATAGCCGTGGGCGGTGCCGGCGATCGGCACCAGCACGTTGCCCACCACCGGGATGAACCAGGCCGGATTGATGTGGTGAATTTCGAACCTGTCGTGGTGGATCCAGACGTTCATCACGTAGAGGGTGAAGCCCAGGTGCAGCAGCGTGCCGACAGCCCACAGAAGGTGGGAGAGACCGGGCAGGGACTTGAGGCTGGCGATGGCGAGCAGGATCAGGCTGATCGAGGTGGCGGGGAAGAAGTTGAGCTTGACCGGATGGTTGAGCTCCTTGCGCACCTCCTGCGGGTATTTGATCAGCTTGCCCAGGTAGATCCCCAGCATGAGACAGAAGGCAAGTGCGGTGAACGGCGTCAGCGCGCTCTCCAGACGGAACGGCAGACCGTAGGTGAGTTCCGCGTTCTCCCAGGCGATACAGAGGCCGGTCAGACCCATGATCATGGAGAAGAACGAGACCGGAAAGTAGGCGAGACGTGACGATGGGTTCATCGGTTTCCCCGAACGGTGTTGAGCGTAAAAGCCGACCGAAATGGTAAGTTCAGCCTCACCGCATCCACATTGAAAATTCTCAAGCCTGGGCCCATGCCCGTCCTATCCGCAATGGATGCGCCGGCGGACAGAAAAAAGCCGTACCGGCTTAACCGGTACGGCTCGGAGCGTCCTGGGTCGATCGGCGATCAGACGTTGCGGGCGTCCATCATGCGCTCGATGATGGGTTGCAGGATGATCTCCATGGCGAAGCCCATCTTGCCGCCGGGCACCACGATGGAGTTGCGCCGAGACATGAAGGAGTTGTCGATCATCGACAGCAGGTAGGGGAAGTCGATGTCGAACTTCTTCGGATGGCTGAAGCGGATCACCACGAAACTCTCGTCCGGCGTCGGGATGTCGCGGGCGATGAAGGGGTTCGAGGTATCCACCGTGGGCACGCGCTGGAAGTTGATGTCGGTGCGTGAGAACTGGGGTGTGATGTGGTTGATGTAGTCGGGCATGCGACGCATGATGGTGTCGACGATGGCCTCCTCGCTGTAGCCACGCTCCGCGTTGTCGCGAAAGATCTTCTGAATCCACTCCAGGTTGACGATCGGCACCACACCGACGCCCAGGTCGACGTGCTTGGCCACATCGACCTCGCCGTCGACCACCATGCCGTGCAGGCCTTCGTAGAAGAGCAGGTCGGTGCCCTCCTCGATCTTTTCCCAGGGGGTGAACTCGCCAGGTTGCTGATCGCAACCCAGGCGGGCATTGTGCTCGGCGGCCTCTTCCGGGCTGTGCAGGTAGTAGCGCTTCTGGCCGCTGCCGGTTTCGCCATAGGTTTTGAACAGTTCGGCGATCTTGTCGAAGTGGTTGGCCTGAGGACCGAAATGGCTCAGACCTTCGGCTACTTTCTTGCGCATTTCCGCTCGGGTGTAGCGATGGAAGCTGTCACCCTCGACTACGGCTGCCTTGATGCCGTCTCTGTAGAAGATGTGCTCGAAGGCACGTTTGACGGTCGTTGTACCAGCGCCGGACGAGCCGGTAACGGCAACCACGGGATGTTTTTTGGACATTGACTTCTCCCTTTCTCTAATCGTTGTAATGTTATCGTCCAGTCGGCCGCCGCCGGGCGGTTTCCGTCCAATTGGATCCGGACGTGAGGAAAAATTGGAGCCAACTATACCACGGAGATGCCGCAAATCCAGCGAACCCGGGTGGGGGAAATGGGGGGTCAGAAGTAGCCGCTATTCAACCACAGATGGCACAAAACACTCGCCGCAAACCCCAGTGCAATCACAGGCGACCATTTCAAGTGACTGAAAAACGTATATTTTCCCTTCGCGTGCCCCATCAGGGCCACGCCGGCGGCGGAACCGATCGAGAGCAGGCTGCCACCGACCCCCGCGGTGAGGGTGACCAGCAGCCACTGGCCCAGGGACATCTCGGGATTCATGGTCAGAACCACCGACATGGTGGGTATGTTCTCCAGCACGGCGGAGGCGAGACCGATGGAGACATTGGCGGCGGTCGCCCCCCACTGTACGTAGAGCAGTTCCGATGCCAGGGTCAGATAGCCCAGATAGCCGAGCCCCCCCACACACAGGACGACACCGCAGAGGAACAGGAGGGTGTCCCATTCGGCGCGCGCCACCCGCAGGAAGACATCGAACGGCTGCCGGCTCTCCACCACGATGGAGAAGTCGGGGCTCTCCGAGGTGGTGACGGTGGTATTGCTCGGGAGGTGGGTCTTTTTCAGAAAGAAGCCGAAAAACTGCAGGTAGGAGAGTCCGGTCATGACGCCGATCGCCGCCGGGAGATAGAGCTGCCACTGAAAATAGACCGCGGTGGCGATGGTCATCAACAGCAGGAACATGATGCGTTTGGCGCCACGACGCATGCGGATCTGCTCCTGTGAAGCCGCCAGCCGGCCGTTTGGTACGGCGAAGTGCATGAATGCAGCCGGAACCAGGTAGTTGACCAAAGAGGGCAGCAGCAGGTTGAAGAAGGAAAAGAATTCGACGCGGCCGGTGGTACTCATGATGTCCTGCTGCCAGACCATCAGCGTGGTGAGGTCGCCGAAAGGACTGAAAGCGCCTCCGGCATTGGAAGCGATCACGATATTGGTGCAGGCCAGGGCGATAAACCGACGGTTGTCCCGCTCCAGGTTGAGTACGATGGCACCCATCACCAGGGCGGTGGAGAGGTTGTCGAGGAAGGGCGACAGCAGAAAGGTACCGAAACCGGTGATCCAGAAGATCCTGCGGTAGCTGTACTGGCGATGACCGACCCAGCTGCGCAGGGCGAGAAAGACACGCCGTTCGGCCAGGGCGTTGATGTAGGTCATCACCACCAGGAAGAAAAGCATCAGTTCGAAGTACTGCAGCAGACTGTGGCGCAGCGCGGTCTCCGCCTCGTGTCCACTCTGGTGAAGATTGGAGTACCAGCCGATCAGGCCCCAGATGATGCCTGCCGCGAGCAGCACCGGTTTCGATTTGGGTAGCGCGATGAACTCCTCGAAGGCGACGGCCAGCAAGGCCAGGGCGAAGACGGCCAGGGAGAAATAGCCGACCCAATGGGTGCTCATACTGTAGCCACTGGCCGACATATGCCCCGCCAGTGCCAGACCGGGGAGACAGAGAAGCAGTGCAGCTGTTGAGCGCCGTCTGTTCATGTCAAAAAAAGTGCGCCGTTATGCTGTCGGGGCCCGCTCTGCGAGCCCCGGTGTTACCCGTCACCCGGGAATCGATGTGAAACTCCTGTCGTTATTCCTGCCAGATTTTATTTTCGCGTTAACAGGCCCTAAAAGCTGCTGGCGTTGATCCAGATGTGCACCAGGACACTGGCAACATAGCCCAGGGCGATGACGGGTGTCCACTTCAGGTGACCGAAGAAGGTGTACTTCCCCCTGGCCTGACCCATCAGGGCGACCCCGGCCGCCGAGCCGATGGAGAGCAGGGAGCCGCCGACACCGGCGGTCAGGGTGACCAGCAGCCACTGCCCCATGGACATGTCGGGCATCATGGTCAGCACCGCGAACATCACCGGAATGTTGTCGACGATGGCGGAGAGCAGGCCGACCGTGACATTCGCCGGTGTGGCATTCATGCTGGCCGAGAGCTCCATCGCCGCACCCCATTGGGTGTACATGACCTCGGAAGCGAGTGCCAGATAACCGATGAATCCGAGTCCGCCGACGCAGAGCACCACGCCATAGAAAAACAACAGCGTGTCCCACTCTGCCCGGGCCACCTTGTTGAAGACGTCGAAAGCCACCATGTCGCCCATCTGGCCGTCATGCTCCATCTCCGTCAGGTCGCCATTGGTGGGGTGTTTGTGATCCTTCGCATAGGTCTTCTTGAGATAGAAACCGAAGAACTGCAGATAGGCCAGGCCGGTCAGCATGCCGACCACCGGGGGCATGCCGAGAAAATTGTGGAAGCTGACCGCGGTGACGATGGTGGCCAGGAAAAAGGCGATGATGCGTTTGGCTCCGCGTTTCATCTCCACGGCCTTGCCGCCGCTGTGGGGCGTCTCGTCGGGGACCGCGAAGTGCATGATCGCGCAGGGCACCAGCCAGTTGACCAGAGAGGGGATGAAAAGGGCGAAGAAGGCCCAGAAATCGATGGTCCCCTGAGCGGTGTGGATGCCTTTCTGCCAGACCATCAGGGTGGTGATGTCGCCGAACGGACTGAAGGCGCCGCCCGCATTGGCGGCTACCACAATGTTGATGCAGGCCAACAGCACGAATTTGGTGTTGCTGCCGCCGACGGCCATGACCACGGCGCACATCAGCAGGGCGGTGGTCAGGTTGTCGGCCACCGGCGAGATGAAGAAGGCGAGCACGCCGGTGATCCAGAACAGCTGGCGGAAGCCGAAACCCTTGGCCACCAGCCAGGAGCGGAGTTTCTCGAACACGTTGCGTTCATCCATGGCGTTGATATAGGTCATCGCCACCAGCAGGAAGAGCATCAGCTCCGCGTACTCCAGCAGGTTGTGACGCACTATCTGCTCGGCCGCGTGGGGCAGGTCGTGGGTCTGGTAATACCAGGCCACCAGGCCCCAGATCAGTCCCGCGGCCAGGATCACGGGCTTGGATTTGCGCAGATGGGTGAACTCTTCGGCCATCACCAGCAGATAGGCGACAGCGAAAATGACGATCGAGGTGAAGCCGACCCAGTGGTTGGTCAGGTCGAGATGGTCTCCCCCCTCGGTGGATGCCAGTAGCATCGTGGGTGAGAGAGCACAGAGCAAGGTTAGTAGTAGCTTCACGGTGGGGACCCCTGGTGAATGATCGTTAAAGCTTTTTTATTGGGGGGGATTTTCAGACAAGGGAGGTATCGGGTCAACCTGTGACGCCTGAGCGGTGCGGCGGTTCATGCGGGTATTCAGGCGCTGCTTTCAGCAAGCTCACAAAAACAAAATCCCGGTATGACCGGGATGCAGGGGCTCGTCGGGGAGAATCGCGAACTACTCGACAGTGGCAAGGATCAATTCGCCGTTGTCGGCCTGAAAGACGACCAGTTCGCCGGAGATCTGTGCCAGTTCATCACTGACCCGGTTGAGTTTGAGTTCGCTCCGCTTGAATGAATCGAGACGCAGCTTGGCGTAGATGAGGCCGCCCGGCATGACCACGGTGACCAGGGTATCGATGGCCTTGAAGCTCTTGCGCTGGACCTCCTGCTTGAGCAGGGTCAGCTCGGTCTCCAGATCCTGTTGCAGTTCCAGCAGGTGCTGGGTGACGGTGACATCCGAGACATTGGGCAGGGAGGTGACGAAACCCTCGCCGTCCTGCATCAGGAAGCGGTCGTTGTCGGCCGCCTGTGCGCACTGCAGCAGACTGCAGAGCAGCAGGGCGATCAGGTTCAGCGGGTGGCGGATCAGGGTTGTCATTGCTGTCGTCCTAAATGTGTGCGGTTCCGTTTGCCTTTCCTGGGTTGAATCCTAGGTCGATACGGGAGGCAAAAGCGGAACTGGCGCACACTCGACCGGGCTTTAGGGCCCGAAGCGCCACCCTGTTCACAAGTTATTCTTTAATCTGGGAAAACGATTCCTGGGTTGAGGATATTATGCGGATCGAACTGGCGTTTGAGAGCCCGCATGAGGCGTAAGGAGACCGGGTCGATCTCCTTGGCGACGTAGGGACGCTTGACCACGCCGATGCCGTGCTCTCCAGAGAGCGTGCCATCCAGTCCCAAAACCAGATCGAAGACGTCGGCGAGGCAGACTTCGCCGGCCGCCAGCTGGGCCGGATCGTCGGGATCGAGCAGAAGATTGACATGGATATTGCCGTTTCCGGCATGACCGAAATTGACAATGGTGATGCCGTGTTGGCTGGAGAGCCGTTCCAGGCCCTCGATCAACTCGGGAATGCGCGAAACCGGAACCACCACATCCTCGTTGATCTTCTTGGGTGCGATGTTGCGCAGGGCGGGGGAGAGGGCCTTGCGGGTCTTCCACAGCTTCGCCACCTCCTCCTGGTTGCGGGCGGTATGGATCTCGAGCAGACCCTCCACCCGGGCCGCCTCGGCCACGGCGGCCGCCTCCCGTTCGATCCCATGTTCGCTGCCGTCCACCTCGATCATCAGCAGGGCCCCCACCTCGGAACTCATCTGCAGATCGGAGAAATCGCGCACCATGGTGATGGCGGTGCCATCCATGAACTCCAGGGCGCAGGGTACGACTGGTTGGCGCATGATGGCGGAGACCGCCTTGGCGGCGGCATGGATGTTTCGATAGGTGGCCTGCAGGGTGCGCTTGCTCTGCGGCAGGGGGGTCAGTTTCAAGGTTGCTTGGGTGATCACCGCCAGGGTGCCTTCGGAACCGATCAACAGCCGGGTCAGGTCGTAGCCGACCACGCCTTTGGTGGTCTTGACGCCGGTGTGGAAGCTCTCGCCGGTGCCGCTGACAGCACGCAGGCCCAGGGTGTTTTCCCGTGGCGTGCCGTATTTCACCGCCCGCGGGCCGGCTGAGTTGTAGGCCAGGTTGCCGCCCAGGGTGCAGACCGCGGCGCTGGTCGGATCGGGGGGCCAGAAGAAGCCCTCTTCGCCCACGGCGTTTTGCAGGGCCTTGTTGGTGACGCCCGGCTCGACGATGGCAAGCCGATTGTCCGCATCGATCTCGAGGATGCGGTTCATGCGCTCGAGGCTGAGGACGACTCCACCCTGCTGGGGCACAGAGGCGCCGGTGGTGCCGGTGCCCTTGCCCCGGGTCACCAGGGGGATCTGTTCATCGTGGCAGAAACGGGCGATCTCGCAGACCTGCTCGTGCCGGGTGGCGAAGAGCACCGCCTGCGGGGTCGCCTGCAGGCGGCTGTTGTCGTAACCGTAGGGCAGGCAGTCGCCGGGATCGGTGAAGATGCCCTCGCGACCGACGATCCCGGTCAGCTGGCTGATTTGCGGGCGGCTCAGGGACACGGTTATCAGATGTACTCGAAGACCTTGACCACACGCCGGACGCCGCTGATGTAGCGCACCACCTCGGTCACCGCATGGGCCTCATCCTTGGTCAGCAGACCCATCAGGTAGACCGAACCGCGCTCGGTGACGACCTTGACCCGCAGGGGATCGAAGTCCGGCAGATCCACATTGGTCAGCCTGAGCTTCACTTCCGTGGTCAGCGCCACATCACGGCTGTGCTCGCCGAAGGAGGCGCTGCTGCCGATCTCGACTTCGTTGACCACGCGACGGACCTGTTCCACTTGGCCGGCCAGCTGCTCAGCCTTGTGGCGGATGGCGTCGGTGTCGGCCTGACCCGTCAGCAGCACCACTTTGTTGTAGCTGGTGACGTTGATTTTGCTGTTCTGTTTGATGCTCTCGTCCTGGGCCAGGCGGTCGTAGGTTTTGAGTTCGATGGCCTGATCCTCGACCATGATGCCGGTGGTGCGCCGGTCGTGTGCGACCACGGCGGTGGTGGCGGCGCCGCCGACGACCAGAGCGGCGCAGCCCTGAAGCAGCAGTAGGGCGGCGAGCGCGAAGAGCGATATCCCTGAAGGTTTCAGCATGGTGTTCCTCGGTGTGAAACGGTTGATCAACTTCCCAGCAGGTGCTGGTCCACCAGATCGCACAGGCAGTGGATGATCAGGAGGTGGGTCTCCTGGATGCGTGCCGTGACATCGGATGGAACGCGGAGTTCGACATCGGCCGAGGAGAGGAGTTTCCCCAGTTCGCCGCCGTCGCGACCGGTCAGTGCCACCACGCGCATCTCCCGCTCATGGGCGGCCTGTACTGCATAGTTGACGTTGGCGGAATTGCCGCTGGTGGAGATCGCCAGCAGGATGTCGTTGGGTTGTCCCAGGGCCTCGACCTGGCGCGAGAAGACCACCGAGTAGTCGTAGTCGTTGGCGATGGAGGTGACGGTCGAACTGTCGGTGGTCAGGGCAATGGCCGGCAGGCCGGGGCGCTCGCGCTCGAACCGGTTGAGCATCTCGGAAGAGAAGTGCTGCGCGTCGCCAGCGGAACCGCCGTTGCCGCAACTGAGGATCTTGTTGCCTTCCAGCAGCCGGCCGACGATCAGATCGGCGGCATTGCTGATCGGTTGCGACAGCAGGGGCAGGGCTTCGATCTTGGTCTGAATGCTCTGGTTGAAGAGTGCCTGTATGCGTTCTAGGTTTTGCATCGCCTTAGTTTACCTTAATTGGCTGTGTTGACTCAGCTCCTGATCCGGGGTCAAGCCGATTGGATGGGTTTCGTGCGTGGCTGGACGAGTGGATCGCCGAGGCGTTTACTCCGGACGAAATGCATCCTGGATCCACTCGATCCTCTCCTGTTGCGGCCCGCTGACCGCGACCACGTCGAAGCGGCAGGCAAGGTCCAGGTTCCGGCGTTGCAGGTAGCTGGCCGCCGCTGTGATCAATCGGCGTTGTTTGGTTGGGGTCACGGTCTCCTGCGGCGAGCCATAGTCGCCACGACTGCGAAAGCGTACCTCGACAAAGACCAGGGTCTGCTGCTGCCGCATGACCAGATCGATCTCTCCGCCGCTGACGCGGAAATTGCGCTCGACCAGCACCAGCCCATGCGTCTGGAGATGGCGCAGGGCCCGTTCTTCCGCGGCACTTCCCTGTGCGTTGTGCCTGGCCATCCATCCGGTCCTAGTGCGGAAAGGTGCGCGCGTTGACCGGGGCCGCCTGGGGTGTGGTTTCACGGCCGCTTAGCGGCGAGGTCATGGGCGTCAGGGGGGGCGCTGCCGGAGCCGGAGAGAACACCGGTGAGGGCATGCGCGGCGCGTAGCCGGTGATGGTGGCCTTGCCTTGCTGCATGTCGGCCCAGGCCAGCAGCCGGTGCAGGCGGTTCTGCTCGTCAAGGAAGAGGGTGCCGCTCTTGCCGCTGAAGGTGCGGCCGGGTTGCTGGCTCAGAAGCTCGAGATTTGAGAGCAGGTTGTAACTGTCGATGCCCATCGCGTAGAGGCGGGCATACTGCCCCCGCACACCGGGCATCAGCTTCTGCAGCCGCTCTCTGGACAGCGGGCTCTCACGTTCCTCTTCCAGCAGCCAGGGCGTGTCGACAAAGCTGATGTGCCCCAGGTCCCGGTCCCGTTCATTATCTTCCACGCCGCTGTAGATGTGCGAAGTGGCGTAGATGGGCAGGTCCCCGGCGTGGTGGAAGTTCAGCTGCGGACCCAGTTGTCGTCCCTTCTGCGGGCGGGCGGCGAGGAAGATGAAATCGGCATCGTGGCGGCGGCGGGCATCGGCTTCCACCTGCATGCCCAGGAGTCGTTCCAAGGCATGAATGCGGGCTTCGCTCTCATCGATGTTGAGCAGCAGCCGGATGGGGGCCGAGAAGTCGTTCTCCTTGTCATTGTAGCGCTGGGTCTCCACCATCTGGCCGCCGAGCGACTCCCAGCGCCGACGGAAACTGTCGCCGATACGCTCGCCCCAGTTACCTGCAGGGGTCAGTATCAGGGCCCGGTGGTGGCCTTCGAGCCAGGCGCGCTCGGCCACCTGTTCCGCTTCATCCTCGGGGGCCAGGCCGAACTGAAACAGGTTGGGCAGGTAGAGGTACGGGTCCTCCACCTGATTCAGCGCCAGCACCGGCTGCGGCAGGCTCTCCAGTTGCATCAGCATGTTGACCGCATCCTTGTCCAGAGGGCCGACCACCCGCTGCGCGCCCTGCAACACCGCCTGTTGATAGGTGCGCAGGGTCTCTTCCAGATTGCTGCTGTCATAGAAGCGCAGCTGGGGGCGGTTGGCGGGCGGCTGTTGATACCAGGCGGCCATGAAGCCGTCGCGGACGGCGGCGGCCACGTTCACGTAGGGGCCGGTGCGGGGCAGGAGCACGGCGATGTGGTCGCTGCTGCTGAGTCCGCGTTGCTCCAACAGGCTGCTGAGATAGGCCTGCAGCGCCGGATGCTCCGGAAAACGCTCGCGCCAGGCGGCGAGGGCGGAGGCGAGTTCCGAGGGCTGCACGATCTGCTGTTTGACTACCCGGGCCAGCTCCATCCAGCCAACCATGTTGGAGGGCGGGGGCGGCTGCAGCAGTTGCAGCGCGGTGTCGGTCATGGAGGCCAGGGTCTGTACCAACAGCTCCTGGGTCTTGAGGCGAGCGGCTTCGTCATCCGCCTGCAGCTGATCGAGCACGTTCAGTTCACGACCACTCTCCAGCAGATTGCCGGAGAGACGGAAGATCTCCGCCATGTTGGTGTGGTAGAGCTGGCGCAGCTCCACCGGGGTCTCCTCGCCCGGAGCGGGTTCCATCAGGTCGAGGGCCTGATCGATGTCGCCCCTGAGGATCGCGGCCTGGGTGCGCACCATGCGCAGTCTGAAGGCGAAGTCGGCGTCGTCCGCGGGCGCTTGCAGGCGGTCCAACAGGATGGAGGCCTCCTCCAGACGCCTTGCCTTGAGCCAGCTGTCCGCCGCCTCCAGCATCAGCTGGTCGCGTAACGGAGCGGGATATTGCTCCGCCAGGGTCTGCAACAGGGCCGCCGCCGCTTCATACGATTCGTTACCGAGCAGAAGGTCGATCTGCTGGCGGATTTCGACGGGTAGCACGGCGGTCGGCTGCTGCTGTTTTGGCAGGGTGCCGCAGCCCTGGATGGTCAGTATCAGCAGGATCAGGATGGCGGCGAAACTTCGGTTGATTTGCATCGTCAGGCTTCTATGGCAGGATGTTCGGCCTGCCAATTCTACATCAGGAATCAGAGTGACAAAGGGTGTACTGTACGTTGTTGCCACACCGATCGGCAATCTTGAGGATTTCTCCACAAGAGCGGTTGACACGCTGAGAAAGGTCGATCTCATC
>JBNLGI010000170.1:0-33046 GCA_050305975.1 Sedimenticolaceae bacterium | reverse complement strand
CGGCACCCAGCACACCATCGGCAACAACAACACCCGCGCCTACTGCATCTTCCAGCTGGCGCTGGGCAACATGGGCCGCGAGGGTGGCGGCACCAACATCTTCCGCGGTCACGACAACGTGCAGGGCGCCACCGACTTCGGAGTGCTCTCACATACCCTGCCGGGCTACTACGGTCTCTCCGCGGGGGCCTGGAAGCACTGGGCCGGTGTCTGGGACGTCGACTACGACTGGCTCTCCGGGCGTTTCGACTCGGGCAGCTACGAGAAGAGCGGCGACAAGGACGTGCCGGTGATGAACACCAAGGGCATTCCCGTCTCTCGCTGGATAGACGGTGTA
Organism: Sedimenticolaceae bacterium; assembly: GCA_050305975.1. Taxonomy (GTDB): domain Bacteria; phylum Pseudomonadota; class Gammaproteobacteria; order Chromatiales; family Chromatiaceae; genus Thiodiazotropha. The sequence goes on along the minus strand of JBNLGI010000170.1, from coordinate 32,709 downwards.
CTCGAGGACAAGGCGAACGTAGCGCAGAAGGACAATATCCGCGCCATGGTGCTGTGGGGACATGCGCCCAACAGCCAGACCCGCGGCGAGGAGATGAAGCAGGCGATGGAGAAGCTGGACATGATGGTCATCATCGATCCCTATCCCACCGTCTCCGCCGTCATGCACGACCGTACCGACGATGTCTACCTGCTGCCGGCGACTACCCAGTTCGAGACCTACGGTTCCGTCACCGCTTCCAACCGCTCGCTGCAGTGGCGCGACAAGGTGATCGAGCCGCTGTTCGAGTCGGTGCCGGATCACACCATCATGTACCGCTTGGCCAAGAAGCTGGGATTCGCAGACGAGTTGTTCAAGCACATCGAAGTGAAGGGCGACGAGCCGGTGATCGAAGACATCACCCGGGAGTTCAACAAGGGTATGTGGACCATCGGATACACCGGACAGAGCCCCGAGCGGATGAAGCTGCAACAGCAGAACTGGGGCACCTTCGACTATACCAGCCTGTTGGCCGAGGGCGGTGCCTGCGACGGCGAGTACTACGGTCTGCCATGGCCCTGTTGGGGCAATCCGGAATTGAAGCACCCCGGCACCCCCAATCTGTATGACACCAGCAAACCGGTGGCCAAGGGCGGCCTCAACTTCCGCGCCCGTTTCGGTGTCGAGCGCAATGGCGTGAACCTGCTGGCGGAGGGTTCCTATCCGGTCGGCAACGAGATCAAGAACGGTCATCCGGAATTTACCGCCGATCTGTTGAAGAAGCTCGGCTGGTGGGACGACCTGACCGACGGGGAGAAGCAGCTGGCTGAAGGCAAGAACTGGAAAACCGACCGTTCCGGCGGTATCCAGCGGGTCGCCATCAAGCACGGATGCGCACCCTTCGGCAACGCCAAGGCGCGCGCCGTGGTCTGGACCTTCCCCGACCCGGTGCCCATCCATCGCGAACCGCTCTACACCAGCCGTCGCGATCTGGTGGAGAAGTATCCGACCTATGAAGACCGCAAGTCGTTCTATCGACTGCCCACGCGCTATGCCTCGATTCAGGCCAAGGACTATTCCCAGGATTACCCCATCATCCTGACCTCGGGTCGGCTGGTGGAGTACGAGGGCGGCGGCGACGAGACCCGCTCCAATCCCTGGCTGGCGGAACTGCAGCAGGACATGTTCGTCGAGATTCATCCCCGCGACGCCAACAATGCCGGCGTCAAGGACGGCGACGATGTCTGGGTCGAAGGTGCCGAAGGCGCCAAGGTCAAGGTCAAGGCGCTGGTCACCCGGCGCGTGGCGGCGGGCGTGGCCTTCATGCCGTTCCATTTCGGCGGCCACTTCGAGGGCAAGGATCTGCGCAACAAGTATCCCGAGGGGTCGGATCCCTATGTCCTGGGCGAAGCCTGTAACACGGCCATGACCTACGGCTACGATTCGGTCACCCAGATGCAGGAAACCAAATGCAGCCTGTGTCGCATCAGCAAGGCTTAATCCGAGGTAATCCATCATGGCACGAATGAAATTCTACTGTGATCCAGAACGCTGCATCGAGTGCAACGGCTGTGTGACCGCCTGCAAGAACGAGAACGAGGTGCCCTGGGGCGTCAACCGTCGCCGTGTCGTCACCATCAAGGACGGCGAGCCCGGCGAGCGTTCCCTCTCGGTGGCCTGTATGCACTGCTCGGATGCGCCCTGCGCCACCGTTTGTCCGGTGGACTGCTTCTACACCACGGCGGATGGTGTGGTGTTGCACGACAAGGATATCTGCATCGGCTGCGGCTACTGCTTCTACGCCTGTCCCTTCGGGGCGCCGCAGTTCCCGCTCGACGGCGCCTTCGCCACCCGCGGCAAGATGGACAAGTGCACCTTCTGCGCCGGCGGGCCTGAGACCGACAACAGTGCCGATGAGCACCGCAAGTACGGCTCCAACCGTCTGGCTGAAGGCAAGCTCCCGCTGTGTGCCGAGATGTGCTCCACCAAAGCCTTGCTGGCAGGCGACGCGGATATGATCTCCGAGGTCTACCGCAAACGCATCATCAATCGCGGTGCGGCGGTGATGGCGCGCGGCGTCTCCTATCAGGACGCCTCATTCCGGGCCCCACGCGGCGTGGGTGGCAAGAGTAGCGCAAACGAGTGATCGGAAGGGTTGGCAAAGCAACTACTGGACTGAGATCCAGACGACAAACTCCCGGTCACTCATACGATGACCGGGAGACCATTCACCAAGCGTTGAGAGAGAGGGAGATAAAAACAGTGATCGCCGCTTCGTCAAAATCCCTGTTGAGGACCTTTCTGATCACGCTTCTTGTCTATCTGCCGTTGGTCAACGCCGAGGAGAACTCGGCCACCAAGGCGCCCACCGTGGAGTTGATGAACCCGGCTTCCGAGCTGTGGCGCGACGTACGCCAGCGTACCGCGCCGGCTTCGGGCAAAACCCAGGTCAAGGGTGTCGACACCGGAGTCTTGATCAACTCCAACGGCGATCGTTGGCGCCAATTCAGGATGAGTCAGCTGATTCCGATCGGTGGCTATGTGCTTGGCGGCGTGCTGGTGGCACTGGTCGTGTTCTACCTGGTGCGGGGGAAAGTGCCTGTCGAAGGTGGACTCTCGGATCGCAAACTGCCGCGATACACGACTTACGAGCGGACCATCCACTGGTTCATCGCGGGCATCTTCATCTTTCTTGCCCTGAGCGGACTCATACTGCTGTTCGGAAGACCCGTGCTGATCCCCTTGCTCGGCAAGGAGGCCTTTTCGGTCCTTGCCTCGGCGAGCAAGGAGGGACACAACCTGATGGGACCGCTCTTTTTGCTGGCGCTGGTGCTGATCTTCTTCCGCTTCGTGCGTCGCAATATCTATCAGAAGGGCGATCTGACCTGGCTGCTGCGGGGCGGCGGCGTGATCGGCAAAAAGCATGTGCCCTCGAACTTCTTCAACATGGGTGAGAAGACCATGTTCTGGTTGCTGGTGTTCGTCGGCGGCACCATCGGCGTCTCCGGACTGGTCCTGGTCTCTCCGGTTTTCGGCCAGGGACGCGAGCTGATGGAACTGGCCCATGTGGGACACGCCATCGGCGCCATCCTCATGATCGCCGTGATTCTCGGCCACATCTACATCGGCACCATCGGCATGGAGGGCGCCATCGAGGGTATGAGGACCGGCTTCTGCGATCTCAACTGGGCCAAGGAGCATCACGATTTGTGGGCTTCCAAGGCGGAGCAGAACGGTGAAGCCATCTCCAACGACGAGGCGGCACGCTTACGGGGCGATTTCGATCACATACCTCTGGATGCCACTGTAGAGGAGGCCGGCAAGTGATTGGCGAATTTATAGACGGTCCGCTTTGGTACTTTTCGCTTTCGGCATTCGTTGTCGGCGTGGTTTGGCGTGTCGCCGCCATTCTCAAAGCCGGTGTCCGGCCCGATCTCTCTGTGCCCAGGGGCAGCGCCGGCAAGGGTGCGCTGCGGGCGCTGTTCAGCCGCTTCATGCCGGAACGAACGGTTTCGACCCGCGGTCGCATGCAGCTCATAGCGGGCTACATGTTCCACCTCGGACTCTTCGCGCTGCTGATATTTGCCAAACCGCACATCGATTTCATCTCCGAGCGCATCACCGGTTTCAGCTGGCCGGCGATGCCGCACTGGGCCTTCATCGTGGCTGCCGAATTCGCCTTTGCCGGACTCATCCTGCTGTGGCTGCACCGGGTGCTCAATCCGGTGACCCGGATGCTTTCCGACCTGGATGATCATGTGGGTTCGGTTCTGGTCTTCGTGGTGATGTTGACCGGCTGCCTGGCCCTGGCTCAGTCTTTCGAGCCGCTGCGGCTGTTGCATCTCTTCCTGGCCGAGGCGCTGCTGATCTACTTCCCGTTCAGCAAACTGATGCACGCCTTCACCTTCGTGCTGAGTCGCAGCTACACCGGTGCGACCATGGGGCGCAAGGGTGTCAATGCCTAGCATCGGACAATGGCGCGGCAAGCCGCACCCTGGACTTCGATCACCCGAAGGGTGTGGCTTGCCGCTGCGAAATCTTTCGACTGCGGAATCTGAGGAGAACCGGCAATGAGCGAAGCTTTCGATCGTGGCGTGGCGGTGATGGGGCAGCAGATCGACGCCAGGATCGCATCCTACTTCTCGAGTTGCGTGCATTGCGGGCTCTGCGCCGAAGCCTGTCTTTTCTATACCGAGACCCACGATCCACGCTATACCCCGATCCATAAACTCGAACCGATGAAGAAGCTCTGGCGCCAGGAGCACACCTTCTGGGGCAAGCTCGGCAAGGCGATGGGGCTGACCAAGCCGCTGCAGGAAGAGGATTTCGCCGATTGGGAAAAACTGGTCTACGACAGCTGTACCCTGTGCGGACGCTGCTCCATGGTCTGTCCCGTGGGCAACGACATCACCTACATGATCCGCAAGATCCGCGAAGGCTTCTCGGTCGCCGGCTATGCGCCGGACGGCATGAAGGAGGCCACCCATCGCGCCTTGACCATCGGCAGCCCGATGGGCGTCACCTTCAAGACCCTTGCCGCGGCACTGGCGCATGTGGAGAAGGAGACGGGTCTGAAGATCCCGGTCGATCAGGCCGGCGCCGACTATATGACGATTTTCTCATCCATGGAGATCGTCAACTTTCCCGAGTTCATCCAGAGCCTGGCGCGCATCTTCGATGTGGCGGGCGTCTCCTGGACCATCAGCAGCGAAGCCTTTGAGGCGACCAACAGCGGCATCCAGATCGGCAACAAGGAGTCGGCGGCCGAACTCGTGGGCCGGGTGGTCAACGCGGCCGAAAAACTGGGGGTGAAGTATGTCATCAGCCCCGAGTGCGGACATGCCTATACCGCCATCCGCTGGGAGGGACCGAATCTGATCGGACGTCCCTATAAATTCGAGGTGATACACATCCTGGAACTGCTGGATCAGCTCAAAGCGGAAGGGCGCATTCAGCTCGAAGGCGTCGACCACACACCGATGACGCTGCACGACCCCTGCCAGATCGTGAGACGCGGAGGAGTGATCGAACAGCCCCGCAATCTGCTCAACAGCTTCACCGACCACTTCACCGAAATGCACGACCATGGCGTCATGAACTGGTGCTGCGGAGGCGGCGGTGGCGTCAGCGCCAACGAACGCGCCGAAGAGCTCAGACTCGAAGCCTTCAAACGCAAGAAGAGCCAATTGGAGGAGCTGGGTGTCAATACCATGGTCACCGCCTGCGCCAACTGCCGCATCATTCTGGAAGAGGGACTCGAGCACTACGGGATGGAGACTGAAGTGGTCAGTCTGACCGAATTGTTGGCCGAGCACCTGGTCACGAAGAAAAGCTGATTTCGAGAACGCCCGGCACGTCACGGCCGTGAGCGGCCGTGACGGTGTCACCTGCAAATCCGTTTCCGTATCGAAGATCCCGACCGAAAGCGCCTCATCCCGGTGATCTTGCCTGCGGCAAGGCGGCCATGGAAATCCACCTGACCGTCGAGGCCCTCCATACATCCACATTTGCATGAAAAGCCGAGGGTCTCTGACGGCTGAATTGTGCTGTACTTGTCGAACCTGTCACACCGATGTCAGCAGTCTCTTTCCAAGGGAGGCTACCATGTCCGGATTACTTCCGCGTGCTTTCGTTGCTGTGCTGTTGTGCCTCTGGGTCGAAGCGCCCGTGGTGGCGGCCACGCCCGCTGCAGAGGGTGCGAAGGTCTATATCATCTCCCCCCGGCAGGGAGCCGTGGTCAGCAATCCTGTGAGGGTGCAGTTCGGCCTCAGCGGCATGGGTGTTGCACCAGCCGGTATCGACAAGGCGAACACAGGTCATCACCATCTGCTGATCGATGTCACGCAACTGCCCGATCTGACACGCCCCTTGCCGAGCGATGAACACCATCGGCATTTCGGTGGCGGGCAGACCGAGGTCGAGCTGACGCTATCGCCCGGTCAGCATCGTTTGCAGTTGATCCTGGGGGACAAGGATCACATTCCGTTTTTGCCAGCGCTGATTTCCGAGCCGATTACCATCACAGTGGAGTAAGTGGCTTGCCCAGGCGGTATTGGCAGGTCGGGATATTGCGAAAAGCTCTAGTCTGATGACGTTGTTCGATGCAGTCCGCTGTAACGTCGACGCAGGAACTCGGCGACCAGACCGACACCGAGTCCGACTGCCACATTGAAAAGCAGACAACCGATGGCGGTGGCCAAGACCACCGCCAGGCGTCGCCCCTCCGTGTGCAACAGTTTCTTGCTCAGCGCGAGTTGGATACCGGCCACGGCCAACAGGGCGCCGACCGCTGAGAGCGGCAGCAGTTCGAGGAGTTTCAGCGCGTCCGGACCGAGAAACAGTCCCAAGGCAAGACAGCTGAGGCCGAAGATTGCCGGTGCCAGGCCGGTGCGGGCGCCAAAGCGGTGTTGCACCACCAGTCCACCGGCGCCGTGGCACATGGGGAATGCGCCGAAAGGCGCCAACAGCAGATTCAGGCCGCCGGTGGAGAGAGCTAATCGCTGCGGGGTGATGCGTGAGCGGTCCGAAGGAAACAGATCGCCGGCAATGGCGGCTGTCGCCAATACCGCGTTGGTCAGCGTCAGTACCAGCTGCGGGAGCAGTACGATGGATGTGGTCTGCCACAGATCCTGCAGGTCTATCGAGACCGGCTGTGGCCAGTAGAGCCCGAGACTCAGGTCCGGAACCTGGGTGTCGGTGGCCAGAGTCCACCCGGCGAAACCGAGGACGATCGCCAACACGAGATAGCTGTTGAACAGGGTCCGCTGCAGTATCAGGATGAGCAGAAAAAGCGTAAACCCGATCATCCACTGGTCCGCCATGAGTTTCAGTCCGGACCAGGCGAGATAGAAGCCGACCCCCATCTGTATCCCTTGCAGCAGTGTCTGCGGCAGCTTTTCCGCCAGCCGGTTGACCCACCCCATGAGTCCCAGTATCAGCAGAACGCCGCCGATCAGCAGCCCTGTCGTGGCAACCATCGACGGCGACAACTGACCGCCAATGACCACAGCCGCCACCACTTTCATCGGCTGTATCGGTATCGGTCGTCGATAGAGCAGGGCTACGCTGATGGCGAAGATGCCGAAGCCCACCAACAGTCCGGTAGGGTCCATCCGATGCAGTGACAGCAGGGCCAGGACGATCGGAAGGAAGGTACCCAGATCCGCGTAGGCCCCTGAAATCTCGCCAAGCAGGCTTTGCAGGCTGGTCATCCGAACCCGCTCTCTACGCGCAGGATCAACTCCGCTCATCGATGCGTGTATAGTCGCGTCGTGTCGCACCTTTGTAGATCTGACGCGGACGGCCGATCTTCTGCTGCGGATCGTTCATCATCTCCATCCAGTGGGCAACCCAGCCGATGGTGCGGCCGATGGCGAACATCACCGTGAACATGCTGTTGGGTATACCGAGCGCCCGATAGATGATGCCCGAATAGAAATCGACATTGGGATAGAGCTTTTTCTCGACGAAGTAGCTGTCGTTCAGCGCGATCTCTTCCAGCCTCAGGGCGAGTTCAAAAAGGGGATTGTTGCTGTCGGCCAGTTTTTCCAGCACATCCTTGGCCATTTTGCGCAGGATGTCGGCACGCGGGTCGAAATTCTTATACACCCGATGGCCGAATCCCATGAGGCGGAACTTGTCGTTCTTATCCTTGGCCTTGGCGATGTATTTGTCGATCTGCGAGACATCGCCGATCTCTGACAGCATGTTGAGCACCGCCTCGTTGGCGCCGCCATGGGCCGGTCCCCAGAGAGAAGCGATGCCGGCGGCGATACAGGCATAGGGATTGGCCTGGGAACTGCCCGCCAGGCGCACGGTCGAGGTGCTGGCGTTCTGTTCGTGGTCGGCATGCAGGATAAACAACAGATCGATTGCTTTCATCGCGATGGGATCGACCTCGTAGGGTTCCTTGGGGGTCGAGAACATCATGTGCAGAAAGTTGGCGCAGTATGAGAGGTCATTCCTGGGGTAGACGATGGGCTCGCTGATGTTGTGTTTATAGCTGGCCGCCGCGATGGTGGGCATCTTGGCGAACAGCCGGTGCGCCGAGATCTCCCGGTGCCGTGGGTCGCCGATATCGATCGAGTCGTGATAGAAGGCCGAAAGCGAGCCGACCACACCGACCATGATCGCCATCGGATGCGCATCGTGATGGAAACCGTTATAGAAATTCTTCAGGGTTTCGTTGAGCATGGTGTGGTAGGTGATGATGTGGTCGAACTCCTGCAATTGCGCGGCATTCGGGAGTTCTCCATAGAGCAGCAGATAGGCCACTTCGATAAAACTGGAGTGTTCGGCCAGCTGTTCGATGGGATAGCCGCGGTACTGCAGGATACCGGCTTCGCCATCGATATAGGTGATGCTGCTCTCACAACTGGCGGTCGACATGAACCCCGGGTCGTAGGTGAAGATGCCGCCGTTTCTGTAGAGGGCGCTCACATCGACCGCAACCGGTCCTTGGGTACCTTCGACGACTGGCAATTCAAGGGATTCGCTATTAGTGGAATCTGTCAGGGTGTAGTGTCGGCCAATCATAAATACCTCCAATTGGGTAGGCTTCGTTGTTATAACCTATTTTTATGATGACAGGTTGGATTATAGATCTTTAGAGTAAAACGGACTTTTCCGAATAGTTGTTACGTTTATTGACGATACTACTTACGCTCAATCTAAAGTTATCACTTCCTATGCCGAAAGCCTTGGTGTGGATGCATAACTTCTTGGTTGAGGGAACACCACAGTTTCTTAAAGGTCGTTCCCATGCTGATTAAGACAAAGCTTCGCTTCGGAAGTGTTCTTTTAGCCCTGATCCCCGCATTACTCGCCGGTGTGCTCATCGGACTCTATTCCACCGATCATGCGGAAGTCGCGCTCGAGGAGCAGGCGCGTTCGCGGTTGACCGCACTGCGCGAGGATCGCGCCAATCAGGTCGTCAACTACTTCCATACCATGCGTGACCAGGCGCTGGCCTATGCCAAGGACCGCATGACCATCGACGCCATTCAACAGTTTTCCGCCAATTTCCGCGGTCTGCACGATGAAGTGATGTTTACCGGAGAGCAGGCGCGTAGTCCTGTCCAGGGCTATTACGCCAGCCAGTTTCTGGCGGAGTTCAAGCGCAGAAACAACGGTGAGTCGGTCTCGACAGATCAGCTCGTGAACAAACTCGGGGACACAGGTCTCGTATTACAACAGCTGTATATCCAGAGCAATCCCAATCCGCTCGGGAGTAAGGACGCACTCGTCGAGAGTCCGGACGGCAGCAGCTATGCGAGGGCCCATGCGCTCTATCATCCCGCATTCAGGGAGCTTCAGCAGCGCTTCGGTTACTATGACATCTTTCTGATCGACGGCGATAGCGGCAATGTCGTCTACTCGGTTTTCAAGGAGCTCGATTTCGCCACCTCGATGAAGAGCGGACCTTTCGCCGATTCGGGACTGGCCGATGCCTATCGGGGGGCCATGACACTCAACGAAGGTTCGGTGTTCCAGACCGACTTCGCACCCTATCTGCCATCCTATAACGATCCCGCCGCCTTCATCGCCACGCCGGTATTCGTCAACGGCGACCGGGTGGGCGTTATCGCTTTTCAGCTGCCCATCGACCGCATCAACAAAGTGATGACGGGTGATGGCAAATGGCAGGAGTCGGGTCTCGGCGAGAGCGGTGAGACCTATCTCATCGGCAGCGATTACACCATGCGCAGTCAAAGCCGCTTCTGGCTGGAGGATCCCGAAGGCTTCCTGAAAGCCGTGGGCGACGCCGGCATGGATGCCGCGACCTTGAATGCCATCCGCACCAAGGAGACGGTGATCGGCCTGCAGTCGGTGAAATCGCCCGGTGCGCAGAAGGCGATCAACGGCACCACCGGTTTCGACATCTTCGATGACTATCGGGGTGTGCCGGTGCTGTCGGCCTACAAACCGATCGAAATCAATGGGCTGAACTGGGCGATACTGGCCGAGATCGACCAGGCTGAAGCCTATGCTTCCGCGTACGAGCTGCACCACGACATTACTTACATGATGTTGGGTGTAGGGGTTGTACTCCTCATCGGCAGCAGTGCGCTGGGTTGGTTCTTCAGCGTCCAGCTGGCGCGACCGCTGGAGCGGATCGTCGCCTCCATGAGGGATATCTCTTCAGGTTCGGGTGATCTCACGGTTCGCCTGGATGACAGCTCGAAAGATGAGCTTGGCCATTTGGCCGGCGCCTTCAACACCTTTGTTGCAAAGCTTGACGGCATCATGGCCCAGGTCGGTCACTCCACCGATGAACTGGCCACCGCCTCGGAAGAGCTCTCGATGATCACCCGGGATACCCGCAAGGGTGTCGAACAACAACAGAACGAGATCCAGCAGGTCGCCACCGCCATAGAGGAGATGAGTGCCACCGTTAAGGATGTGGCGCAGAACACCAACGCCACCGCCGACGCGGCGAGGCAGGCCGGTTCCCATGTCAATTCCGGCAAGACCGTGTTGCAGAGCAACTCCTCCGCCATTCAGCAGCTGTCGCAGCGCATGAACGAGTCCCAGGCGGTGGTGGAAGCCTTGCAACAGGACAGCACCAAGGTCGGTACCGTGCTGGATGTCATTCGCGGCATCGCTGAACAGACCAACCTGCTGGCGTTGAACGCTGCGATCGAAGCGGCGCGGGCCGGAGAGCAGGGTCGCGGCTTCGCCGTGGTCGCCGACGAGGTGCGCGTGCTGGCGCAGCGCACGCAGGAATCGACTGAGGAGATCCGCGATATCATCGAATCGCTGCAGTCCCGCAGTCAGCAGACCACCCACATGCTGCAGGACAACAACGAAGATATCGCCACCACCGTCGAGCTCACCGAAAAGACCGAGGCGGCGTTCATGGAGATCGAGCAGGCGGTGCATCAACTGCTTGAGATGAGTACCCAGATCGCCAGTGCGACGGAAGAGCAGGCGTCGGTAACCGAAGAGATCAGCCGAAATGTGGATAACATCCATCAGGTCGCCCAGAGTACGGCAACCGGCGCGGAACAGACTGCGACCTCGAGCCAGATGCTGGCGCGGCTCGGCGACGATCTCAAGGGTCTGGTCAGTCAGTTCAAGGTTTCCGGAACCTGATCGGGCAACGCCGTCGAGTTCCGGACTTCAGCCCCCGCAGTCGATAGCGGTTGCGAGGGCGCAGGCTCAGTGGAGCACCGAATATTTCTTCAGTCGATAGACGAAGGCATCACGTGTCAAGCCGATCAGGCGGGCTGCTTTCGACTGGTTGCCCAGCGTCATGATCAGCGCCTGATTGATCAGACTCTTTTCGAGGTCTTCGAGGTTCACCCCCTTTTCCGGCAGCACGAAGCGATCGAGGTTGTCTCTCGCGTGATGTCGCTGCTGTTGTGTGAATTCGCAGGGCAGATTGGTTGCCGTCACGCTTCTCCCGGGCATCAGGATCGTGAGTCTCTGCACCAGATTCCTCAATTCCCTGACATTGCCCGGCCAGTCATACTGCTTCAGCGCCCGTGCTGCCAGAGTATCGAAGCAGAGCGGGGCTTCGTGATACTCCCTGGCATACAGTGCCGCGAAGTGGTTGAGCAACGGCTGGATATCGCCCTGTCGATTGCGCAATGGAGGCAGATCGAGCGGAACCACGCTCAGGCGGTAGTAGAGATCCTCTCTGAAGTTTCCATTCCGGACTTCCTGTCGCAGATCCCGATTCGTTGCCGCAATGATCCTGACGTTGGAGCGTAGCGGGTGGATCACGCCAAGCGGCATGTACTCGCCCGATTCGAGAAATCGCAGCAGCTTTGCCTGGGTGGGGGTTGGCAACTCGCCTATCTCATCGAGAAAAAGGGTGCCGCCTCTGGCAACGGCGACATAACCGTCATGCTGCGTGAGGGCTCCTGTAAACGCCCCTTTGCGGTGACCAAACAGGAGTGATTCAGCCAATGCGTGCGGCAAGGAAGCGCAGTTGACCGAAACCAGCGGCCGATTCGCTCTCGCACCGGCCTGGTGAATTCCTTTGGCGAACAGCTCCTTGCCCGTCCCGCTCTCCCCGTAGATCAGGGTGGTGACGTCAGTCGCGGCGATGACGGATGCGGTGTTGATCGCTTCCTTCAGCTCAATCGAACTGCCGACAATGAGTGAATTGAACACATTCATACGGATAGGCCATAAGACAAGTGGCGGGCATATTCCAGGGACAAAAATAGTCCATAGGCCACAGCCGGAGACTTGATAAAGGTCAAATCGTTACCTCGTTGCCAAACAGGGTGAAGATGCCGAGCGCCACAAAGCACAGGCCCGTCATGACACTCAAGCCCGGATGGCGCGATATGTGAGCGATTCGCCCCATGAAGTATCCCATGCCGATCATCGAAGGCAGCGTTCCCAGGCCGAAACCCAACATACAGAGGGCGCCTTCGAACATGCCGCCCGTGGAGGCTGCGAGCAGCAGCACGTAGTAGACCAGACCGCATGGGAGCCAGCCCCAGATGCAACCGTAGACAAAAGCGCTGGAGGGATTGTTCGCCGGCAGCAATCTTCGGGTGTAGGGTTCCAGCAAATGCCAGACCGGAGCGCCCAGGCGGTCCATTTGCCGCAGCACGGGTATCCATTTCGTAATATAGAGCCCGACAAAGATAATGATGACGGAAGAGAGGATGCGGGCGACGTCGCGTCCGTACGAGAAGAACTCCGCGTCAGTGATGCCCGCGCCGACATATCCGACCAGGCCGCCTGCAAGCGTATAGCTGCCTATTCGGCCGAGGTTATAGAGGGACAGATATGCGGCGAGATGGGGAGGCGACGATTTGATTTCGCGGGCAAGGCTTACTGAGAGCGCGCTGCCGATGCTCCCACACATTCCTATGCAGTGTATGCTGCTGAACAGACCCATGACCAGCGCGAATGTGAACGAGAACTCCATGAATCATGACGACCACGGGCGGCTTTGCAAACCGCTACGCGAGTCCCAAAATCGAGATGAATCCGGGCTGCAACCCGTCAGCATCCGGCCTGTTCATGAAGATCCACGCAAGGCGCAGGGCATTTCGGGTTCCAGGCCGTAGATCGATTCCACGTGTGCGAGTGAGCGCAACATGGGGGCATCGAGGATCTCGACTTCATTACCTTTGGTGACCAGTATCTTCTTGGACGAGAGATTCTGAAGAATTCTGGAGAAGGTCTCCGGCTTCATGGAGAGCCTGGCCGCCAACACGCCCTTCGCCGCAGGCAGTGTGAAGTGGGAGGTCTCCACATCCTCCATTCTGCGTAACAGCATGGCGCACATGCGGGTGGTGGCGCTCTGCAGGGTCAAGTCGTCGATCTCCTTGATCAGCCCGCGAAGGCGCTGGCTCATGGTGCCCATGATCCTGAAGCAGACTTCGAACGATTCACTGAGTATCTGCAGAAAGCGCCTGCTGTCGAACGAGATGATTCGGGCGGGTCCCAGCGCTTCGGCGCTGACGGGATAGATCGGGTGTTCCATGAACATCAGAGCCTCGGCGAAGGTATTGCCGGGTTGAATGATGTCTATGATTTTCTGATCACCGTTTGTAGAGACCCTGAACAGTTTGATCTGGCCTCCTATGACGAGAAAGAAACGGTTCGCGACATCGCCCGTTTCAAAGAGTGCCTCACCGTCTTTCAAGGTACTGGTGTGGCTGCTTTCCATCACCTGTCTGACCTGATGGTCATTCAGCGACGAAAACAGATGCGCTGTTCTGATATCGATATTCATCGCGTGCCTTTGCCTGGTGTCGCCATCCATTGAGACCCGGGTGCGGTGTCGGTCTGGCTTCGCCGCCGTTCAGGATAGGTCGAACCACCACCCGATCCCTTTCCCATCTACCCGGGGTGACGACGATAGTGAACCAAGCGCTTACATTGTTATTTGACGAATATCAAGGATCCCGGGCCATCTGCTGAGTGATATCCGAGACGGTCGGTTGCCGTTCAGCGTTGGGAAATCCGGTAATGCAGCGACCTTCACGATGGTGCCGTCGGAACAGGTTATGCGACTGCAATGCCCGGTCTCCTATTGCTTTTCCGATATTGCAGGATACGCGGCGAGAGCTGCCGCGAGGGTCGCCCCCGCTGTCACCTGCTCAACTTCGGCGCTGCGTCATCCTGCCGTCAGCGGCAAAGGACGGCGGCCAGGCTGCAGCGGGAACTCCGGTCGTTTCATCGTGCCGGTCGGACGAACCTCGCCCAGTCCCTGTTCTTTCCTGTTCGCTCAGCGGCCGCGTGTGAGCTTTCCGGAGGCTTGATCTTAGTCAAGGTGGACAAAGCGCGGGAATTTAAAGTGACAATCAGACCGAAGTAATCGACGTCAGTCGGGCAAGACGCTCAGCAGGGAGGCCTTGCCGGAAACCCGGGGTTACCCCCCTCTATCGATTGGCGGAAGCGCCACTCTCGCAACAAAACAGGTCACGACGATGAAAGCGAAAGGGATTGTTTATCTGGTAGGGGCGGGTCCCGGTGATCCCGACCTGTTGACCGTCAAAGCGTTGCGCCTGATTCAATCGGCCGACGTGCTGGTCTACGACCGCCTGATCTCGCCGGAGATCATGGATCTGGTGCCATCCGGCGTCTCCCGGATCGCAGTCGGCAAGGCGCCCGGCCTGCACTGCGTGCCGCAGCAGGAGATCAATTCTCTGCTCGCCAGCCTGGCCAGGAAGTCCCGCGCCATCGTGCGCCTCAAGGGCGGGGACCCCTTCGTCTTCGGCCGTGGCAGCGAGGAGGCCCTGCATCTCGAACGACTGGGTATCCCCTTCGAGGTGGTGCCCGGCATCACAGCGGCTTCGGCGGTGACCAGCTATGCGGGAATACCTCTGACCCACCGTTCGTTGAGTCGTGGCGTGCGCCTGGTGACGGGCCACTTTCGAGACGACGAAGCGCTCGACCTCGACTGGCCGAAGTTGGCGGATCCCAGCGCCACGCTGGTGGTCTATATGGGGCTATCCAATCTGGCGCTGATCGCGCAGCGTCTGATCGCGGCGGGGCGTGCGCCAGCGACCCCCGCGGCGGCGATTCAGGAGGGCACCACCCCCCGCCAGCGCCGGGTCATCGCCACCCTGGAGACCCTCGATCAAGCGGTAAAGGAGGCCGGGCTGTGCTCGCCGGTCATCATTGCCGTGGGCGAGACCGTGGCGCTCGCCGGGCGTCTCGACTGGTTCGCACCGCAGGAGGGCCGTGATGAAACGAGCTGCCTGGATCGCCGCTAGTCTCCTTCTCTTGACCTTCGAAACGGCGGTGGCGGATATCACCACCGCACGCAAGGCCGAGCTGTTGAATCTGCTCAAGCACGACTGCGGCTCCTGCCACGGCCTCTCCCTGAAGGGAGGCTTGGGACCGGCACTGACGCCGGAGGTGCTGCAACAGAAGCCGGTCGAGTTCCTCGTGGCGACGATTCTCTACGGCCGCACAGGCACCCCCATGCCCCCCTGGCGGCCCTTTCTCACGGACGGCGAGGCCGCATGGCTGGCGCAACGGATCAAGGAGGGCGTGAAGTGAAGAGCTGGTTGATGTTTCCGCTGCTGATGTTGTTTTCCACTGTTTCGCTGGAGGCCGGCGAACTGCGCGGCACCGGGGATCTGGGCGTGGTGGTGGAGCGGGCCGACGGCAGCCTGCAGGTGATCGAGACCAGCGGCAACACGCTGCTGGGCCGCATCGAGGGTCTGGGCGACCTCTCGCACGCCTCCGCCGTCTTTTCCCGTGACGAACGCTACGCCTACGTCTTCGGCCGGGATGGCGGACTGACCAAGGTCGATGTGCTCGAGCGGCGTGTGGTCGCCCGCGTGGTGCAGTCGGGCAACAGTATCGGCGGCGCCATTTCACAGGACGGTCGTCTGGTCGCCGTATCCAATTACGAACCCGGCGGGGTGCGCATCTTCGACGCCGGGACGCTCGAACCGGTGGCGGACATCCCCGCCGAATACGGCGACGGACAACGCTCCAAGGTGGTCGGCCTGGTGGACGCCCCCGGCAACCGCTTTCTCTTCAGTCTGTGGGACGCGGGTGAGATCTGGAGTGTCGATATGCGCGACCCCGCGCATCCCCTCATCAAGAAATACCACGAGGTGGGGAAGAACCCCTACGACGCCCTGATCACGCCGGATGGCCGCTACTACATCGCCGGTCTCTACGGCGAGGATGGACTCGCTCTGCTCGATCTCTGGTACCCGGAGCGGGGCGTCGAGCGCATCCTGAACGACTACGGCAAGGGCGAGCAGAAGCTGCCCGTCTACAAGATGCCCCACCTGGAGGGCTGGGCGGTGGCGGGACGCCGCCTGTTCATCCCCGCGGTCGGACGGCATCAGGTGCTGGTGGTCGATACCGACACCTGGCGGGAGGTCGGCCGGCTCGACGTGCACGGACAGCCCGTGTTCGTCATGGCGCGGCCGGACGGCCGTCAGATCTGGGTCAACTTCGCCTTCCCGGACAACGACACCATCCAGATCATCGATAGCCGCGACCTCAAGCTGGTCGAGACCCTGAAGCCGGGCAAGGGCGTGCTGCACATGGAGTTCGAGCCCCGCGGCGGTGAAGTCTGGGTCTCGGTGCGCGACATCGACCGGCTGCAGGTCTACGACACCGAAAGCTTCGAACGGCTGGCCGACTGGCCGACGGCGAAACCCTCCGGGATCTTTCTCAGCGCCCGGGCGCATCGTACAGGTCTCTGACATGGCGGCACGGAAAGAGTCGATCCTGGAGCGTCCCCTGAATCCTCTGGAGCGCAGGCTGCTCAACGATTTTCAGGACGGTTTTCCACTCACCCCACGACCCTTCCGCACGATTGCGGAGCGCGTGGGCTGCACGGAGGAGGAAGTGATGCATACCCTGCAGCAGCTACAGGCCCAGCGTTTGATCAGCCGGGTGGGGCCGGTGTTCCGTCCCAACCGCGTCGGCGCCAGCACCCTGGCGGCGATGGAGGTGCCGGCCGACCGTCTCGAGGCGGTTGCGGCCATCGTCAACGGCTACGGCGAGGTCAACCACAATTACGAACGCGAACACCGTCTGAATCTCTGGTTCGTCGTCACCGCGGCGAATCGGGATCTACTGGAGGGTGTTCTGCGCCAGATCGAACAGATCACGGGACTGGAGGTCATCGACCTGCCGATGATCGAGGACTTCCACATCAACCTGGGTTTTCCGCTGCAATGGGTATGATCGAAGCCTGCATGAACCTGCATGTCGACCCCCTGGACCGGGAGCTGGTGCGGGCGGTTCAAGGCGGTCTGCCGATAGTGGCCAATCCCTATGCCGCGATCGCCGCCGGCCTGGGCATTACCGAAGCGGAGGTCATCCGCCGCCTGCAGCGGCTGCTGGAGAGCGGCGATATCCGGCGCTTCGGTGTGGTCGTCAGACATCGCGAGCTGGGCTATCACGCCAATGCCATGGTGGTGTGGGACGTACCTGACAACCGGGTCTCGGAGATCGGTCAACTGATCGGACGTCAGGCCTGCGTGACCCTCTGCTACCGTCGTCCGCGCCACCCCGGACGCTGGCGTTACAACCTCTTCTGCATGATTCACGGGCGCAGCCGTGAAGGGGTGCTGAACAATCTGCAGGCGCTGATCGAACGCTGCGCGCTGCACGACATCGAGCACGAGGTGCTCTTCAGCCGGCGCCGTTTCAAACAGTGCGGCGCGCGTTATGTCGCGGAGGAGGCCGACAGCCCGTGCCCCTCGCGCCAGCTTTCACTGACCGCGGAGTGATGCCATGTCCAGTCTGTCACAACTCGAACGCCGCCTGATCAACCGTTTCCAGGGTGGCGTGGACCTGACCGGGCGCCCCTTTCGGCACATGGCCCGGGTAGTGGAATCCGACGAGACCGCCGTGATGGAGGCGGTCCAGCGATTGCTGGACGACGGCTGGCTGTCGCGTTTCGGTCCGCTCTACAACGCCGAACGTCTGGGCGGGAGCCTGGTGCTGGCGGCCATGTCGGTGCCGGAGTCCGCGTTCGATGATGTGATGGAGCAGGTCAACGCCCTGCCGGAAGTGGCACACAACTACCGGCGCGACCACTGGCTGAACATGTGGTTCGTGCTGGCCACCGACTCCTCTGACGCCATGGCCTCGGTCATCCGGCAGATCGAGGCGGAAACCGGCTTGCATGTCTATGCCTTTCCAAAGGAAGAGGAATTCTATCTGGGCCTCTGGTTCGAGATCGGCGAGGACGGGCGTTTCACCACCCGCTCCATACCCGCGCAGAACTCCGAGCAACGACTCGATCTCGATCATCTCGATCGCCGCATCATCGCCGAGACCCAGGGCGGGCTGCCGGTCACCCCTGATCCCTGCGAACGGGTGGCCGAGCGCGTCGGTTGCTGGCCCAGCGAGGTGGTCACCCGCATGCACGACATGCAGCGCAAAGGGGTGATCCGCCGAACGGGGCTGGTGCCCAACCACTACCGACTCGGTTTCCGGGGCAACGGCATGACGGTGTGGAACATTCCGGACCGACAGTTGCGAGAGGCGGGACGTCGGCTCGGCGGTCTCGACTATGTCAGCCACTGTTACTCGCGGCCGCGCCACCTGCCCGATTGGCCGTATAACCTGTTCGCCATGGTGCATGGGCGGGACCGGGACGATGTGCGGGAAAAGCTGAAGGAGATGGGCCGCATTCTGAAGCCGTTTCACCAGGGCCACGAGGTTCTCTTCAGCTCGGCGGTACTGAAGAAGACCGGCATGCGGCTCAGCCTCTAGGAGAGACCATGTTTCGAATCAGCCGTTACCTGCACGCCCTGCACCGGCCCAGCGGTGGCGCCATGCGGACTCCCCAGAAACCGAGCGGACCGGTGGTGATCTGGAACCTGGTGCGGCGCTGCAACCTGACCTGCAAGCACTGCTACGCCACCTCGGCCGACAAGGACTTCCCCGGCGAACTCGATACGCAACAGGTCTTCGACGTCATGGACGACCTCAAGGCGTTCGGCGTGCCGGTGCTGATTCTCTCCGGCGGCGAACCGCTGATGCGGCCCGATATCTTCGACATCTCCCGGCGCGCCAAGGCACAGGGCTTCTATGTCGGACTCTCCAGCAACGGCACCCTGATCGATGCGCGGTCGATTCGGCAGATCGCCGAGGTGGGTTACGACTATGTCGGCATCAGCATCGACGGCATGCGGGAGACCCACGACCGTTTTCGGCGCAAGCAGGGCGCCTTCGACGACTCCCTGCGGGGTGTCCGGCTCTGCGTGGAGGCCGGCCTCAAGGTGGGACTGCGCTTCACCCTGACCCAGGACAATGCCGCCGAGCTGCCGGATCTGCTGAAGCTGATGCAGCGGGAACGGGTCGACAAGTTCTATCTCTCCCACCTCAACTACGCTGGCCGCGGTTACAGGAACCGCCGCGAGGATGTCCACCACCGGATGACCCGGCAGGCGATGGATCTGCTCTTCTCCACCTGTTGGGCGGATGTGGAGCAGGGCAGGCAGCGCGAATTCGTCACCGGCAACAATGACGCGGACGGGGTCTATCTGCTGCATTGGGTGCAACGGCATCTGCCCCGGCATCATGAACGCCTGCTGGCGATGCTCAATCGCTGGGGAGGCAACGCGAGCGGCGTGAATATCGCCAATATCGACAACGAGGGCCGCGTGCACCCCGACACCATGTGGTGGGACTACACCCTGGGCAGCGTCAAGGAACGTCCCTTCTCGGAGATCTGGCAGGATCTCTCCGATCCGCTCATGGCGGGACTCAAACAGGCACGGCGGCCGCTGCAAGGGCGCTGCGCCGAGTGTAGTCATCGCTCCATCTGCGGCGGCAACAGCCGCACCCGCGCCTGGCGCCTGACCGGCAATCCCTGGGCGGAGGATCCGGGCTGCTATCTGAGCGACGAGGAGATCGGCCTGACCGCGCGTCCCTCCATACTGGCTGCCGGCTGAGGAACCGATTCACCGATGCGACGTTCACTTCGCTGCATAGTCATACCACTGCTCCTGCCGCTGGGATGCTTCGCAGATGAAGGCGTCGAGGCGACGGCTTCGGTCGAGACGCTCTACAAGACCCACTGTTCTGAATGCCATGGCGTGGATCGGCTCGGCGGCCAGGGGCCGGCGCTGCTGCCGGAGAATCTGCATCGGCTGCACAGGAATAAGGCGCTGAAGACGGTTTCGGAAGGGCGGGCCGCGACCCAGATGCCGCCGTTCAACGCGTTGTTGAGTCCGCAACAGATCGAGGCGCTGGTGGACTTCGTCTACACCCCGCTGGCGCGGATCCCCGAGTGGGGCATGCCGCAGATCGAGGCCAGCCGCATCGAGTATCACGCCCCCAGCAGCCTGCCCGACAAGCCCGTCTACAGCGCCGATATCGACAATCTGTTCATCGTCGTCGAGCTGGGAGACCACCATGCGACCCTGCTGGACGGCGACCGCTTCACGCCGATCCACCGCTTTCCGACCCGCTACGCCCTGCATGGCGGACCCAAGTACGCCGAGGGTGGGCGCTATGTCTTCTTCGCCTCGCGCGACGGCTGGGTCAGCAAGTTCGATACCTTCAATCTGACCTATACGGCCGAGGTGAGGACGGGCATCAACACACGGAATCTGGCGGTATCCCACGACGGCCGTTTCGTCATGGTGGCCAACTACCTGCCGCATACGCTGGTGGTGCTGGATGCCGCGGACCTGAAACCGTTGAAGGTGATCCCGGTGGTGGATGACGAGGGCAAGAGCTCCCGGGTGAGCGCCGTCTACACCGCCGATCCACGCTCGACCTTCGTCGCCGCCCTCAAGGATATCCCCGAGGTCTGGGAGATCAGCTACGAAACGCCGCCGCCCAAGGGCTTCGGGCAATGGATGCATGACTATCGGGAGGATTCGGGTGAAGCCGGCGCTACCGCTCCCTTCCCGGTACGCCGGATCCGGGTCGAGGACTACCTGGACGACTTCTTCATCAACCAGGACTACACCCAGATCGCCGGTACCGCCCGCGACGGCAAAGGGCAGGTGGTCGATCTCGATCTGGGACGCGCGGTGGGGGCGCTCGAACTCCCGGGCATGCCGCATCTGAGTTCCGGCATCAGCTGGCGACTCGGCGATCGGCGGGTGATGGCCACTCCCAACATCAAGGCGGACAAGGTGACCGTGCTCGATATCGATAGCTGGGAGGTGGTCAAGGAGATACCGACCCTGGGGCCGGGATTCTTCATGCGCAGCCACGAGAACAGTCCCTACGCCTGGGTCGATGTCTTCTTCGGCGAACACAAGGACGCCATGCACGTGATCGACAAACAGCGCCTCGAAGTGGTCAAGACCCTCTATCCGGCGCCCGGCAAGACATCGGCGCACGTGGAGTTCACCAAGGATGGCCGCTATGCGCTGGTCAGCGTCTGGGACGATGAGGGGGCGCTGGTGATCTATGACGCGCAAACCCTCGAAGAGGTCAAACGGCTGCCGATGAAAAAGCCATCCGGTAAATACAACGTACACAACAAACTGACGCGGTCCTCGGGGACCAGTCACTGAATCGACAAAGGAGTGACGCAGATGCTGCCGAATCGCGTGTTTCCCTTCATCGTCCTGGGTCTGTTGCCGCTCGTGCTGTGGGCCGAGACCCGCTGGCTAGATCCCGCTGACGTGCGTATCGACGACGGCGACACCCTGGAGGTCAGAAGCGCGGGGAACTGGCAGAAGATACAGCTCCAAGGCATCGACGCGCCCGAAGATCGGGTCAATCCGAAGTTCAAGGTCGATCTGGAACGTACCGGCCTGCAAGAGGAGACACTGCGCTCCCTGGGGGTCATGGCCGGCAACCATCTGCGCGATCTGGTGCGCCGCTCGGGTGGAATCGAATTGCACTACGAGGCGGGGGATATCGATCGCTACGGCAGGCAGCTGGCGATGGTGCTCGACGCGACGGGCGCATCGATCAATCGCGCCATGGTCGCCGATGGCTTCGCCATCGTGACCCTGGTGAAAGAGGATGCCGTCACGGCGCAGTGGCGATCCGAACAGGACGCGGCGTGGAAGGGCAAACGGGGTCTCTGGGGACTGCTGCGCGAGCCGGCCATGCGTTGGGCCAATCTGCCTGCCGCCGAATAGCATCGGCCACCGGCGTCGTCGCTGTAACGCTCACGGATAGCCACCCATTTTTCGAGCATGAAAAGCCGTCGCGCCGCCTTGTTCCTGCTCGTGCTTTTCTGCAGCCGGACCTTTGCGCTGCCGCCCTTGCAGCTGCTGGTGGATTTGACCCCGGCCGGCAACACGCTGCGACCGCCGCCGGGCGTTTACGCGGGACCGGTGGTGATCAGCAAGCCGATCGTGCTCGAAGGCGGCGGCGAGGTGACCATCGACGCTCAGGGTCGAGGCAGCGTGCTGCTGATCAAGGCGGATGGGACGACGGTCCGGGGCCTGCATCTGACCGGCTCAGGCGCCTCCTTCGATCAGCTGGATGCCGGCGTGTCGATTCAGGCGGACGGGGTCCTGCTGGAGGAGAATATCATCGACGACGTCCTGTTCGGGGTGCATATCCGGCAGGGGGACGGCAACACTCTGCGCAACAACGAGATCTCGTCCAAACCGGAGGTCACGAGCCTGCGCGGCGAAGGCGTGAGAATCTGGTACGGCCACGACAACCTGATCGAAAACAACCATATCCACCACAGCCGCGATCTGCTGTTGACCAATGCGGCGGACAACCGGATCGTCGGCAACGATCTGCACGATAACCGCATCAGCATGGAGTTCATCTACTCGCCGGACAATCTGATCAGGGATAACCGGATCAGCCGCAACGACACCGGCGTCGTCGCCATCTATTCCGACGGCTTGCGCATCGAGAACAACCTCATCTCACACATACGCAATACCGGCAGCTCGGCGCTGGCTATCAAGGAGAGCTCCCAGGTCCGTATCCTCGGCAACACCATTCTGCACAATGCCACGGGCTTGACCGCCAACTCGCCGATCTTCCCGGAGAACATCCTCTATCTCGAGGGCAACACCTTTTCATACAATGACGTGGCGATGTATTTCTACGGCGAGAAGGGTGGGCATGTGATCCACGACAACCGCTTTCTGGAAAACCTCACCACCATAGCCGTCAGCCATGCGGCCAGTGCCAGAAACAACGACTGGAGAGGCAATCTATGGGATGACTATGCGGGGTTCGATCGCGATGGAGACGGCTACGGAGACACGCCTCACAGCATCAACCTCTATGCCGACCGGATCTGGATGGACCGGCCGGTGACCCAGTTCTTCCGGGGCACGCCGATCATGGGCATCATCGATTTCATGGAGCGCCTGGCGCCGTTTTCGGAACCCGGCACCATACTGACCGACCAACGTCCGCGGCTTCACTGATCCGAGGCCGCCGCCGCTTCGAAGGATTTGCCGGTCAATGCCCCGAGAAAGGCAAGGATCTCGCCGGCTTCCTGTTCGCTGAGTTCGGTGTCGAGCTGGATGCGCGCCATGATCGTCACCACCTCGGCCAGTTTCTTGCCGGAACCGTCATGAAACCAGGGACCGGTCAGCGCCACGTTTCGTAGGGCGGCCACTTTGAACACCATGCGGTCGGCCTCATCGCCGGTGACGCGAAAACGCCCCGGGTCCCGTGTGTTGTGAAAGTCGGCATAGACGCCCAGTTTCTCGTTCAGGGTGCCGCCCAGCAGCGGACCGTCGTGGCAGCGCACACAGTTCTTCTTCATAAAGAGATTCAGCCCCGCCTGCTCCCGGGCGCTGAGCGCCTGTTTGTCGCCGCGCAGAAAGTCGTCGAAGCGGGATTCGCTGCGCAGGGTGCGCTCGAATGCCGCGATCGCCTCGGTCAGGTTGGAGTAGGTTAGGGACGGGGACGCCGCGGGAAAGGCGGCATTGAAAGCCGCCACGTATTCGGGGATGGCGGAGAGCTTCTCCAGCACCGAGCCTTCGTCCGGCATCCCCATCTCGATCGGATTCAGAATTGGCTGTCCCGCCTGATCGGCCAGGTCTTTCGCCCTGGCGTCCCAGAACTGGGCGCGCTGCCAACCGGCGTTGAGCACGGTGGGGGCGTTTCGATCGCCCAGCTGCCCCCGGGCGCCGGGCGAGGTGGGCAGGTTGTCGACACCCGGTCTGCCGTCGGTCAGCGGATGGCAGCCGGCGCAGGACTGGGTGTCGTTGATCGAGAGGCGGGGATCGAAGTAGAGGGTCTTGCCCAGTTCGATGCGGGCGGGGGTGTCGTTTTCGCTTCCGGGCATCCCGCTCGGTAGGGGTTCGAAGTAGCGCGCGGCCTTGCGCAGCAGCCGATCCGTGTCGTCCGCGGATGCGACACCGCCGATGAGGGCCAGCGTGATGATGAGCGTGGTCGACAGCCTTCGGTGCATGGTGGTACTCCAGTTTCCCCGGTTCATCTCAATCGAACAGCAGCTGCCGCATTTCGCTCAGCGTGCGATGGGTGGCATGACAGCGGGCGCAGATGTCGACCGCGGCCTGACCCAGCTGCCTGCCAGTCTGGCTCGGCTGTCGCGCCGCGATGGCGGTCGCCAGCTGGTCCAGAACCGCTGCGCTGGCCTCGCCGAGTATGCGTGCCCGGGGGGGCGCATCCGCATGACAGGCCGGGCAGGTTGTCGCCAACCGTTCGAGTTCGGTTCTCAGGCTGAGCAGGGACTCGTTGGCGCTTTCCCAACGGGCATCCTCGCTGGCGATCTTGATTCGGTTCAGGATCAGGGAGAGGCGCTCCATGTGGGTGGGGAAGTCGACCCGTCCTCCCTCGCCATCGTCGAGCGCCAGGGCTGAGAAATCGGGGGCGCGGTAGCGCAGGGCGGCGAGCACGCGAAACTCCCGGTGGCAGCTCCGACAGTCGCGGCGAATCCGGTCGATAGAGTTCGAAACCTGCGACAACGCCCCTTCGGCCACGACATGCTCCAGGCGCTCCACCTCGTCCCATTCGATCGCGTCGCGCCACTCCGGGACCATCTCGGGTATCGATCTCAGGTGCCGGGTGAATTGGTCGCTCCACTTGGCGAGCAGTTCCCGTTCGCCCAGGGCGGCGTACTCTTCGATTGCCTGCAGTTCACGGCGCAACGCAAACATGGTGTGCAGCCAGACCTGCCGCTTGTTCGTCGGCTTGTACCACTGACCCAGACTTTCGGGCAGCGCTGACAGTTGCGCTCCTTGATCCGACATCGATGCCGGGGCGTATGCCGAAGCGGCGACAGCCAGTATCAGCGCGAGCCGGCCAAGCAACGGCCCGCGGATGCCGACAGGTGGTGAAGGGGAGCGCTGGCGCATCGATCAGAGATAGCGGGGTGACGGGCTATTCGACCACTTGCACCACGCCGCGCATGTTGTGGCTTTTGAAGTGGGGCTCGCAGATGTATTCGTAGGTCCCCGGCTGGCTGAAGGTGCGCTCCCGGTGTTCCCCCGGAAAGAAGTAGTCCCCTTCCGGATCGCCCAGGGCTTCGAAGCGGACGCTGTGGTACTGGCGTGTCTCCCGGTTCTCCCAGCGAACCGTGGTGCCGGCTTTCACCGTCAGCCTGGCGGGCTGAAATCTGTAGTCCTTGGCGATGACGGTGACCGTCTCGTCCGCAAGCAGCGGCGCGACGGCGAACAGGATCAGAAGCAGTATGATGATGCGGCTGTCGAAGTGTCTGCGCGACATGGTCGATCTCCCGATCCGACAGAGCCGGGCTTTACCTGAAGCTGCCGGCATGCCGGATCCACTGATTGTTGATGGCGACGTGGAGTCTCGCTGTCAACCCTTTATTGGGCGGTGGCGTTGATCTCCGCGTCACCGTTGTCGAGTCCCAGCTTGTATCCCAGGGAAACATGGTGGAAACGCGCATGGGTGTAGTCATCATGTATGGCAAAGCCGAAATTGTAGAGTTTACCGGGTTCGATACTCACGTCGCCCTTGTCCGCCGATTTCAGGGGGCGTTTGAAGGTGGCGCTCCAGTAGCCGGCTTCCTGCTTGAGGGTGCCCTGCAGCGCCTTGCCGCCGGACATGATGCGCTGTTCGAGTACATGGCCGTTTTCTACCGCGTCCGAACCGCTGTTGATGCGCACGATGTCCATGATTTTGTGCGCATCCAGTTCGGCCTGAAGGGCGGCAGCGTCTTTGAGCTTGTCCCAGCCTCCCAGTTTCTTGCCGCGGCGTCCTTGTTCCTCCACGCTGGTGCGCGATTCCTTGATGTACTTGGTGACACCCTGACTGAAGTCGAGTGGGAGACCGGAAGACGCCGCGTCGTCCGGATGGCCCGGCATGGTGCGCAGGTCTTCGTGGCAGGTCCCCCAGCAGCCCGCCTGCGCGGCATACTCCACCTCGTCGGTCGCCAGCATGAAGGCGAGTTTGACCTGATTGTCGGGATCCATTTTTCCGCCCTCGACAAAGGGTACCGGGACATGGTCCGAACCTTCCCACTGAAAGCGCAGATAGAGGTTGTCGGCATCGTGGGTCGCCTGCACGGTGACGGGTATGGCGGGACGTTTGCCTTCCGGCGGTGTCGGTTCGGCCTTCTCGCCACTGACCATCTTCTGACCCATGCTGGCGGTCTCTTTGTCGTGGCAGGTGAAACAGCGGTCACCGGCACGGAAGGGTCGGGCCCCGCCATGAAACTTGCCCACCAGGGTCCACTCCATGGAGGTCTGGCCGGGGTAGAAGAGGGTGATCTCGCGTTCGCCCGCCTTCGACCAGTCGATGCCGCCATCGACCGCGCCGCCGACGGCTGCCGACGGCGCCGCCGTTGCGGAAGCGGGTGCCGCGGCTGCAGACGGTGCGGGCGTGGCCTTGACCTCGGCTTTGACCGCATTCACTTCGGCATCCGGGTTGTCGAGTCCCAGTTTGTAACCGAGCGAGACGTGGTGGAAGCGTGCGTTGGTGTAGTCGTCATGGATGGCGAAACCGAAGTTGTAGAGGACACCCGGATCGATACCGATGTCGCCCTTGGCATCGGATTTCAACGGCCGCTTGACCTCGACGGTCCAGATGCCGCCTTCCAGCCACCCCCTGGCCTCGACCGCGCCCTGGTCGGTCATGACGCGCTGTTCCAGCACATGGCCGTTTTCGACCTTGCCGCCGCTGTTCCAGCGGATCAGATCCATATAGCGGTGGGCGTCGGCTTCGGCCTGCAGTGCGGCCGCGTCCTTGAGTTTGTCCCAGCCGCCGAGCTTTTTGCCGCGGCGTCCCTTCTCCTCGACTTCGGTGCGGGACTCCTTGATGTATTTCGTCACCCCCTTGGAGAGATCCAGGGGCAGCCCGGATGCGGCGGGATCGTCGACCTGACCGGGCATGGTCCGCAGATCCTCGTGACAGGTGCCCCAGCAGCCGGCCTGCGAGGCATACTCGACCTCGTCGGTCGCCAGCATCAAGGCCAGCTTGACCGGGTTGTCGGGATCCATCTTGCCGCCTTCGACGAAGGGTACCGGTACATGCTCCGTGTCCTCCCACTGGAAACGCAGATAGAGATGGGATTCGTCGTGCGCCGCCTGGACAGTGACGGGGATGGATCCGCGTTTGCCCTCGGGCGGTGTCGGTTCCGCTTTTACGCCGGTGACCATCTTCTTACCCATGTCCGCCGTTTCCTTGTCGTGACAGGTCATACAGCGATCGCCGGCCTGGAAGGGACGGGCGCCGCCGTGAAATTTCCCTACCAGGGTCCACTCCATCGAGGTCTGTCCCGGGTAGAAGAGGGTGATGCTGCGCTCCGGCGAGCCACCCCAGTCGACCCCGAAGCCGTGGCTGGTAGAGGACTTCGTTGTTGTGCCCGGCACACCGCCCGAGCCGGCTGTCGCCAGGGCCTGGGCCACTGCGGCATCGATCTTCTGCTGCATCACAAGCGCCTGTGCCTTGCGGCGTTCACGTTCCTTCTGCGCTTCTTCCTGTCGAGCCGCCTCGGCCGCTGTTTCGGCCGCCTCGGCCCGCGCCAGGCCCTGCTTGAACGATTCAGGTATCTCGGTCTTGTAGGCTTCGACAGGTTTTGCCCACTCTTCCAGTTCCTCCTCGCTGAGCGTCTTGTGCACCGGCTCGTGCGCGATGCCCTTATGGCAGTCAATGCAGGTGTTGCCGTTCTCCATGGCGAAGATGTGCTGGTTGCGCGCGCGCGGTTTCTGCCGCTCCGGATTCATGGTGTCCCAGTCGTGGCAGTTGCGGCATTCGCGGGAATCGGTCTCCTTCATGGCCGTCCACACGCGCCTGGCCATGGTCAATCGTTGTTGGTTGAATTTTTCCGGTGTATTGACGGTGCCCACCAGCTTGTGCCAGACCTCGTTACTCGCCTTGATCTTCCTGACGATCTTGTGCACCCAGGGGCGGGGAACGTGGCAATCGGGGCAGCCCGCGCGGACACCGCTGCGGTTACCGTCATGCACCGTGCCCTTGTATTCCTGATAGACGTTCTCTTCCATCTCATGACATGTGATGCAGAACTCCATCGTGTTGGTCGCTTCCATGGCGGTATTGAAACCGCCCCAGAGAATCACACCGATCACCATGAAGAGGACGGCGCCTCCCAGCGTCGCGCCGAACGCGACCTTGCGTGAAAGCAGACTTTTGAACAGTGACTGATGATGCATTGCTTACCCCATCACTCCACAATGGATAGTCGATTCGCCGGCGGCTGTGGCGGTGTGTGATCGGCTTATGCTGACAGGGCGGGTTGGAGTGGGAGAACTCGAACCCGCCCTGTGCGCCGTTACATGCTTGAACGCGGCATTTCGTCAGGTGACGTGATTGACGCGGTTATGTACGTTGAACTTGCCGGTGGGCGCATACAGGCCCTTGACGCGTGCTTTCTCCTCCAGCGTCTTGGCGTCGAAGATGATGATCTCACCGTTGGGTTCCTTGCTGTCCTTGCGGTTCCAGACGGAAGTCCAGACTTCAGAGCCATCGTTATTGAACTCGATATGCACGGCGGCATAGCCGGGCTTGTCGGTCAGACGGATGGTCTTCACGATCTCGCGGGTGGCTTTCGAGATGACCTGAATCGACTGCTGCACCTCGGGCTCGGGATGCTTGGTCTGGTCCGCCCAGAAGTAGTCGCTCTTCGGATGGGTGCGAATGAACACACCGGGACCGTCGGTTTCGACTTCATAGCAGATTTTCCAGGCCTGGTCCTTGTGGCCCTTGGGATCGTTGCCCCAGACAGTGACCTTGCCCACACCCAGATGGGTGGTGCCGCCCACCGGTCCGCACTGAGGATCCATCCAATTGGCGCCCGGACCTGGGTGAGGCAGTTTGTCGGTATCGATCATGGCCTCGAGCTTCTGGGTTTCCGTATCGACGACCACCATCTTATTGGATGCGTTGGCGGCGATTTGGAAATAGCGGCCGCTCGGATCGTAGAAGCCGTCATGCAGGAACTTGGCGGAATCGATCTTGGTGATCTTCAGGTTGTCGAGATCGCTGTAGTCGACCTGCCACATCTGCCCCAGCTCCTTCATGGAGACCAGCCAGCTGGATGTGTGGGGCGTGTCGTAGATGGCGGCGACACGCGACTCGTTGACATACTCGCCGTCCACATTGACGCCGCGGGCGGAGACCACCTTCAGCGGATCCATTGTCTCGGCATCGACGATGACGAAGTGGGGTGGCCAGTATCCGCCGCCGACCACATACTTGCCGTCGCCCGACACCGCCACATCACGCGCGTCATAGGCGATCTGGACTTCCGCCACCTTCATCTTGTCCGGAGTCTGCCAGAGGTCGATCTTGGTCAATTTGCCATCGCGGCCCATGGTGTACCAGAAGCGGCCGGGATTCTTCGCGTGCAGCTTGTCATGATGCTCGGCGGCTTTCAGCACGTGAACTGCGTAGCCGGTGGGCACGTGGGCGACGACCTCTTTCTTGTCGCCGTCGATGACCGCGACCTTTCCGACATCACGCTCGATGACCAGGAAGAAGTTCTCCCAGTTTCTGCCGTGCAGCGGTTTGGTCGGGTAGTCTTTGGGATCGACATAGACCTTGTGTCGCTCCTTCATCAGGGACAGTGACATCTCAGGCGGGATCGGGGGATCCATCTGGATATAGGTGGCCATGTTCTTGATCTCTTGATCGGACAAGATATCGTCGAAGTTGTTCATGCCTCCTTCGGTGCCGAAGTGGATGATCTTTTCAAGCCGCTCCTGCCCCAGCTTCTGCGTATTCTTCGGTTCCAGATTCTTTCCCGTCGCTCCTTTGCGCAGGGTGCCATGACAACCCGCACAACGCTGGAAATAGATGGTCTTGGAAGCCTCGAAATCCGCTTCGCTGAGTGTGGGTGCGGCGGCCTGGACAGAGATACCCGCGCCGCCGATCGTCAAGCTGATTGCCATGGTTAGCGCACTGGCGTTCATTGTCCTGCGTGCGCGTGGTCTGGAACTTCTAGTCATTGGAGAAATCCTCCCTCGTGTGTCGAATGGTCGCACGACAAATTAGGCGCTAGACCCTGGATATCAACCTTGACAAAAGTCAAATCAAAAAATGTGGTTTTATTCGATAGTCTTTCCACAAGCGTCAGGACCTGAGTTTTCGCATTGCTGCAGAAGGTTGATATAAGGCTCCGATCCAACAATGCACCAGGTCTGCTAAAGCGTATTTCATTCACTCGTCGACACCAGCTTCGGGATATCCGCCATGCGCAAGAGCCTACAGACTTTCGGTCTCTCCCTGTTTATCGTTCTGGCTTTTCTGGTCATCGGTATCGGATTTCTTTTCGGTATCGACAATCCGGTACCCTGGATAATGATTGCCATTCTCATCGCGTTGCCGGTCATCCATAAAAAGATGACCGCCAGGAAGTTTGTCGCCTGGGACGACAACCTGAGCGTGGGAATCGAGGCGATCGATCAGGACCACAAGAAGCTGCTGACCCTGATCAACAATCTGCAGACTTCCGTGCTCTATCCGACCGGCGAGACCTTCGAAAGACAGGCCTTGAGCGAACTGGTGGAATACACCAAGTACCACTTCGCGCGGGAAGAGAAGCTGATGCAGGAGAATGGCTATCCGGACTACGCCCCTCACAAGCAGCAACATGAGGAGATGATCGCCAAAGTGGGCAGCTACATGGAGGCCTATGAGAAGGATCGCGAGGGCACCGTCGACGAGTTGACGGGGTTTCTCAAGACCTGGCTGATCAACCACATCGCCGGGACGGACCAGAACTACAGTCGGTTTCTGCGCGACAAGGGGGTCCGCTGATCCGACCCGGTCTCGGCGGAATTCAGTATGGGCACGGTCAACTGTCTCTATTGCGGAGCGACTGTCCCGGACGAGCACGCCGTTTGCCCGGAGTGCGGCGCGCCGTCACATTTCCAGAAACGTGGTTTTCGAATCGGTGCGCGGTTCAGATTCACCCTGTTTTTCGCCCTCCTTGCAGTGGCATCCATCCTGGTGGCGCTGGTGTTGCCGAGATGAAGGGGTTGCCGACAATTGGAAAGCGGCACCACGTATACCCCATGTCAATCGCGTGAGGTGAGATGAGCGACACTCCATTGCTGCCGAATCGGCTGTCGATTGGCGATCTCAAGCAGGCGATCGCGGGTGGTTGGCGGCTGTTTCGCGCCACTGCCGGACCAAGTCTCGCCTATGCGCTGGTCGCGGTCTGTATCGGTTTCGCACTGCTCATGACCGTCGCCGATCTCGGTCTCACCCCCATGTCGCTACCTTTGGCGGGAGGCTTCATGCTGATGGCGCCTGCCATGCTGGGAGGCTTTTTCCACATTGCGAAAATCGATCAACAGGGGGGGGAGGTCACACTGACATCACCCTTTATCGGTTTTCTGCGGGCTCCGCTCACACTCTGGATCATCGCCTTGTTCTGCAGTTTTGTGTTTCTGATCTGGTTGACCGATGCGGGCGTGCTCTACAGCTTTACGCTGGGAGGCGCAGAGAGGGAAGCGGTATGGCTATGGTTCGCCGCCGCGGACCGCTCCGTTGTCGGTTTCTGGTTGTGGGGATCGCTCATGGGCGGTTTTCTGGCTTCAGTGATTTTCTGTGTTGCGGCTTTTTCGGTTCCATTGCTGTTCGAGCGAAGGGCGACTCTGATTCAGGCTGTCCATGCCAGTGTTCTCGCAGTGTTTTCCAACTTTATCCCCTGTACGATCTGGGCCCTGATGCTCACTCTGCTGACGGTCACCGGCGTCTTCCTGTTGCCTCTGCTGCTGGTGCTTTTGCCGTTGCTGGCTTTTGCCAGTTTCCTGCTCTATCAACGTGTTTTCCCGGCTTCCGGCTGACGCTCTCTTTCCAGCTCATTAATCCATTTGACCAAAGTCAAGGTTCAAAAAGCGCTCTGATCTCTAATAGGCTCGAGCACACACCAAACTGTGGGAGGAGAGCGATGGCACAGACCTTCACCAAGGAGATGTCGCGTAATATTTTTTACGGCGGCACGGCCTTTTTCTTTTTGCTTTTTCTGGCTTTGACCTTTGACACTCATCTGACCTTGCCGGATCGGGACAAGCGAGAGCTCCTGGATCCGAGTACAGAGCGGGGGCAGTTGATCGCGCAGGGAAAGGGACTGTGGGAGGAGAACGACTGCATCGGTTGTCACACGCTGTTGGGCGAGGGGGCCTACTTTGCCCCTGAACTGGGTAACGTCTACAAGCGGTTCGGCAACAGCAAGGAGGCGATCATGGGCTTTATCAAGGGCCGTCCGAAGGAGGGTATTCCGGGACGTCGCAGCATGCCGCAGTTCAACTTAAGTGACGAAGAGCTCTCGGCGCTGGCGGAGTTTCTGATCTATGCCTCCGAGATCAACGCGGCGGACTGGCCGCCGAACATCCAGGGCTGATCGGTCTGGGCCGTAAGTAAACGAGAGGAGACGACGATGACGTTCAAATACAAATCCCAGGCCGTGGCGATGCC
>JBNLGI010000169.1:0-6553 GCA_050305975.1 Sedimenticolaceae bacterium | reverse complement strand
CAGCGCGTCGCCGTCGCACTCGATGTTCATCAGCACGTAGTGTGCCTTGTGGATTTTGTTGATGGGGTATGCCAGCTGACGACGGCCCCAATCCTCCAGGCGGTGGATGGCGCCACCTTTGGATTCGATGCCCGAGCGGTAACGCTCGATCATAGCGGGAACCTGTTCACTCTGGTCCGGATGGACCAGGAACACGACTTCATAGTGCCTCATTGTCTCTCCTTTCGGTTTAGGCAGCCTCCCGCAACGGCGGTAAGGCAAGGAGTGGCGCCCCTTCGGGGCACCAGGGAGCGCGAATTCTACCGAACCAATGGGTTGTTCGCAACTTGGGATAACACGCTCGGCACATCCGGACGGATGGGCGCAATGGTATGAAAAGTGGGCGGAAACTCCCGCTTATGCGGGTGAACTGGTCTCAGAAGTCTGCCTCGATACCCAGAAACAGGCCGTCGAAGCTCCAGTCGGCGTAGATACCGTCGAGATCGTCCAACTCCAAGTCGAATCGCCGGTAGCCGCCACGCACGCTGAAATCGACCGCCATGTTGTCGATCAGGGTGTAGGCGGCGCCCGCCTGATAGTCACGCAGAGTATGATCGCCCACACTCAGCACATTGAAGTCGCCAAAGACGGAGAAGCGGGTCATGGGGATACCGACCTCGACCGCGCCGTAGAGCATGGGCACCACGCCTTTGAAGGTCTCTTTGGCGTGATTGGCGCCGTCGCTGACCAGCACGTCGCCATCCAGGTATTTGCCGTTCAAGCCAAGATCGAAGCTGATGGCATCGTTGTCGAGCAGTTCGTAGTAGAAGATGAAGTCACTGCTCTGCAGGTTGAATTCGGTCCCCAGGCTGGTGTTGGCGGGATAGCTGACGCCTCCGAAGTTGAAGGTGCGATGGATATCGGTCCGCCCGCTGCTCGACATATCGGCGAAGCGCAAGCGGAAATTGGGGATCAGGGGGACCGGATGTTCCAGGGCGAAGGAGAAAGCGGCGGGCGTTTCCGAACCGTGGTCGAAACTCTGCAGGTCGCTGCTGTCGGCCAGGGAGCCCGAGGAGTCCATGTCCCAGGCGTCGACGCTCATGGTCAGACCCAATACGGCGTCCGCCTGCGCTGCACCGGCTGCCAGTCCCGCGATCAGCAGCACTGCGATCTGTCGTTTCAACATCTTCTTCTTACCTCAGTTATCTCGAATTCACCGGCGGAGCAAAGATTCAGCTGCCGGATCTTTGCCTGACTGCCTCATAGAGTGTCACACCTGCGGCCACGGAAACATTGAGGCTTTCCACAGTTCCGGCCATTGGCAACCTTATCAGAAGGTCGCACTGCTCCCGCGTGAGCCGGCGCAGACCCTTGCCCTCCCCTCCCATGACGATCGCCAGGGAGCCCTTCATATCACAATCATAGAGGAGATTCTCGGACTCGCCCGCGGTACCGATCAACCAGACCCCCTCCTGCTTCAGCCACTTCAGGGTGCGCGCCAGATTGGTTACCTGAACGAACGGCAGGGTTTCGGCAGCCCCGCTGGCGACCTTTCTAACCGTCGCGTTCAGCCCCGCGGAGCGGTCCCGCGGCGTGATCACGGCGTGCACCCCCGCCCCCTCGGCCGTGCGCAGGCAGGCGCCAAGGTTGTGGGGATCCTGAACCTCGTCCAGCACCAGCAGGAACGGCGGTTCGTCGAGGCGTTTCAACAGGGCCTTCAGATAGGGCTCGTCCTGGGTCTGCTGCGGACGCAGGCAGGCCACCACGCCCTGGTGACGTCCGCCTCCGGCGAGCTGGTCCAGCTCGTCGACGCCGACCTGGCGCAGTTTGACGCCCGTCTCTGCGGCCAGATTCGCGATCTCATGCGCGCGCCGGTCCTGGCGCCCCCGGTCCAGCAACACTTCGCTCACCCGTTGCGGCCGCTGCAGGGCGCTGCGTACCGCATGTAGCCCGAAGATCCACTCCTGCTCCGGCGCGGTCATGCCGTCGATTTGGCGCGGCTGCGACGCCGCTTCTTTTTCGGCGCCGCGGCGCCCTTGCCGCTCTTCCCAGCCTTTTCCGGCGCCGGCTTGTTGCCCGACTTGCGTGAGCGTCTGCGCTTACGCTCGCCCCCGATCTCCCCGGCCGGCAGAAAATCGATCTTGCGGTCGTCCAGGTTGACGTTGGCCACCTTGATGGTGAGCGGATCGCCAAGTCTGAGCACCTTGCCCGTACGCTCCCCGGTCAGACGATGGCCGACCGGATCGTAGTGATAGTAGTCGTTGTCGAGGGCGGTGATATGGACCAGTCCATCGACATAGATCTCCTCCAGTTCGACGAAGACGCCAAAGGAGTTGACGCTGGTGATGATGCCGTTGAAGGTCTCCCCCACCTTGTCCAGCATGTACTCGCACTTGAGCCAGTCGAGGGCGTCCCGGGTCGCCTCGTCGGCCTTGCGCTCGGTGCTGGAGCAGTGCTCGCCCAATCCCTGCAGATCCGCCTTGGTGTAGTCGAAGTCGTCGGCGCTGCCGCCGTCGATGATGTGCTTCAGGGCCCGGTGCACGATCAGGTCGGGATAGCGGCGGATGGGCGAGGTGAAGTGGGTGTAGGCCTGATAGGAGAGTCCAAAGTGGCCCACGTTGTCGGAGCTGTAGACCGCCTGCGAGAGCGAGCGCAGCAGCACGGTCTGAATCAGATGCCGGTCGGGCCGATCGCTGATCTGCTCCAACAGCTGGGCGTAGTCGCCCGCCTGCGGTTTCTTGCCTCCGGAGAGACTCAAACCGAGTTCGCCGAGGAACTCCCTGAGATCGGTCAGCTTCTCCTCGGCCGGCCCTTCGTGAATGCGATAGAGCGCGGGCTGTTTCTTACGCAGCAGGAACTTGGCCGTCGCCACGTTGGCCGCCAGCATGCACTCCTCGATCAGGCGGTGGGCGTCGTTGCGTTCCACCGGCACGATACGCTCCACCCGCTGCTGGGCGTTGAACTCGATGTGGGTCTCGGTGGTGTCGAAGTCGATGGCGCCCCGTTGCGCCCGCTGCGACTGCAGCGCCTTGAACAGGTCATGCAGGTGCTGCAGATGGGGCACCAGCTTTTTGTACTGCTTGCGCAGTTTGGCGTCGCCCTGCAGCAGGGCCGCCACGTCATCGTAGATCAGCCGGGCATGGGAGCGCATCACGGCAGGGAAGAATTTCGAGCGTTTGACCGCGCCCGTCTGGTCGATGTAGAGCTCGCAGGTCATGCACAGCCGATCCACCTCTGGGTTGATAGAGCAGAGCCCGTTGGAGAGCACCTCCGGCAGCATCGGGATAACTCGGTCGGGGAAGTAGACCGAGTTGCCCCGCGCCCGCGCCTCCTGATCCAGGGCCGAGCCCGGCTGCACATAATGGGAAACGTCGGCGATGGCGACCAGCAGACGCCAGCCTTTGGGTTTCGGTTCGCAGAAGACCGCATCGTCGAAGTCCCGCGAGTCAGCGCCGTCGATGGTCACCAGCGGCAGATGCCGCAGATCGACGCGCCCCTGCTTGTCGGCCTCCATGACCTCGGGCACCAGCACGGCGGCCTGCCGCTCGACCTCCTCGGGCCAGGCGTTGCGGATGTTGTGGGTGCGGATGGCGATGTCGGTCTCCATCCCCGGACCCATGTGGTCGCCGAGGATCTCGACGATGCGTCCGATAGGCGGGGTGCGCTTGGTGGGCTGGTCGATGATCTCCGCCACCACCATCTGCCCCTTGCGCGCCTCGCCGATCTCGCTGCTGGGGATCACGATGTCCTTGCTCAGACGCTTGGAGTCCGGCACCACGAAACCGACGCCGCTCTCCTGGTAGAGCTTGCCCACCACCGTGTGGGTATTGCGCTCCAGCACCTCCACCACCGCGCCCTCGAGCCGGTTGCGCCGGTCCATGCCGGTAACCCGCACCACCGCACGGTCGTCGTGCAGCAGGCAGCGCATCTCCTTGAACGAGAGGTAGAGGTCGTCGCCGCCATCGTCGGGTTTGAGGAAGCCGAAGCCGTCGGGATGACCGATGACCCGGCCGACGATCAGGTCGCGCTTGTTGACCAGACAGTAGTTGTCCTTGCGGTTGCGCACCAGCTGACCGTCGCGCTCCATGGCCAGCAGCCGGCGACGCAGCGCCTCCAGCTGTCCTTCGTCGTCGAGCTCCAGCAGCTGGGCGATGCCGTTGAAGTCCATCGGCACGCCCCGCTCTTCGAGCGCCTGCATGATGAATTCGCGACTGGGGATGGGATTGTCGTATTTTTTCGCCTCGCGGGCGTGGTAGGGATCCTTGGGAGCGGATCGCCGCTTGCTTTTTCTGGCCACGTCTTGTGTTGTCTTTGTTTGCTGTAGATGCGTTATTTTATCACTTCATTCGCCAATTCCCCATGTAAATTGTTGCCTTCGAAGCAATTTCGAGATCCGCGAAAATCCCTGAAAGCGAACGAACGGGGACTGTCATGGATTTCTCCAGCGATTTTGCGCAGACTGCCATGGATTCCATGCGTATCGGGAACCGTCGTCGATGAACATCCATACCCTCCAGATCATTCTGCTGCTGCTCGGTGTGGCGGTGCTGACGGTGACCCTCTTCCGGCGTCTCCAACTGCCGCCGATCCTCGGCTATCTGATCGTCGGCATCCTGGTCGGCCCTTACGGCTCAGGCCTGGTCGCCTCCAACGAGGACACCCGCTTTCTCGCCGAGTTCGGCGTGGTCTTCCTGCTGTTCATGATCGGCCTGGAGTTCTCCCTGCCGCAGATGATCGCCATGAAGGTGAGCGTGTTCGGCCTTGGCGGCAGCCAGGTGGTGATCACGGCCACAGTCATCGCCCTGCTGGCCTGGCTGCTGGGGCTGACGCCCGAGGCGGCATTGATCGCCGGCGCCATCCTCGCCCTCTCCTCCACCGCCATCGTCATCAAGCAGCTTTCGGAGCAGGTGGAGCTCAACTCGGAGCATGGACGACTCGGCGTCAGCATCCTGCTGTTTCAGGATCTGGCGGTGATCCCGCTGCTGGTGGTGATTCCGCTCCTCGCCGGCGACAGCGGATCCGGCCTGCTGCTGCCGCTGGCTCTGGCGGTGGTGAAGGCGGCGCTGGTCTTCGTCGCCATCATGGCTATCGGCCACTGGCTGCTGCGCCCGCTGTTTCACGAGATCGCCCGTGCCCGCTCCGCCGAGCTCTTCACCCTCACCGTGCTACTGGTCTCCCTCACCGCCGCCTGGCTCACCCATGAAGCCGGACTGTCGCTGGCCCTGGGCGCCTTCCTCGCCGGCATGATGCTGGGCGAGACCGAGTACCGGCACCAGATCGAGGCCGATATCCGTCCCTTCCAGGACGTCTTCCTCGGCCTCTTCTTCGTCACCGTCGGCATGCGGGTCGATCTGCTCTCCCTGCTGCCGATCCTGCACTGGGTGCTGCTGCTCTCCCTCGGCCTGATTCTGTTCAAGGCTATGGTGATCCTGCTGCTGGTCCGCCTCAGCGGCCGCTCCACCACCACCGCCTTCCGCAGCGGCCTGCTGCTGGCCCAGGGTGGCGAGTTCGGTTTCGTGCTGCTGGACCTGTCGCTGGGACACGCCCTGTTGCCGGTGGCGGCGAGTCAATTACTGTTTGCCGCCATCATCATCAGCATGGCCTGCTCCCCCTTTCTGATCCGCTACAACCAGCGCCTGTCCCA
Organism: Sedimenticolaceae bacterium; assembly: GCA_050305975.1. Taxonomy (GTDB): domain Bacteria; phylum Pseudomonadota; class Gammaproteobacteria; order Chromatiales; family Chromatiaceae; genus Thiodiazotropha. Next base: position 930 of record JBNLGI010000169.1, on the reverse strand, counting down.
GACCTTCTGCCACCTGCGCGGCAGCGGTGGACCCGGCGTCGGCATCCGCGAGATCGAGGCGGAAACCCGGGCGATGGAGCGCCACGTCATCCTCTGCGGCTACGGCCGTATCGGCCAGAACATAGGCCGGCTGCTGGCCCAGGAGGGCTTCCCCTATGTGGCGCTCGATCTCGATCCCGGCGTGGTGCGCGAGGCCCACGAAGCCGGCGAGCCGGTTCACTTCGGCGATGCGGTGCGTCATGAGATCCTGCAGGCCGCCGGACTCGAGCGCGCCAGCGCGGTGGTGTTGACCTTCGAGGACCACCCCAGCGCGATGAAGATCCTGACCCACGTCAAAGAAGAGGTGCCGGAGCTACCGGTGCTGGTGCGCACCAAGGACGACAGCCATCTGGAGGAACTGGAGCGCGCCGGAGCCGCCGAGGTGATGCCCGAGGCGGTGGAAGCGAGCCTGATGATGGGCGGTCAGCTGCTGTTGCTGCTGAAGGTGCCCGGTTCTCGCATCTTCAAGATCATGCGTGAGATCCGCCAGAACCACTACAAGCTGCTGCGCGACTTCTTCCACGGCGAGGAGTCGACGGACATCGAACACGCCGACGCCTACCAGGAGCGGCTGCATACCGTGACCCTGCCGGAACACGCTTTCGCCGTCGACCACACCATCGAGCAGCTGCACCTGTGGGACTGGGAGGTGAGCATCACCGCGGTGCGGCGCGGTGGTATCCGCGGCGAGTCACCGGGCCCGGAGACCCGTCTGCAGGCGGGCGACGTGCTGGTGCTGGCCGGCACGCCTCAGCATCTGGAGCATGCGGAGGGGTTATTGCTCTATGGGCATTGATTCGTATTCAGTCCGTGAATGAACGCAAATGTTTATAGGTCATTGGTGCGGCAAGCCGCACCCTACGCTTGAGCCTACTCTATAGGGTGCGGCTT
>JBNLGI010000168.1:0-15842 GCA_050305975.1 Sedimenticolaceae bacterium | reverse complement strand
TTCGGGAGCAGCAGCCTGGCGCATAACCCGCCTTCGGGGCGATTGGACAGTGTCAGGTCACCGCCATGGGCGCGGGCGATATTGCGGGCGATGCCGAGGCCCAGGCCGCTGCCGCCGGTATGTTGGGCACGGGAACTCTCTACGCGAACGAAGGGGTCGAAGACCTTCTCCAACATGGTTTCGTGAATTCCCGGACCCCGGTCGCAGATAGCGATCACCACATCGCGCTCTCGCTCCTCGACGGTGATTTCACAACTTTCGCCGTAGCGGACCGCATTCTCCACCAGGTTGACGAGACAGCGTTTCAGCGCCAGGGGTTTCCCGGTGTAGGGCGAGACGATCCGCCCTTCGATCGACACCGGCTTGCCGGCCTCTTGCGCATCCTGCTGCACACTTTCCAGCAGGGCCATCAGATCGATACGCTGGCTGGCTTCTCCCGTTTCGGTGCCGCGCATGAAATCGAGGGTGGCCGTGACCATGGTCTCCATATCGTCGAGATCCTTCTGGGTCTTTTCGCGCAGCTCGTCGTCGTCCATCAGCTCCGTGCGCAGGCGAATGCGCGTCAACGGCGTCTTGAGATCGTGTGAGACGGCGGCGAGAATTCCGGCCCGGTCCTCGATATAGTTTTTCAATCGCTGCTGCATGGTGTTGAAGGCGCGCGCCGTCTCCCTGACCTCCGATGGTCCTGTCAGCTCCAGCGGCGGCTGGTGGATATCCTTGCCCAGACCCTCGGCGGCCTGCCGCAGCTCCCGCAGAGGGCGGACGATGGAGTGGACGCCGAAGAGCGAGAGCAGAATCACGCTCAGCAGCAGCACGCTGAGCGCGATCAGCAGCGTCACGGGCCAGTCGAACATCTCCTCCGGGAGACCGCGTTCGAAACGCACCCAGGTGCCATCCGCCAGCTCGATCTGAATGCGGAAATACCGGGCCATGGCATGCACGCCACGCGCGTAGGCCCAGGGGCCGGACATGGGTGGTCCGCCCATCATGCGCCGATGCATGCCCTGCATGGTCGAGGGCATCACCGATCCCTCCACCGAGACCCGGATCTCTCTCCGCTCCGGAATGCGCGACTGGAGCTGGAGTCTCACCACGTCGGCGGCGAGTCGGGAGTCGGTCTCGGCGTCTTCGGACGGCAGCGCCTGGGGCGATAGCGCGATCTGCAACTCGGGCCCCGAGAGCAGGGGCAGCAGTCGTTGCCGTTCTGCCGGCGTCAGCGTGTCGAGCAGGCGGACAATGCCCGCGGTGCGCAGGATCAGGTTCTGCCGCACCGCCTCGTAGAGCACCTGCCCCCTGTCGCGCAGCAGGATGAAGGCGGTGAGCAGCTGCGCCAGCACCAACCCCGACAACAACACCAGAACCAGGCGGCCGAACAGGGATTTGGGCAACAGGCGCATTCGGATCGCTCTCCCTCAAAGGGTCGGTGTGACCTTGCTGGCCAGCAGGTAGCCGCGGCCGCGTACGGTCTTGATCAGGGACGGCTGTTTGGCGTCGTCCCCCAGGTGCTTGCGCAGGCGTCCGATCAACACATCGATGCTGCGGTCGTAGGGGCCGCTCTCCCGGCCCTGGGTCAGATCGAGCAGCTGGTCCCGCGTCAGCGCCCGGTTGGGGTGGGTCAGCAGCACGTGCAGCAGCCGGTATTCAGCGCTGCTGAGCGGCACCACCAGAGCGTCGGGCGAGTGCAGGTGCTGGGTGCGGGTGTCCAGCGTCCAGCCGGAGAAGGCGAGCTTCTCCGGGGTGTCAGCCAGGGGATCGAACGGCATGTCGCGCACCCGCCGCAGGATCACCTTGATGCGGGCCAGCAGTTCCCGGGCGCTGAAGGGTTTGGCCAGATAGTCGTCGGCGCCCATCTCCAGCCCGAGGATGCGGTCCATCTCGTCGCCCCGCGCCGTCAGCATGATGACCGGTATCTTTGAGCGCGCGCGCAGGGTCCGGCAGAGCTCCATGCCGTCGACCCCGGGCAACATCAGGTCGAGTACGATGAGATCGACACGGCCGCGTTCCAGCATCTGCCACATGCCGCCGCCCTCCGCCGCCGTGCTGACCCTGTAGCCGTTTTTCTCCAGGTAGGTCTGCAGCAGGTGGCGGATCTCGGGGTCGTCGTCGACGACCAGGATATGATCCTGCGGTACGTTCATGACTATAACTCTATCCTCATACACGCATCCCGTGGCGCGGGATTGTAAATCGTTATGTCCCGTGCCGGGTGCGGTTACACAGGCTTACAAAAAGGCTCCTTTCAGACACCGGCCAAATACACAACGGGTGTCTCATAAGATCAGGAAGAGAGAAACAAGGATGTCTTGAAAGGTAACACAAATCAGGAGTCTGCCATGAACAAGTCCACTAAGCGCACATTGACACTGGTTGGCGCCGCCGTACTGATTATCGGTGCCGGCGGTGTCGCATTCGCACACGGATACGGCCCCGGTTACGGTCCGGGCTGGGGTAGTCACCACGGCATGATGGGTGGTCCCGGCGGATACTACGGACCCGGCATGGGACGCGGCATGATGATGGGAGGCTACGGCACGGTGTTTGGCGACCAGCAGCTCACCGATCTGAAGCAGGCGCTCGCCATCACCAGTGATCAGGAACCCGCCTGGAACCGGTACGCCGACGCCGTGAAGGCGCGTGCCGATCTGATGCAGACGCATCGCCAGCAGATGTTCACCGGCGGTTTCGTGAGTCCGGATCAGCGACTGACTTTTCATCAGGAGGGTCTGGATCAGCTGCAGCAGGTGAGCGCGGCGCGCCAGGATCTCTACAAGGTATTGACGCCGCAGCAACGGGCCACGGCTGACACTTACACCGGCTGGCCGTGTGCCTTGCGTTGAAACCTGATGGCGGAAGGTCATCGGATCCCGGCCAGGGAGGGCCGGGGCAGGGTGGTTGGATTTACCGGGAGAAGCGTGATGATGGGTTATGGTTTCGGCATTCCGGGGTTCGGTATGGGCATATTCTGGATTGTTCTGATTCTGCTGCTGGTGGGCGGTGTCGCACTGTTCTCGGGTCGTGACAGCACCAGCGAGCGACGCAAATCGCCGCTGGAGATTCTCGAAGACCGATATGCGCGAGGCGAAATCGAGCGGGATGAGTTCGCGCAGAAGCGGCGGGATCTGCAGGAGTGAGAGAGCGGGTCGCAGGTCGCCCCGACTGTTTTGGTGCGGCAAGCCGCAGCCTACCGATTGAGACGATGCGTAGGGTACGGTTTGCCGCACTCTATGCACTTTTGAATCAGGGCCCCGTAATCGCCAGTGCTTGACCTAGATGGTTCCTGAGAACGCGCTTGTGATCCTCGGAATCGATCAGAAGGCCTCGGCCCCGGATGACACGCCTGTGGGGGCAGCAAATAAGCGGCTTGGTATTTCGAACGGTTGCCTCTATGGCTTCGCCATTCATGGCAAGCACTACTTTGCAGTTCTTGTTTATCGGGATTTGTGTCTCTATATACAGTCCGCCCAGATCCAACGAGTATTGTACGATTGCTCCGGTATAGCTGTTGCCGCCTTTGCTGAACTCCAAATGAATTGGGGTCTTGGCGAATGCTCGGTCGAATTGCCTTAGGTCCTTGCGGGTGTGATGATCGCTGCACAACATGTCGATAAAATTATCGATATATTTTTTAGTGGAGTAGTAACCTTTCAGTTCAATTTTTGCCACTAGCAACGCCAGCGCGCGACCATAGTCTTCCAGATTTTTTTCCTGCAAAGATGCCGATAATTTCGCGATGTACGAGCGCTTTGACCTTTTAGTGTGGCTTTCGAAGAAGTTCAGAATGATGTCCTTGTCGTAGTCATCGAACATCATTCTTGCGGCGCCAACTACCAGATGACTCGATTCGAAATAGAAGAAACGATAGATATGGGCCAGCAGGCTCGGCATCAGATAATAGGATTTGCGAAGGATAAAGGGGATAAACTGAATTCGGTTCGAAGTCGATTCGTCGCTTTCATCCGGCTCAGATTGGTGTTCGGCTGACTCGATATCCGAGGGGGGTGGTGCTTTTGCCTCTTTTCTCAGAACATGCTTCGTTTTGTTCACTAGATAGAGATAGAAAGCGATATTGATAAATGTGATTGTTATCAGGCCGGGAGTTCCTGCGGACGGATTGTCATACCCTACATATTTATAGAGTAATCTAACGAATTCGGTGGAATTCATTAAAATGTAGGTGATGACGAAAGCGATGAGCAGTGATGAGACGCTCCATGAAACAAGATATAGGCTTCCACGCCGTATCTCCTTCCAGCCGCCAAAATAGTCGGGGTTCCTAAGAACCTGTATCCATGGAATGGTCAGTAAATTGTGCTTGGCGGTTAAAGCGGTGAGTATTGCCAGGATCAGTATCGCGGTTAAGGAAACATGGTACTCCATCGCGCCATTTACCACTAACTAACAATAGAAAACTTCCGGATTAATTATTTCGATTCAAACGGAATGAGCTGGATGAGAAAGAGTTGGCAAAGCAATCGGCATCGCCGCCATGCCGGGTGACGAAAATCTTATTGTCGGCTATGAGCTGCTCTAGCTCATTATTTAGAAGCGAAATATCCAAACCAGTCAGCAGCAGCAATTTGTAGTAGGGCAGTTCTCCGGCGCGCCGAAGTGCATACAGTATCATTTCTCTGGATGTGTGCACCTCGTCAGGGTAATACTGAAATTCAGAGAGCAGTGTTGTTGGGACTGGAATCTGTTCAATATTCATGGTGTCTCTCCTGCAGAATAACCTCGTGAGAAAGGTGCCTGTTGACGAGTGTTACAAGTACAAAACCAATTTTCCGACTGTGTGCGTAACGTCTGTGTTGTATTGTCAGCGAGGAGGGTGTCCGCTGCGGGAGGAGGCCTCGCCAGGGTTGGCCACCGTTGGGTAGGCGCTCGTACAAGGATGGAGATCTTGCTGGATTGGTCACGTTGACGCTTATCCCGTCATGTTGGACACGCAATTGGCATACGGTCAGATGGGTATGGCCTGAAGAAAACGGGAAATCCTGTAAGAGATAAGCAAGCCGAATCCTTCGTTATGAAATAGGCATGCCGCGAGTGTATTCTGCCCTTGATTAGCCCCAATGCCGTTTGCGGCAGCGTGGCTATCGTTTTACGGGGCTGATTCATCTCCGCAGTGAAGGGGGCGTAATCACGCTCGAAGCGTGTTGGCGTTGACATAATGATTGCCCAGCTTGAGCCATGTGCATCCCAGTCGAATCGTCAAAATTCCCTATACAGGTAGGCTGACAGAGTTTTTCAATGTTGTCTGTAGTCATTTTCCTACATTGTCCAATAGGGGCGAGAGCGCTGCCATCTGACTATTTGTCAATCAGCTCTTTCTTACTCGGGAGAGGCGGCCGCTCCATGGCGTGTCCCGAGTTCGCTGTTTTTCACTCTGTCGCTTTGATCCTGAACAGGATGGCGTAGAGGGTCGGCACGAAGAGCAGGGTGAGCAGGGTGGCGAAGCCCAGTCCGGCCATGATGGTCAGCGACATGTTGACGAAGAAGACATCCTGCAGCAGGGGAATCAGTCCCAGGATGGTGGTGGCCGCCGCCAGCACCACCGGCCGCAGGCGGCTGACCGTGGAGTCGAGAATCGCCGGATAGGCGGCCTTGCCGTCGGCGATCTGCTGATCGATCTCGTCGATCAGCACGATGGCGTTCTTGATCAGCAGGCCGATCAGCGACAGGGCGCCGAGCAGGGACATGAAGTCGAAGGCGCCGTTGAAGCCGAGCAGGCCGGCGGTGATGCCGATGATCGCCAGCGGCACCGTGAGCCAGATGATCAGCGGCTGACGCAGCTTGCCGAAGAGCAGGATGCTGACCAGGATCATGAGCAGGAAACCGAAGGGCAGGGATGAGGCCAGGCCGGCCTGGGCGTTCTTCGAATCCTCGTACTCGCCGCCCCAGCTGAAGCTGTAGCCCGGCGGCAGCCCGATCGCCTCGATCTGCGGTTTGAGCCGGTTGAACAGCGGCGTGGCCAGCTCCCCGGTCGGGTTGCAGGAGGCGATGATGGTCCGGATGCGGTTGCGCGAACGCAGCAGGGGGTTCTCGAACACCGTCTCGAAGCGGCTGATCACCTGGGCTGCGGGCACCGACTGTTTCAGTACCGGGCTCCAGATCACGATGTCGCGCAGATTGCCCACGTCGCCACGCTCATCCTCCGGCGCCCGCATGTAGATGGGCAGCACCCGGATGCCGTCGCGGAAGCGACCCACCGGAGTGCCGTCGAAGGCATACTGCAAGGCCGCGGCCAGGTCTTCGCGACTGATGCCCAGTTGCCGTCCCACCTGCTCGTTGAAGACCGGTCGGATCAGCTTCACCGGCTGGCGCCAGTCGTCGCGGATATCCTTGGCCTCGGCGTCGGCGCGCATGATCGCCTGGGCCTGTTCCGAGAGCTGGCGCAGCACGGCCGGGTCGGGGCCGTGGAAGCGGGCCTCGATCTTGCTGTCGCGGCCGGGGCCGATGCGCAGGGACTTGATGATGGGATCGGTCCAGGGGTAGCGCTCCTGCATATGGCGGTCGACCTTGTCCCAGATCTCGGCGATGCGCTCGCGGCTGTCGGTCTGCACGATGATCTGGCTGTAGACCGGCGACACCTCCCGCGGATCGTAGACCAGGGTGAAGCGCTGGTGCGGGCCGCCGATGCTGATGGCGGTCTGGGTCACCCCCTCCTGCTGCAACAGGAACTCGTTGATGCGCAGGGTGTCCTCGCGGGTGGCGCGGATGTCGGTACCCTCGATCTCCCAGACGTCGACGAAGAACATCGGTGTGTTCGACTCCGGAAAGAAGGCTTGTTTGACGCTGCCGAAGCCGACCAGCGCCAGCAGGAACAGGCCCGCCACCACCGCCACCGTGAGCCAGCGCAGGCGCACGGCGCGGTCGACGATGCCGCGAAACAGTTTGAAGACGCCCTTGCCGTAGGGGTCTTCGGCGGCGCCGCCCTCGCTGGCGCCGGGTTGCAGCAGCAGCGCGCAGAGCAGGTGGGTGGTGCTGATCGCCGTCACCCAGGAGAGCAGCAGGGAGTAGAGAATGACCCAGAACAGGGAGTTGGCGAACTCGCCTGTGCTGTCCTGGGAGAGACCGATGGCGGAGAAGGCGAGGATGCCGATGACGGTGCCGCCAAGCAGGGCCCAGATGGTCTTGCCCACGGTCTCGCGGGCGGCGTCCTCCGCCGGCATGCCCGACTGCATACGCACCAGCATGCCCTCGGCCACGACGATGGCGTTGTCCACCAGCATGCCCAGGGCGATGACCAGGGCGCCGAGCGAGATGCGCTGCAGCTCGATGCCGTCGAGATACATCAGCAGCAGGGTGCCGGCCACCGTGATCAGCAATACGGCGCCGATGATGAGGCCGGTGCGCAGCCCCATGAAAGCGAGCAGCACCACGATGACGATGGCCACCGCCTGCCCCACGCTGACCAGGAAGCCGCCGACCGACTTCTCCACCTCCGCCGGCTGGTTGTAGATCTGCTTGATCTGCATGCCGAGCGGGATCTCCCCCCGCAGCTCCAGCACCCGCTGCTCCAGCAGGCGGCCGACGGCCACCACGTTCTGGCCCGACTGCATGGAGATGCCCAGGGTCAGGGCCGGTTTGCCGTCGAGGTAATACATCTGTCCCGGCACCTCCTCGTAGGCCCGAGTGATGTCGGCGATATCTTTCAGAAAGATCAGCTTCTTCTCGTCCGAGGCGACCAGCAGATCGCCGATCTCCCCAACCGACTGCTGCTCGCCGGTGGGCACGATGCGCAGCCGCTCCCGGTCGACGTTGCCATGGCCGGCGGTAACCACCGCGTTCTGCGACTGCAGCAGTTGCGCGATGGCGCCGGGCGCGATGCCCAGCTCTCCCAATCGGGCGCGGGAGATATCGACGTAGACCACCTCTCCCTGCGTGCCGCCGATCGAGACCTTGCGCACCCCCGGCACCAACACCAGTTCCCGCTTGAGGAAATCGGCGAAGTCCCACAGGTCGCGCCAGGTGTAGCCCTGGCCGGTGAGCGCCAGGTAGACGCCGTAGACGTCGCCGAAATCGTCGATCACCATCGGCTCCATGGCGCCCGGAGGCAGTTTGCCTTTCATGTCGGCGATCTTGCGCCGCAGTTCGTCGTAGATGTTGGGGAAATCGTCGGCCCGGTACTTGTCCTTGAACTCGATGGCGATGTCCGACATGCCGGGGCGGGAGATCGACATGTTAATGCGCTCGACCTGTTCCAGTCGCTGGATGGCGTCCTCGATATGGTAGGTGACCTCGTCCTGCACCTCAGTGGCCGAGGCGCCGGGATAGAGGGTGATGACCTTGGCGCTCTTGATGGTGAAGGCGGGATCCTCCAGCTTGCCCATCTTGTCGAAGCTCAGCAGGCCGCCGCCCACCAGGATGATGACCAGCAGCCAGGAGATGACCGGTGTCCTGACGGAGTATTCCCCGATGTTCATGCGCATCCCTCTGTTTTTATTGTTGTTGGTGGATTATTGGTATTTCAGATCATCGCTGCGCTGCATCGCCTGTTCATGCTCGGGCATCAGTCTCACCTTCATGCCTTCGACCAGAAACGGGGTGCCTGCGGTGACGATGCGATCGCCCGCCTGTAACCCCTCGAGCACCTCGATCTGTTCGCCGAGCAGACGTCCGACCTTCACGCTGCGGGCCTTGACCGTCATCGCTGTTTCATCGATGACCCAGGCCTGGGGATCGAGCTTGTAGTCGCCGACGATGGCGCTGGCGGGGACGGTGTGCGGTAGATCGCCGCTGTCGAAGCGGCTGATGTCGACCGTGACGCTGGCGGTCATGCCCGGCAGGATGGTGGCGCTCTGCAATTCCGGCATGACGTAGGTGGCCTGGAAGGTCTGGGTCCGCTCGTCGGCCCGGGTGGCGATCTCGCGGAAGCTCAGCGGGAAGCTTTCGCCGGGAAGTCCCTCGAAGGAGGCGGAGACCGCCACTTTGTCCTTGGTGCTGCCGTCGCGCTCGGTCTTGAGGCCCCGCAGCAGGCTCTCCGGCACGTCGAACTTGACCTCCAGTTCGGAGATGTCCTGCAGGTCGACGATGGTCTGTTTCGCCTGCACCTCCTCGAAGGTCTCGATATGGCGCTTGGCGATGAAACCGCTGAAGGGAGCGGTCAGCCGGGTGTAGGCGAGATCCTGCTGCGCTGACTGCAGGGCGGCCTCCGCGCTCTTGAACTCCGCCTCCAGCTTGTCGTAGTCCATCTTTGAGATATTGCCCTGCTTGATCAGCTCCTTGGCGCGGGCGAAGTTGCGCTCGGCCTTGTCGAAACGCGCCTTGCGGTCGTTGACGACCAGCTGCAGATCCTTCGGATCGAGGCTGGCCACCAGCTGCCCGGCCTCCACCCGGTCGCCCTCCTTGACCGGCAGTTGCTTGAGCATGCCCGAGACGCGGAAGGAGAGCTCCGCCCTGCGTCCGGCATCGATGCGTGCGGGGAAGGTGCGGATGCCGCTGCCGGTGGTGGTTTCGATGAGGAAGCTCTTGACCGGGCGGATGACCTCCACCTGTTGGAGAGCTGGCGGCTCACTGCAGGCGAGAAGCGTCAGGCAGATGGCGAATGCACCCATGAGGGCGGGCAGAGACCTCTTCATCGTTTTCTCTCCGGGTAGGGCAGTCCTGTTGCTGGATTTTTCTAATGGTTATTCTGTTAACTTTATCGTTAAATTTTACGAAGTGACAGTGATGCCCCTTTGTGTGTTGTCTGGAAATTTCCATGAAAAACTCTGCATTTCAGACAATCTGCCCAAAATCATGTAGTCAGTCGCAAACTTGGGGGTGAATCTGTGTTGCCGCACCGCGCATCCGGGCGGTTTGCGCCTGTTTATGTTTTGCCTTGCTTTGTCGGTCACCGCGGGGTGCAGCACCTTGCCTGAACATGTAACCCGAATCCCCAGTCATGCGATCACGGATACCCAGGGTACACGTCTGGGACTGGCCGTCTCTCCGGAGCTTGCGGGAAATGCCGGGTACTCCGGCTTCTACCCGCTGAATAGCGGATTGGATGCCCTTCTGGCGCGTATCGCGCTGATCGAAGCGGCGGACCGGAGTCTCGATGTGCAGTACTACATCTGGCATGCCGACGAGACGGGGCTGATCCTGATGCAGCGGATTCTCGCCGCCGCCGACCGGGGTGTGCGCGTGCGTCTGCTGCTGGACGACCTGGATACGGCCGGCAAGGATTCGGCGATCCAGGCACTCGACAGCCATCCCGATATCGAGATCCGTCTCTTCAACCCCTTCAACTACCGCAAGCTACGCGCTCTCGATTTCGTCAGCGGGCTGCGGCGCGTCAACCGACGCATGCACAACAAGTCCCTCACCTCCGACAATCAGGCCACCATCGTGGGTGGACGCAACATCGGCAACGAGTATTTCGATGCCGTGGGCGAGACCGTTTTTACCGACCTGGATGTCCTCGGCGTGGGACCCGTCGTGGAGGCCGTATCGCAGGCTTTCGATCGCTATTGGAACAGCGAATGGGCGTTACCCGCGACGGCATTCTCCGCTGGTGGGATCGTGGCCGATTCACTCGACGTTCTCAGACTCCGTCTGCAAGACTTCCTCGAGCGGGAAGCCGACAGCGAGTACGTGCAGGCCCTGAAGAATACGGACCTGAGCCGGAGGATCCAGAGGGGCGATCTGGTTTTTTCCTGGGGCGACGCAGAGCTGATATACGACGCGCCCGAAAAGGTCGAGGCGGTCGAGGTGGATGCCTCCACCCATGTGGGTCCGCGCTTGCAAACCATCGTCGATCGGACCCGGCAGGAGCTCATTGTCGTCTCGCCCTATTTCGTTCCCGGCAATGGGTTGGTCGACTATTTCGGCGAGCTGACGGCGCGGGGTGTGCGGGTACGTATATTGACCAACGCGCTGGCGGCAAGCGACGTCTCCATCGTGCATGCCGGGTATATGCGTTATCGTAAAGATCTGCTGCGAAAGGGTGTGGAACTCTTTGAATTCAAGCCGACGCCCGTTGCATCCAGAGAGAAGCAGAAATCGCCCGGCTTTGGCTCTTCCGGCACCAGCAGTTTGCACGCCAAGGTTTTTGGCATCGACCGGCAGCAGGTATTCGCAGGATCTTTCAATCTCGATCCCCGCTCGGTGAGTCTGAATACCGAGATGGGCGTGCTGTTCAGAAATGCCGACCTTGGACGTCAGCTGGGGGAGGCGTTCGACATGGAACTGGAACGCATCGCCTATCGGCTTTCGTTGGATGGGGACGCGCTTCGCTGGCACAGCCGGGAGGGTGATGGGCCTGTCACTTATGAACAGGATCCGGAGACATCCTGGTGGCGGCGATTTACCACCTGGCTGCTGTCGCTGGTGGTGGTGGAGAGCCAGCTGTAGCGCGGGAGTTCGCAGATGAACTCCCCGCCTCTCGAACCTGTGCACGTAGTGAATTGACAGGCCCGGCTGATTCGTTACTGTATGCCGGGATGTCTATCGCACCGGAAGCACCCGTGGAGCGCAACATGTACCGCCATCTCAATACCGACAGGACCATCGCCACCATCGAGACCCTCAACAACCGCATCGACGAGCGATTTCCCTCTTCCGGTCTGAGTCGAGTGTGCTGCGAGTTGCATCTGCTGGCGACAGAGAGCAAGGCGCGGGTACAGCGCATCGCCCGTCCCAGATACGGACTGCGTCTGCTCGTGGCCGTAGTCGTGCTGCTGGGGGTGATCGGCCTCTTCTACAGTATCTCCCTGCTGGAGATTTCCAGTCGCCCCTTTTCCATCGGAGAACTGGTGCAGATCACCGAGGCGGGCATGAATGACCTGGTGCTGATCGGCGCGGCCATCCTGTTCCTGATCACGGTCGAGGTGCGTATCAAGCGGGCGCGTGCGCTCGAGGCTCTGCATGAACTGCGCTCCATCGCCCATGTCATCGATATGCATCAGTTGACCAAGGATCCGGGACGCTATGCCAAGGAGAGGATAGTCACCGCCTCGTCACCGCCTTGGGAGATGACGGCCTACGAACTGACCCGCTATCTCGACTACTGCAGCGAGATGCTGTCGCTGACCGGCAAGGTGGGCGCGCTCTATGCCCAGAACTTCAAGGACCCGGTGGTGCTGTCGGCGGTCAACGAGCTGGAAAGCATGACTACCGGTCTCAGCCGCAAGGTATGGCAGAAGATCATGATCCTGCACAAGCTCGACGAGCGGGCAGTGAATGCGGCGCCGGCTATCGTGGGGTGATGCGGGGCGTCCCGGCGGCGGCCTTAAGGGGTTTTCCGGCAACGAGCGGCCGTCGATTCAGCACTTGCTCGAATAACCGATGCGGAAGCCACCCCAATGCTGGCCGTTGACGAAGATGGGGACGGAGAGGTCGTGCATCACCTCCCCGGTGTCCCGCTTGTAGGTCTGCAACAGGATCGGGTGGGTATGGCTGCCGCAACGCGAGCCGGTGCGGTCATCGAAGATACGCTTGGTGCGGTTGTTGACCAGGTCTTTTTCGTAGTCGCCGGTCAGTGCTTTGCAGAATCGATTGTTGTGTGTCGGCACATAGCCCTTCGGATCGGTGGCGATGGCGTAGACGATGGCCTCATGCTGCTTCAGTATCGGTTCCTGTATCGGCGGCAGCAGGGTATCGGCCAGCTGGTCGTAGGCGGTGGTGTATTTCTGGGGCCGGCTGTTTTCGATCGGCTTGTGATGACGGTCGAAGAGGTCGGACTGGCTGATGCGTCCCTCCCCGATAGCCCGCTCGAATGCCTGTTGAATCTGCTCGGCAGCGCCCTGTGCGATTTCGGCCATGCGATCGTGCACGGTACCCGTGTGCAAGCCGGCCAGCAGTTCGTAGATCTGCTCTCCCATGTCCGACAGTTCCAGCGCCTGATTTGAGACGGTTTGAATCTCCTGTTCGCTGCTTTCGAGTCCTTCGCGAACGATGTCGACAGAGTTTGAGATGTGCGAGGTGGCGGAAGCCGATTCGTTGATGGAAGCGACGATCTGCCGCACCTTCGACTCTGACTGTTCGGAATACTGACCGATCTCCTCCAGGACCGCGCCCACCTGCTCCGTGGAGGCCACCATTTCCGACATGCGCTGAACCAGACTCTCCATGATGGTGACGGCCTGAGCGGTGTCTCGCTTTACCTCCTGAAGCATCTCGCCGATCTCGCCGGTGGCACTGGCGGTCTTGTTGGCAAGCCCTCTCACCTCGTCGGCCACCACCGAGAAACCGCGCCCGTGTTCGCCCGCCCGCGCCGCCTCGATGGCGGCGTTCAGCGCCAGCAGATTGGTCTGATCGGCGAGTCCGTTGATGACCTGGGCGATGCCTTGAATCTTGTTGGAGTGATCCTGCAGCTTACCCACCAGGGACGAGGTCTGTACCACACTCTCGCTCACACCATGAATCTGTTGGATCGCGCCTTGCACCTTCAACAGCCCCTGATGGCTCTCATCACGCGTCTCGGTCGCCGCCGCGGCAGCATCGTCTGCGCTTGCGGCCGCCTGGCTGCTGGTGAGTGCCATCTGGTTGGCTGATGCGGCAATCTCGGTAATCTCCCGGACATCGCCCTCTATCTTCCTTTTCAGCTGATCGATGAAATGGGAGACCTCAGCCGCGGCAATGGAGATATTCCCCCCGCACTGGGAGAGGTTTCGCCCCAGCTCGTGAAAGTGTGTGATGTAGTGTCGGGTCGAGCGGGCAATCTCGCCGACGAACGGATTCCGTTCGTGGGCTTCCAGATCGTGAAGACAGCTGGCCTGGCCTTCGGCGCACTGTCTGAGGTGGCTGGAGAAGCCCGCTATCGGGCGAAGCAGTCGCCAGTGGACGATCGCAATGGCTGCCGCGGCGGAGGCCAGACCGATGAGCAGTGCGCTCATACCGGTCGGAAGCTGCTTCGGGAGCAGAACAGACATCAGCAGACTTATACCAAAAACCGCGAGAAGAATGAGCAAATTCAACCAGATAAGGGCTTTTTTGGACTGACTCATTGAGAACGGAATCCTATGTATCTCAGGCCGAAATAATCTGACGGCCTTGCTTCAGGAAGGCCAGATAGTGTCCTGTAACGGCGGTGTCTCAAGGAACTTGAGCAATCAGTGATACCAGAATGTCGCGCAAATTCAGCAGCCCTTCATTCAAGCCGCTGATAAAAAAGCAGAAGAAATTAGCGAAGGATTTCCGGTTCGTGGCGAAAAACCCGGCAGCGGCTCCGACCGCCATTGCTTGCCACAGCGCCGACATCGATTGCAAAGGCTCGGCGTGGGGATGTCAGGTTCCGCAGAAGGTCACCCGTACCCGTTCATGCTCGAGCGGCGGCTCCGCATAGTGCTCGAACCCGGGCTCTATCGCGAACGGCTCAGCGAGTACCCGCCGCAATTCGTGGAAGACGCTGAAATCACCCTGGAAGGCGGCATTGATAGCCCTGGCCACCTGGTGGTTGCGGGGAATCACGCGCGGATTGACCCTGGCCATCAGTTCAGCCGCCTGTTGGCGGCCGCCCGGCTGGTTGTCGATGCTCTGCAGCCAGCGGCTTTCGAATTCACCGAAGACCGGCGGTGTGTCGCTCGTCAGGCGATCCGCCAGCCGGAGGAAGCTCAGGCTGTAGTCGAGGCCCTGGTTCTGCAGGTGTTGCAGCCAGGCGGTGACCAGCGCAGGGGTATCCCCTTGTGAGCTGATGAGGCCGAGCTTCTGGCTCATCAGTTCGAAAAAGCGAGATTCAAAAGTGGCTTGGAAACCATGCAGGGTCGCTTCATAGTCCTGCTGTTTGCCTTCCAGCATCAGCAGGCATTCGGCCAGCCGCGCCAGATTCCACTGTGCCATGCCGGCCTGCTTTCCATAGGCGTAGCGACCGTACTGATCGATGGAACTGAAGACCTTGTCGATGTGGAACTCGTCCATGAAGGCGCAGGGGCCGTAGTCGAGGGTTTCGCCGGAGATGGCGCAGTTGTCGGTGTTCATCACGCCATGGATGAAGCCGAGGGCCATCCAGTGGGCGACCAGTCCGGCCTGGGCCTCGACGACTGCCGAGAAGAAGGCCAGCGCCGGCACGGCTGCCGAGGCGCAGTCGGGATAGTGACGGGCGATGGCGTAGCGGGTCAGTTCCGCCAAGGCCTCCGGCCGATTGCGGGCGGCGAAGTATTGAAAGGTGCCGACCCGGATGTGGCTGGCGGCCACTCGCGTCAGCACGCCACCGGGTTCCCCGGTTTCACGCAGCACGGTCTCGCCGGTGGCGACCGCCGCCAGGGCGCGCGTGGTGGGGACTCCCAGCCGGTACATCGCCTCGCTCAGCAGATACTCGCGGATCACCGGTCCCAGCGAGGACTTGCCGTCACCGCGGCGGGAGAAGGGGGTCTGTCCCGAGCCCTTGAGCTGGATGTCATAACGCTCACCGTCCAGCGGACTGACGACCTCGCCCAGCAGAGCGGCGCGTCCGTCGCCGAGTTGCGGCACGAAGTGACCGAACTGATGGCCGGCATAGGCAAGGGCGATGGTGTTGCCGCCCGGCAGGGCCTCGCTGCCGCTGAAGATGCGCGCCAGTCTCGCCTGGTCGTCGCTCAGGAGATCCAGGCCAAGGTGCCTGGCCAATGCTTGGTTCCAGACGATCAGTTCCGGTCTGGGAGCGGGATCGGTGCGGATCCGGGCGTAAAACTCCTCGGGAAGCGAGGTGTAACTGTTGATGAAGTTCATGCGATCAGTTTCGCATGGCGCGCTGTGGATTCAACCGCGTCAGAATTCCGGAAGTCGATTCGGGTTTAGCGTCGCAACAGACATCGCGGGGAGGGGTGGCGCGGAAACAAAAAAGCCCGCTGTGAGGGCGGGCTTGGTGTCTGAGCATCGTCAGTTTGTCTGGTGCCGAGGAGAGGACTTGAGCCTCGGTACTTAAGCTGTTGATTCTATTGGGT
>JBNLGI010000167.1:0-7663 GCA_050305975.1 Sedimenticolaceae bacterium | reverse complement strand
TCCAGCAGGCCGATCAGTTTCAGCAGGGTGCTTTTTCCCGCGCCGGAGTGGCCGGTGAGAAAGACCATCTCTTCCGCTTCGATGCGGAAACTTACGCTGCTCAGACCGATGTGGCCGCCGGGATAACGTTTGCTGACGTTGTCGAAATGGATCAATGCGCTCTCTCAGGTGCAATCAAACTCAGGTTGCAAACAGGGCATCCACGAATTCTTCGGGGTTGAACTCACGCAGGTCGTCGATGGTTTCGCCGACGCCGATGAAACGGATCGGCAGCTTGACCTTGTCGGCGATGGCGAAGACTACGCCGCCCTTGGCGGTGCCGTCGAGCTTGGTGATGACGATGCCGGTCAGCCCCACCGCCTGGTGGAACTGCACCGCCTGGTTGACCGCATTCTGGCCGGTACCGGCATCGACCACCAGTAGCACTTCATGGGGCGCCTGGGGGTCGATCTTTTTCATCACGCGGGCGATCTTGGCCAGTTCGTCCATCAGGTTGGTCTTGGTGTGCAGGCGACCGGCGGTGTCGGCGATCAACACGTTGACGCCGCGCGAGGTAGCGGCCTGCAGGGCGTCGAAGCAGACCGAGGCGGCATCGGCGCCGGTATGCTGGGCCACCACCGGAACCCGGTTGCGTTCGCCCCAGGTCTGCAGCTGCTCGACGGCGGCGGCGCGGAAAGTGTCCCCGGCGGCCAGCATCACGCTCTCGCCGTCGAGCTGGAACTTGCGCGCCAGCTTGCCGATGGTGGTGGTCTTGCCGGCGCCGTTGATGCCGACCATCATCAGAACCAGCGGTTTTGCCGTTTCCCGCTGCGGCAACGGCGTGTCGTTCTGCTGCAGGATCTCGAGCAGCTGCTGCTTGAGGGCCAGGCTCAGGGCGTCGGGGTCGGCGAGCTCCTTGCGTTTCACCCGCTCGGTCAGGTTGCGGATGATGCGGCTCGTCGCTTCCACCCCCACATCGGCGGTCAGCAGCAGGGTTTCGAGCTCCTCGAGCAGTTCATCGTCGATCTGCTTTCGGCCCAGGATCAGATCGGCCAGGCCGTCGGTGAGGTTGTGGCGGGTGCGTGACAGGCGCTCCTGCAGACGGGCGAAAAGTCCCGGTTTCTGCGCCGCTTCGGCCGGCGCCCCAGTCTCTTCCTTGGGGGTCTTGTCTTTCTTGCCAAATCCAAACATGCAGTGGACTACCGTGGTGATTCAGGAACTCTGCACAGTCGGCAGGCTCATAGTATTAGCTCGGGGCTTGTGCGCAACCGCTACCCCCTTCGCTGGCGGGTATTCTACAGGTGCACGGCGGGATAGAGAAAGGCCCGGCTCCGGCAGTTGGATTTCCCGGCTATCGAAGCAGGTTTTTTGGTTTGTTTTTACACGACTATCGAGTAACTTGCCCACACCCAGAGCCGGGTGAAGCGCGCTAACACGATGAGAGTAAGGAAGGTTCGAATGCGAAGAGTGATGACAGGTGTGATCCTGCTGCTGTTGCTGGTGACAGGCCAGAGCCAGGCGGAGGTGGTGGAGCATCGGCTGGACAATGGCCTGAAAGTGATCGTGAAGCAGGACACGCGGGCGCCCATCGTGGTCTCCCAGGTCTGGTACAAGGTCGGTTCCAGCTATGAATACGGCGGTATCACCGGCGTCTCCCACGTGCTGGAGCACATGATGTTCAAGGGCACCGATCACCTCGAGCCCGGCGAGTTCTCGCGTATCATCGCCGCCAACGGCGGTGAGGAGAACGCCTTCACCGGCCGGGACTACACCGCCTACTTTCAGACCCTCTCCAGCGACCGGCTCGAAGTCTCCTTCAAACTGGAGGCCGACCGCATGCGCCATCTCAAGCTGCTGCCGGAGGAGTTTCTGAAGGAGGTCGAGGTGGTCAAGGAGGAGCGCCGCATGCGCACCGAGGACAAGCCCACCTCCCTGACCTATGAACAGTTTCTGGCCGGCGCCTACGAGGCCTCCCCCTATCGCATTCCGGTGATCGGCTGGATGTCAGATCTCGACGCCCTGCAGGTGGGCGATCTGCAGGAGTGGTACCGCAAGTGGTATGCACCCAACAACGCCACCCTGGTGGTGGTGGGTGACGTGGACCCGCAGGCGGTGATCGCCCTGGCCGAAAAGCACTTCGGGCCGCTGAAGCCGGAGAAGCTGGCCGCGCCCAAACCCCGCACCGAGCCGCAACAGCGGGGGATCAAGCGTTTCACCGTCAGGGCGCCGGCGCGTCAGCCCTATCTCATCCTGGGCTTCAAGACGCCGGTGGTCGGTACCGCCGAGGAACCCTGGGAGCCCTATGCGCTGGAGATGCTCGCCTACATCCTGGATGGCGGCGACAGCGCGCGTCTGAGCAACAACCTGATTCGCGGCAGTCGCCAGGCGGTCTCCGCCGATGCCAGCTACAGCGCCTTCTCGCGCCTCTCCGGCATGCTGGTGATGGACGCCGTTCCGACACCGGAGACGACGATGGACAAACTGGAGCAGGCGCTGCTGCAGGAGATCGAGCGCTTCAAGACCGAACTGGTGAGCGAAGGGGAGATGGAGCGGGTGCGCAACCAGATCATCGCCTCCAAAGTCTATGAGAAGGACTCGGTCTTCTATCAGGCCATGCTGATCGGTCAGCTGGAGACCATCGGTCTCGACTGGCGACTGGCTGACGACTATGTGGAGAATCTGCAGAAAGTGACCGCGGAGCAGATCCGGCAGGTGGCCAGCAAATATCTGGTCGAGAACAACCTTTCGGTGGCCTTGCTGGATCCGCTGCCGATGGAGCAGCAGGTGAGCCGCCAGAGCATGGGAGGTCGTCATGAGGGTTAAGCGCTGGCTGATCGGACTGAGCCTCTTCACCCTGCTGGGTTGCGCCTTGCAGGCCATCGCCGGACCGAAGATCCAAAGCTGGCATACCGGCAACGGGGCCAGGGTGTTGTTCGTCGAGGCTCCGGAACTGCCGATACTCGATATCCGCGTGGTCTTCGACGCCGGCAGCGCCCGGGACGGTGACAAGCCCGGGGTGACCGCCTTCACCAACAGCCTGTTGGCCGAGGGCGCGGGTCCCTGGAACGCGCAGCAGATTGCGGAGCGGATGGAACAGGTCGGCGCCCAGCTCGAGACCGACAGCCTGCGCGACATGGCCTGGGTCTCGGCACGCACCCTGAGCCGACCCGATGCCCTGAAGACAACCCTGGAAACCGTCGCCAAGCTGCTGGCCGAGCCTCGCTTCGAGGCGGCGGATATCGAACGCCAGCGCCAGCTGATTCTCGCCAGTCTGCTGCAGGATGAGCAATCGCCGGGCAGTGTGGGCAAAAAGCGCCTGTATCAGCTCGTTTTCGGCAACCACCCCTATGCCGGTGATCCCGAAGGTACCCGGGAGTCGGTAGAGGCGATCACCCGTGACGACCTCCTGGCCACCCATCACCGGCTCTATGTGGCGAAAAACGCGGTAGTGGCCATCGTCGGCGCAGTGGATCGGGCCCAGGCCGAGCGCATCGCGGGCCAGCTGGTCGGTGCGCTGCCGGAGGGCGAGGCGGCGCCGCCGCTGCCCCAGGTGGCCGAACTCGACCGGGCCATGGTGGAACAGATCGATTTCCCCTCCACTCAATCGCATCTCTATCTGGGTCAGCCCGGTATGCGGCGGGGCGACCCCGATTACTTTCCCCTCTATGTGGGCAACCACATTCTCGGCGGCAGCGGCCTGGTCTCGCTGCTCAGCGAGGAGGTCAGGGAGAAACGGGGTCTCAGCTACAGCGTCTACAGCTATTTCCTGCCCATGCGCCAACCCGGTATCTTCCAGCTCGGCTTACAGACCAAAAACGAACAGGCGGGCGAAGCCCTGCAGGTCATGCGCGAGACCCTGCAGCGTTTCGTCGACGAGGGGCCGAGCGATGAGGAGCTGCAGGCGGCCAAACAGAACATCACCGGCGGATTTCCTCTGCGCATAGCTTCCAATAGCAAGATCATCGAGTATCTGGCCGTGATCGGTTTCTACGACCTGCCGCTCGACTATCTCGACCGCTTCAAAGAACGGGTCGAGGCGGTGACCCGGGAGCAGATTCGCGATGCCTTCAAACGGCGCATCGATCCCCGGCGACTGATCACGGTACAGGTCGGTCGCATCGACGAGTCACTGGTCAAGGTCGGTCAATACTGAGGTGACACACCGGCGTGCCGGGTCAGCAGGATTGACGTCGGCAATGACTCGGCTATGCTCGGTGTTCAATCGACAGAGCGTTTTGTCCACCCGACATCCTCGGATGTCGGGTTGATTTGTCATCCATTTCAGAGGCGGCTGTTTGAAACCAACCCCACCAGCGTCGGTGGTGCGCATCATCGGCGGAAGACATCGCGGCCGTAAATTGCCCTTTGCGGAGATGCCCGGACTCAGGCCTACCGGTGATCGGATTCGAGAGACGCTGTTCAACTGGCTGCAACCGGTGATCGAGGGCGCCCGTTGTCTGGATCTCTTCTCCGGCAGCGGCGCGCTGGGGATGGAGGCCGCCTCTCGCGGTGCCGGCCGTGTGGTGATGGTGGAGCAGGCGGCGTCGGTGGTGCGACAACTGGAGCGTAACCGACAGCTGCTGGAGCTGGATCAGATCGAGATCGTACGCGCGGACGCGTTGCAGTTTCTTGAACAGCCCGCGAGCCCCTTCGATATCGTGTTTCTGGATCCGCCCTTCGAGAACGATCTGCTCACACCCCTATGCCAGCGTCTGACCCTGGGCTGGTTGGCCGACGGTGCGCGCATCTATCTGGAAGAGGATATCTCGCGCCCGTTCCCGGAGCTGCCCGAGGACTGGAGCTGGCTGAAGCAGAAGACCGCCGGCCGTGTTCGCTACGGATTGGCATGTGCACCGCTACCCGGCGGTTCATAGGCGCGGGCCGGAGGCAGTGGATTCAGTTCGAGCGGAATGCCCTCAGTTTCTCCGGCGCTTAACAATTGTCATTCAAGATGCTGATTTCTGATACTATTATCCTTTTTTCAGAGCGCCATAAGCATGACTACTGTTGTCTACCCGGGAACTTTCGATCCGATCACCAACGGTCACACTGACCTGGTGCGCAGGGCGGCGCGGCTGTTCGACCGGGTGATCGTCGCGGTGGCCACTAACACCGGAAAGAACCCGGCTTTTGGGCTGGATCAGCGTGTGGCACTGGTGGAGACTGTGTTGAAGGGCATCCCGCATGTCGAGATCCATGCCTTCGACAACCTGTTGGTGGAGTTCGTGCAGCAGCATCAGGCAGACGTTATACTGCGCGGCCTGCGGGCGGTCTCCGATTTCGAGTATGAATTTCAGCTGGCGGGCATGAACCGGCGATTGGCGCCGGAAGTGGAAACGCTGTTTCTGACGCCTGCCGAGCAGTTTGCGTATATCTCGTCCGGGCTGGTACGGGAGATTGCCGCGCTGGGCGGCAATGTCTCGGAGTTCGTGCATCCTATCGTGCAGGCTGCATTGCGAGAGCGCTTTAGCTAGGGCCTATTGGATCAGTGTTAACAGGCCCTAGATTCTATTTTATAAGGCCCAAACTTTTTAACTAGCGTAATTTCAGGAGAAGAGTCATGGCATTAATCATCACCGATGAGTGCATCAACTGTGATGTGTGTGAGCCCGAATGTCCCAACGGCGCCATCAGTCAAGGTGACGAGATCTACGAGATCGATCCCGATCTCTGCACCGAGTGTGTGGGCCACTACGAAACATCCCAGTGTGTCGAGGTCTGCCCGGTCGACTGTATTCCCAAGGACCCGGATCACGAAGAGAGCTATGAAGACCTCTACGCCAAGTATCTGCGCATCACCGGTGAATCCGAATAAAAGATGAGTCTCATCCTCGCTTTGAAAAAGGCTCCCTGGTGGAGCCTTTTTTGTCTGCTGTTCTACTGCGCACAGGCGCTGCCTGCGAATGGACCTGGAGTTGCGGCCATCGCATCCGCGCACCCGCTGGCCACCGAAGCGGGGCACGAAATCCTGCGGCAGGGTGGCAACGCCTTCGATGCGGCGGTGGCTGTCAGCGCCGTGCTGGCGGTGGTCGAACCCTACAGTTCGGGTATCGGTGGCGGTGGCTTTTGGCTGTTGCATCGCGCCAGCGACGGTTTTGAAACCATGATCGACGGTCGTGAACGGGCGCCGTTGGCGGCGGACCGGGATCTCTACCTCGACTCGGATGGGAGGGTGATTCCCGGGCGCTCCATTAATGGCCCCCTTGCCGCGGGGATACCCGGTGAGCCGGCCGCACTGGTCCATATCTCGAAACAGTACGGCCGTCTACCGCTGAAGCAGGCGCTCGCCCCCGCGATACGTCTCGCCCGCGAGGGTTTCACTGTGGATGAGTACTATCGACGCATGGCGGGTTGGCGCCTCGATGCCTTGAATACCGCCCCGGCGGCCGCTGCAGTCTTTCTCAAGGAGGGGGAGGTGCCGGCTGTGGGCGATCCGATCAAACAGCCTGACTTGGCCGATACCCTGCAACGGCTGGCCGATGACGGCGCGGCCGGTTTCTATGAGGGGGAACTGGCCGAACGGCTGGTGGCCGGGGTCAAGGCTGCCGGCGGGATCTGGCAGCTGGAGGACCTGAAGCGTTACCGGGTGGTGGAACGGGAGCCGGTGCGGGGGCGCTACATGGGTCTGAGGATTACCAGCGCCGCGCCGCCTTCCTCGGGCGGGGTGGCCTTGGTCACCATGCTGAACATCCTGCAAGGCTTCAATCTGCCCGAAGTGGAAACGCCTCAACGCATCCACCTCATCGTGGAAGCGATGCGCCGCGCCTATCGCGATCGGGCCGACTACCTGGGTGATCCCGACTTTGTGGATATTCCTCTCGATGCCCTGATCCATCCCTGGTATGCCGCCGGGCTGGCGCGCGATATCCAAATGAACAGAGCGAGTCCCAGTGTCGGTAATCTGGAGCCCGAGGGAGGCAGGGATACGACCCACTTCTCCATCCTCGATCGCGAGGGCAACCGG
The DNA here is from genome assembly GCA_050305975.1 of Sedimenticolaceae bacterium. GTDB lineage: Bacteria > Pseudomonadota > Gammaproteobacteria > Chromatiales > Chromatiaceae > Thiodiazotropha. Next base: position 720 of record JBNLGI010000167.1, on the reverse strand, counting down.
GTGGCGGCCACATTGAGTATCAACTATCCCTTCGGCTCCTGTTTTATGGTCGAAGGTACCGGTGTGCTGCTGAATGACGAGATGGACGATTTCTCCGCCAGTCCGGGAGTGCCCAATGTCTACGGTCTGGTCGGAGGGGAGGCCAATGCCATAGCCGGCGGCAAGCGGATGCTCTCCAGCATGTCCCCTACTTTTGCCGAAAATGAGCATCATGTGGCGATTCTGGGTACACCCGGAGGTAGCCGTATCATCACCATGGTGCTGCTGGGGATTCTGGAGATGGCCGAGGGAGCCGAGGTAAAGGCCTGGGTGGAACGTCCGCGCTTCCATCATCAATACCTGCCGGATCTGATCGAATATGAGCCGCAGGCATTCAGCGAAACCTTGCGTAAAGAGTTGCATGCCATGGGCCACGAACTCAAACCGCTAGAGCGTCCCTACGGCAATATGCAGGCGATTCACTGGGACAAACGCAGTGGCCGGGTCGAGGCGGCAAGCGATCCGAGGGGCATCGGATCGGCAAAGATACACTGATCATGCTCAATATTGAGTGGAAAAATTGCAAAAAAGGCTCCTGATGTCACAAACTCGGGATTGAATTTGAGTTTGTTTTGGCTCAAGCTTGTGCCAGATGCCAAGCATCTGTCTAACAATGGAAAAACGTAGAGAGATCGAGAGTAAATGATGAAAACCACCATGATGAAAACTGCCGCTATGGTT
>JBNLGI010000166.1:0-7690 GCA_050305975.1 Sedimenticolaceae bacterium | reverse complement strand
TGCCGGCGCCTCGGCCAGCACATCCTGCAGTCCCTGACGCAGGGCCTCCACATTGTTCGCGGGTTGGTAGGAGAGATAGTCCGGCTGATTCAACGCATGATCCCGACCGATGCAGAATCCGATGGTGTGAATATCCACCGGCGACTCGCCAAGAATACGTTCGATGACGCTATCCGGATACTCGCCCTCACTGGCCTCGCCATCGGTTATCACCACCAGGTGATACTCTCCATAACCCACCTGAGCGGCAGCCTGTTTGCGCAAGGCGTCATAACCGCGGCTTATCGCCGTTGCCAGCGGGGTGTTTCCACTGGCGCCCACACGACGTGAGAGATCGCGAATCTCCCGGCTGCTCCGCTTGCCCAATGGCAGCAACTCACTGAAGCGCCCCCCGGCGAAAGACATCACACCGATATTCGCCTGCGGCGGCAGGCCTTCGGCAAAGGCGGCCAACGCCTCGATGGCCGCACTCAAGCGGGAGGCATGGCCGCTGGCGCAAATGCCGCTCTTCATGCTCCCGGAGTCGTCCAGGATGACATAGTAGTTCTTTGCCAGCTTATCCTGTTCGCTGCTAGCTGCGGGCTCGGCCATGTTGGGCCAGTCACTGCGAATACCGTTGCTACCGTAGGTACTCAATCGGGCCGCAGGTGACGAGATCGTCTTTGGTTCTTGCGATAGCTGCTGGTTACCAGTACCACCATTTTCAAACACCGCTTTGTAGACAATGACTCCAGCGACAATCAAGAACACTGTCAACCAGTTACCCTTCTTTTTCTTTCTTGCCATTGATGTTTCCCTAGACCCGGTTACAGCGGATTGAACACAGCGGATTCCGCTTCGACTTGAAGTATGCGGAACTCGACCCGCATATTTTCACGCCACTCCTTTTCCGTCCGAGGCGCGCAAGGGTCCTGGCCGCAAATGCCGTTTTTCGGTTTCGAGATTCCATGCCCGACCACCGCGAACTGACTCGGATCGAGTGTTATTCCCTTGTGTGAAGCATATTGGGTAATGCTGTCGCGTACTGCTATGGCGCGCGACAGGCTGAGATTCTTGGCGGCCTGTTTCACACGGCCGAGCACGAGGGACGACTCCCCGTCTTTCTTCTTGCGCAGATAACCAAGGGGATCGCTGTTACCCTCCACGGTGATCAGAGCGCCTCCGTAGGTCGATGAAAACTCGATCACCCTGTCGAAGGAGTCCTGGTAGAGGTCAGCCGAAAAGTTGTTCTGATTAGGTTCGAAGTAGATTTCGAAGGAGAAGAGCTCACCCTCCTGAAGTGTCCCCTGCTGCTGTTTTCTGGCAATCACCGAAGTGACCTGAGCGGTATCGAAACGTGGCGACTCGCTGCGCTCCGCATACTGCAATCCCCGCTTCAGCGCAGTGTAATCCCACCCGGCCTCGGCCAGCGGCACGCGCCCTTTCAACATGCCGAGCGAGGTCAGACTGGTTTGAATCTCACCTGAAAGGCGATTCAGCGAGCGCGGAAAACTGGGGTTGGAAAAGAAGTCCAGGTTGCCCTGCCAGCCGACGAACTCACAATCACCGTAGAGTCCTTCGGCATCGGCCACCGCCAGCGGACTGTCGAGCAGGATCTCGGCGGCGGCAGTGAAGGTCTTTTTGTAGGCGGCGCCGCCTTTTGAACCCGCCATCTGCCGCAGCTTCTCGGCGCCCTGCATCAAGCCTTTGACGAAGGCTTCGACCTGAGAACGCTGCGTCCGGAAGAAGTCGCTGCGGACCACATAGACATCGGATATAACCCGATTGGCGGTACGCGTCGAGAGCAGGATACGGGCGCCCCGCACCGAGCCCTCCGCCCCGGTGCCGACGGTACCGCCGGAGGTCAACAGCATGGCGTCCGGAGTGATCACGAAGGCGGCATCCACCTGTCCGGTCTGCATCGCAGCCATGGGCGTGTTTTCGGTTCCCGTCAGATCCGGATACCACTTGAGATTGACATCCTTCAGACTCAAGCCGGCATCAGCCAGCAACCGACTCATGTAATAGACATGGGGTCCGTAGGCCTGAACACCGATGGTTTTGCCCTTCAGATCGGCTGCCGTGCGAATACCGCTGTTGACAGCCAGGGCATCGCCACCGGCGGACCAGGTCAATTGATAGATCACCACCGGCTTGGTACGTGGATCGGCCGCCAGCAGTTCGCTGGCCATGTTGATCATGCCGAGCGTACCGCGCAGATAGGGCGTCTCACCCTTCATATAGGATTCCACCTGACGGCTGAAGACATCCTGCCGCACGAGCTCCAGATCTAGGCCTGCGTCGGCAAAAATACTGCCCTTGCGCGTCCTTTTGACATCACCATTGGCCAGAATGGTGGCGATATCCCCGCCCCAGGTAATGAGCGGTATTTTGGTCGGGGTCTGCGCCTTGTAGTCACGCACGACCGTACCGGCCAGTTTGCTCTTCATGGCTTCGAAGCGAACCGTCGACGGCGCCGCCATCACCAGTTGTACTGAGAGCAGAGAGAGAGACAAAAACAGCATCAGATTTTTCATTTCATTGTCCCTGAAATGGCGCCCGACAAAGCCCCGTTAGCGCGTGAAACGGATTCATGTTGAATCGACACAGCGTACAGGATAGATTGGCGATCTATTGTAATTGCACCTGACAACACAAACAAACACGCGTGGAATGAGCGACTTAAGTGATCTCGAACTGATAATCAGCGCCGGCACCAGTGTGCTGTTCGTCGAATGCAAGGACGAACGCCGGGTGGAAAGCCTGTTCGAGAGGCTGGCCACACGACTTGGTCGCCAGTTATGGCACTGGTCCGTAGCCAGTGGCCTGCGAGACAAACAGCAGGACACCCTGCCCAACCGCTCGACTCAGGAACCCAACAAGGCCCTGTCTGAGATCGCCAACCGTAGCCAGCCATCGATCTACCTTCTGATGGACTTTCATCACTGGCTCGACGATCCGCTGACACTGAGACAACTCAAAGAGATCTCCCTGAAAAGGCCTGACCAGACCCTTATACTGGTCAGCCACGCGGCAGACATTCCGGACGAACTCCGTGCCGTATCCGCCAAATTCGCGCTCTCTCTCCCGAACCGCGCCGAACTCGAACTGCTACTGGATGAAGAGAGTCAAACCTGGGGACGCAAGCACCGGCGCAGCGTCAAGGCGCGCCAGGAGATCGTCGACAAGCTCATTACCAACCTCTCCGGACTGACACTCAGCGACGCCAAACAACTGATCCGCACCGCCATCTATGACGACGGCATGCTGACGGAGGAGGACCTGGACGAACTGGCGAAGACAAAGTACCGATTGCTGGACGACGAAGGCATCCTATCGCTCGAACTCGATACGGCAAAGTTCAGTCAGGTGGCCGGGTTGAAGAACATGAAGCGGTGGCTCGATCAGCGACGGAGCATATTTCTCGCCGAAAGCCCTCCCGCCGGACTCGATCCCTCCAAAGGCATTCTGCTGCTGGGCGTACAGGGTGGCGGCAAGAGCCTGGCGGCAAAATCGGTGGCGGGCAGCTGGGGCATACCGCTCTTACGCCTTGATTTCGGGGCGCTCTACAACAAGTATTACGGTGAGACAGAGCGCAACCTTAGAGACTCGCTAAAGACCGCCGAGACCATGTCACCCTGCGTGTTATGGATCGATGAAATCGAGAAAGGGCTCTCCGCCGATTCCGATGGCGGACCATCCAAACGCATTCTGGGCACCCTGCTGACATGGATGGCCGAGCGAACTTCCCGTGTCTTCCTGGTCGCCACAGCCAATGACATCGAATCACTGCCACCGGAGCTTTTACGCAAAGGCCGTTTCGACGAAATCTTTTTCGTGGATCTGCCGGATGCGGATGTCCGAAGAGAGATCTTCAGAATCCATATCGCCAAGCGCGGGCACGATCCCGAAACATTCGATCTTGATCGGCTTCAGGTATCCAGTGAGGGTTTTGCCGGCGCCGAGATCGAACAGGCCGTGGTTTCAGCCCTCTACGCCTCGCACGCGGCAAACGAAACGCTGACAACTGAACATATCCTGGCAGATGTCGCACGCACCAAACCGCTTTCGGTGCTCATGGCCGAGAAGATCGCATATTTGCGGGCCTGGGCAGCCAGCCGAACCGTGTCCGCTTGAGCCGTATCCGGCCCTGCATCCGCCTCAACATCGGCTCGCTTCCTGCAACCCATACGCGCTCGCCGCCCGAGCAAAGCAACTCCGCCATCCCTGTCTGACGAACGTCAGCTTCGTGCGCGGTCCCAGGTTGCCGCCCTCTACCGAAAGATCAACCCGGGGAGCCCGCTGCCGGAGATCGCTGTGATGCAACCAGAACCCAACCCCCGCCGCAAAAAAGCCCGCGAATGCGGGCTTTTTTCTCATGTCTATCTTACAGCGCCTTGTCGGCTTCGTTGTCTGTATCCCCTAACGGGATATCAGCAAGCGTTTACACTCGATACCCGCGATCAAAACAACCAGCCGGCAGGATTGGGATGAGCTTCTTTCTGATCCAGAGACTTCATGCCTTTCACACAGCGGACGATCAACCAGACCACCCAGAACAGCAGCACCAGATAGCCGACCAGGACGAACGACAGCAGAATGCCGATCAGCATGTACAGCGCACCGATCCAGAAGGTCCTGATCTGGAATGTGTAGTGGCTGCTCAACCACTCCGGCGCTTCACTTCGATTGATATAGGCCATGACGACACCGATGATTCCGGTGACGCCGAACACTATCCCTACCAGATAGAGGATGTAGATGATTTTGGCTGTACCCTCTGTCGCTGCTTTCTCCTTAATCACCGCTTCATTCATCGGCTCTCTCCTTTCGCGTTGTGGAATCCCTACTGATTCGGGTAGAGGCTGACCCTCACCCGCTGATTGAGTCCGGCAATTTTATTCCACTCTCCAGCAGACTTCACCTCATAGGCGGCAGGATAAGCCACCATAGGATCCGAAAAACCGCTGCTGAAGAGGAGAATCTCCACCTCACCTCCGCTTCTTGCCAACTCCACATTCAAGTAGTTGGCAAATGCGACCGACTGGTCATTGCGCCAGGTTTCGCTCCCTTTTGACTCAGCGGCGAAAAGACACTGACTGATATCGAGCCCCGGATCGGCCAACACCAATCCACCCGACTCCGTTTTCTTGAGACAGTAGTTACCATAGTGGGCTCTCAGCTCGACCGTACCCTGGAAGCCGGCCTGCCTGAGCTGTTCCACGAGTTCCGACAGCCAGAGCGCGCGCTGATCGTTGAAGGGCATTTCACCGTATTCGAAACGGGTGCCTTGATTGGCCGCCCACTCCAGCAGACCCAGCGGCAGAGCGGCGGCGCCCTGGTCTGTCATTCCCTCAGAACCGGCCTGAAGCATCTGCTCGCCAAGCAGCGTGAGCTTCTCGCCCTGTAACGCCAACTGATCGCTGACCTCATCCTTCCAGGCCCTATCCGCCGCTCCACCGAGATTGTTGCCGCTCGAATTGTTGAAGAGATAAAACAGCGCCACCAGTACGATGAAGGTCATCAATATGCTCAGCCATGACCCCATCTGGATGCGTCGCATCTGCTGCGCAGTCTCCTCCTGATGCCCATCGAGTTCGAACAGCTCCGCATGCAGTTCAGAGAAATGCTTGTCCAGCCGCTCCTGCAGCCGTTCCTCGCTCTGGGCGATTTCGCGCCGCATCGAACGCTTGAGAGCATCACCCACGGGCAGGTTGTCCTGATAACCCTCGAGCGGAAGGCTGACCGTTTCGACCTGCCCGGCCATCGGAACCTCGCCGCCATGTATGGGGTGGACATTGTCGTGGCGCCGCACACGTACCACATCACTCAGATCTTCATCGTGGAAGTCATGCACCAGTGACTCCTGATCGGGCATCAGGTGCAGTGAGTGAAGCACATCTTCGAGATCCTGCGGCTCGAGCTGTTTCGGCAGCACGCCGACCGCGCCCAGCGCCCTCGCCTGACTCAATGCCAGACCGCCCGCCTTGGAGGTGTACATCATGACGGGTATCACTGCCGTGTTGGGATTCGATTTGATGACCTTGAGGGCCTGAAATCCATCCATCCCCGGCATCTCATAGTCCATGAAGATCGCATCCGGGGCCTCTTCGAAGAGATAGTCGATTGCAGCGGCCGCCGAGTCGCGGGTATCGACCAGGATGCCGTACTTTTTCAGCTTGCTCGAAAGCACCTGACGGGCGGTTTTCGAGTCATCGACAATTAGTGCGCGTTTAGCCATGCTGTCTCCAGTGCCCCTGCAACGCCAGTTTCCCTACGCTTTGCGTGTATGCAACGTTGGAGTGAATCCATAAGATATGGAGTTAACACTATATCCGACTCAAACGCTTAGAGGAACTCGATTCATGGTAGCGCTAACCCAAGAAAAGTGTGAAGCCTGTCGCGCCGATGCACCTAAAGTGAGTGATGAGGAGCTGGCCGAGCTGATTCGCGCCATCCCTGACTGGAACATCGAGGTGCGCGACGGCATCATGCAGTTGGAAAAGATCTTCAGCTTCAAGAACTTCGATGACGCCCTCAGGTTCACCAACAAGGTCGGGGAATTGGCGGAGACCGAGGGCCATCATCCCGCCCTGCTGACCGAGTGGGGCAAGACCACCGTGACCTGGTGGTCACACAAGATCAAGGGGCTGCACCGCAACGACTTCATCATGTCGGCGAAGACCGACCAGATCTACACCCAGGGGTGATATCAACGGTATCCGCGCCGCTCGATACACATCTCCAGACAGTCAGACCCAAAAGCAAAAGCGCCGCCGTGGTTCCCCAGGGCGGCGCTTTTTCGACCGATTGATCTCGGCTTCAGGAGAGCGCGTCCTTCATCTCCTGTTCCTTTTTCTGGTTGTGCAACTCGATCTCCGCCTTGCGGCGCAACTCCAGGATCTCCTTGCGCTCCTCGACCCGCTTGTCGACGGCGCCATTCTTCACCGGAATGGTGACATCGCCGAACAACACCTGCTTGAGCAGACGGGTGCCGAACTGCATGAGCGCGAGATCCTCCTTCTCGACCGTCGTGTAGAAGCTGTCGTCCAGATCGTAGGAGTTCTTGAAGGAGTCGCTGAGCACGAAGCGGCGCAGGCGGTCCACATCGTAGGAGCACATGAAAAAGAACTGCAGGCTGGTATCCGAGGGGCGCCCGATCGTCGGGCCCGCCGACTTTTTCTTCAGCATCAACTGCAGCCACTCTCGGTTGATCTGGTCGTAGATCTCGACGCCCTGCTCCTTGCGGTAGTCGTCCACAGAGATCTCACGCTCCTCCTGGTGGCCCATGCAGTGGTCCTCACGGATGAGGAAGTAACGGGCCTCATCCTCGCTGGAGCCGGCTTCGCGCATGGCCATGTGACCGACCGGGTAGTAGCGGCAGGCGGTGGGGCGGTCCTGGTAGACACTGCAGCCTTCGTCGGTGACGAAGCTACAGGCACCTTCGTCATCGGTCCGCAGCTTGATGCCGGGGAGTCCGTCCTTGTCCATCTCGAAGGGTACTGTGTGGTTTTTCAGAAACTCGGTGGCGCTGATACCGAGATTGTCTTTCAGACGCAGGATATCGTATGGGGTCAACTGGATGTCGGCATGCTTGCAGCAGGCATTGAAGCAGGAGATGCCCTTGTGACAGTTGAATTTGAGCTTGGCGCCCGGCTCCATCACCGTGGGCACGAAACTGCTCTTGAAAGGAATATCGAATTTTTCGCTC
>JBNLGI010000165.1:0-12338 GCA_050305975.1 Sedimenticolaceae bacterium | reverse complement strand
GTGGGGGTTCCGCCCTACCCCACCGATCCCGATCCCGATCCCGTTCTCGGCCGTGCCGCCTTGCTTTCACCCGGTGGGCTGTTTAGTGTTACCCCCCCGGTGGCAAAAGCTGTTCGACGCACTTCATGCTCAGGAGGTATTTTTCGATGGAGTACGGCCCACGCGAGATCACAACCCCTTTCCGTCCCATACCGCTGGATGTGCCGGAGGGGATGAAACCCAACGAGTTCTTCAACAGCACCGAGAATCTCAACGACCTGGTGCACAACAACGGCCTGTTGATGAATCCGGAGAACCTGCTGCTCTACCGCAAGGCCCTGGGCCACAGCAACGAGTTCGACACCTCGATCATCTACAACACCTCCAAGGTGATCCTCAATCCGCTGGGTCGCCCGGTGCGCCGCACCCAGGTGCCGCGGGAGGTGCGGCAGGTCTGGAACCGGATGAATCAGATCATCGTCGACTACATGCTGGAACGCTATCCCGACCCGAAAGAGCATCTGCTGCTGGCGGGGGAGGCGAGTCTCGACGCCACCTGGCCCCTGACCTCGCCGGGGGTGCCCAGCATCCGCATGCTGCACAACCACTTCATCGTCTTCCCCATGCGCCAGTTGCGCCAGGCGGCCCTGGCTGATCCGAAGAATCCGAATCTCACCGACGGCGGCCAGCACAGCCTGTTCCAGTCCTACATGCGGGAGGTCTACCGCGAGTTCTTCGACAGTGCATTGGAGCTGAAGGTGCTGAAACCGATCAGCTCGGATGAGTCGCGCATCGAACTGACCGGTTATCCCCAGGGGCTGCCCTGCTGGGAGATCCGCGGTGGCGCGGCGGCCCTGCGCAATATCCGCTTCTGGCACGAGTACGACGCCATCCTGGAAGGCTTTATCGATTTCTATCGCACCTTTTTCACTCAGGTCTCGACGCGTAACGCGCCGATGCCGAAGGATGTCTATTTTCCTGAACAGGTCAAGAGCATTCTGCTGTTCAACAACGACTTTCTGGGTACCGCCAAGAAGGTGCGCGAGCGCTGTATCGTGGATGCCAAGTACGCCAACTCGATCCGTTGGCAGCCGGCCTTCAAACAGCTGATCTATCGCAACGAGGAGGGCAGGCTGATCGTCACCATCAGCCAGAACTCCATCGGCAACGCCATCACTGAGCTACTCGGTGTGGTGGTCAAGCGGGTACCCGACGCGGAAGCCTATGCCGCCGCCGAACCGGCCCTGCTCGAGAGGCTGGTGGAGGTGCGCCAGCGACTCATCGACGCCGATCTGGGAGACGGCATCGCGACCGACTACTGGCCGGCCTCGCTGGATTGATATCTGGAGTCTGTCTCACGGAGGCGCTTCGTTCACCGCTCGCGGAGTCGACCCGACAGACCGGCAAGATAGCGCCCGAAATCCTGGCTCCGCATCGGTTCCGCGATGTGGAATCCCTGGGCGAATTCCACGTCGAGGGATCGCAGATAGTCGAGCTGCGCCTGGGTCTCGACGCCTTCGGCGATGATCTTGATGCCGAGTCGGTGACCCATGAGGACAATGGTCTCGGTCAGTGAACGGTCTTCGGAATCATCCGGCAGTCCATCGATGAAGGTTCTGTCGATCTTCAGGTAGTTGAGGGGGAAGCGTTTGATATAGGCCAGCGAGGAGTAGCCGGTGCCGAAATCATCCATAGCCGATTTCACCCCCAGATCGGCCAGGTGCTTGAAGTTTTCAATCGCCGCCTCGCCATTCTGCAGGAACAGGTTTTCCGTGATTTCGACACAGAGTTCCAGACCCAGGGCCGCGGCCTGTTTCGCCGCGGCTTCGATGCACTTGCGAAAAGCGGCTTCACAGAAGTAGGTCGGCGGAACGTTGATCGCCAGCCAGATCGAGCTGGGGCGCTGGCGCCAGCTGGCGGCTTGCGCGAGCACTGTGGTGAGCAGCCAATCGGTGATGTTTCTGATCAGTCCGGTCTGTTCCGCGATGGGTATGAACTCCGCAGGGGGGATGTCCCCCAGCTCAGGATTGTTCCAGCGTAATAGAATCTCCGCTCCGACCAGCGTGCCGTCGGCCACCCGGATCACGGGATGGTAGACCGGGTAGAGATCACCGCTATCGAGTGCCTGACGCATGCGGGTCTCCAGGGCCATCTTGTCCTGGATCTTCCGGTTCATTTCCAGGGTGTAGAAACGGAAGGTGTTGCGTCCCGAGCGCTTCGCCTCGTACATGGCCATATCCGCATTGCTCATAAGCGCGCCGACGGTATCGCCATCGTCGGGAAACAGCGCGATGCCCAGGCTCGAAGTGACCGTGATGTCGCGGCCACCGAGGTAGAAAGGGGACTGCAGAGATTTGATCACCCGGTCGAGAATGATCTTGAGGTCCTCTAACGGGTTGCGCAGGTCGGGTACCAGCGCCATGAACTCATCGCCGCCGAGGCGGGACAGCGTATCCTCGTCACGCAGGTTGCTCCAGATCCGGTTGGAGACCTGGATCAGGAGGTCGTCTCCGGTGGCGTGCCCCAGGGTGTCGTTGACCGTCTTGAAGTTGTCCAGGTCGATGTAGATGACGCCGATGCGGTGTTGACGCCGTTGGGCATGCTGCAGCATCTGCTGCAAGCGGTCGATGGCCAGAAACCGGTTGGGCAGGCCGGTCAGTTGATCGTGAGTCGCCTGCTCCAGAAGCTTCTCCTCGAATACCTTGCGCTCGGTGATATCCTCCTTTACCGCGAGGTAGTGGGTGGTGTTGCCGTCGCCATCCCGGATGGGTGCGATCACGGCCGATTCCCAGTAAGCTCTGCCGTTCTTGCGCCGGTTGCGAAATTCGCCTTTCCAGGTTTCACCGTTGACCAGCTTTTCCCAGATCAGCTCCAATTCCTTGGGATCTTCGATGTCGCCGCCGAGGATGTGCGTCTCTTTGCCGATCACCTCATGCGGGAGATAGCCGGTGACCTCGCAAAACTTGGGATTGACGTACTCGATATGGCCGCTGAGATCGGTGATCACCACCGAGGCCGGACTCTGCTCCACCGCCAATGAGAGCTTCGTCAGTTCCTGGCTGGCCAGTTGCCGTTGGCGGATCTCCTCTGCCAGCCGCTGGTTGGTCGAGAGCAGGGCTTCGCGATCGATGTTGATCTCATCCATCATGTTGTTGAAACACTTGGCCAGATGTCCCAGTTCGTCATTCGAATAGACGGTGACCTGATGGTTGAAATCGCCCTTGGCAATGCGCACAGCCCCGTTCTTCAGCGCATCGACCGGATTGAGCACGTGCAGTTTGAATATGATGAAGATCAGACCGCCAAGGGAAACCACGATGGCACCGAAGATCTCCATCAGCTCGAACAGTACGTGGCGGGTGTCCTGGATCATACGCGTGGCATCGAGGCCGACCAGTACCTGGCCCAGGTTCTCGCCATTGTCGATGATGGGAAAAGCATAGGTGGTCACCGGCTCGGCCTTGTCAGGCATGCTCGCTTCGGCGCTATCGAGCCGTGAGATCCAGTGGTCGATCTGTTGCGGTTGGGTGCCCGCGGGCAGATAGGTGGTCATGGGCAGTCCGTCGGGCGAGCGGATCTGAGCGAAGCGTACATCGGCATCGTCGCTGATCTGAGTCATATAGCGATCCAGCGTGGTGACGTCGAAGGTGTAGATGGCTTCCGGACTGATCAGTGCAATAAAGTGGCCGATGGCATCGACCTTACTGCGCAGGCTCTCCGCCAACATGACCTGCTGCGTGTTATAGACGTAGTAGGCGGCCCCGCCGAGTGTGATCAACAGGACGATGCTGATCGAGAAGAGAAATCGGACTCGTAGACTCTGAAGCAGAGTTTTGACAGCAAAGCGACGGGAATTGTCGTTGCGCTCACTGCCCATAGACACTGTCGATGATCTCGCGGTGGGCGTCGTAGTCGCTGTCCGTGGCAGGATTGAAGGCGCTCAGGCGTGCCTGTTTTAGGATCTCTCTGCCCTCTTCACTCTGCTTGAGATTTACCAGGAGCGACTGCAGTCGCTGTTTGAGCGGTTGCGGCATCTCCTGTTTGACCGCCCAGGGCAGATGCGGCAGCGGTTGACTGAAGGCGATCACATCGAGTTGGTCGACATCGATCTTCGAGGTCACCACCGGCAGTCGGCGTACCACTTCGCCGGCCCCGCCGGCATCGGCGCGACGCAGGTAAGTGGCCAGAATCGCGTTCGGCGGGTTGATGGCAAAGGCTTCTTCGTAATCCGCCCTGGTCAGACCCGCCTGTCGCAGCAGATAGGTCGGGACGATATAGCTCATCATGGCGCGGGGGCCGCCTCCAAAGAGGATCTTTTTGCCCTTCAGCTCATGCAGTTCCCGTATGCCCGAGTCGTGCCGTACATAGATGGCGCCCATGATGGTCTTCTCCCCGAACTCTTCATTCTGCACCAGGGCGTCGTAAGCCAGATCATCGTGGGCGCTGACATAGTCGAAAGGATTGAGATGGACCAGATCGTAGCGGCGCTCTTTCAAACGGGTGATGAAGGTGTCGAAGTCGGGCGACAATTCCATGGAGACCGGGATGCCGAGCTCCTGTTCCAGGTATTGGGATAGGGGGCGGAAGAGTTTGGCTGTGATGGCCGCATCGCGGCGTGGAAAGACACCCATAACCAGAGGGTCCGCGCACTCGCTCAAGGTGCTCCAGAAGATCAACGCGAGCAGTAGCATCCAGGCGGTGAACCGGCCGTGGCGCAGATGTGTCGGATGAGTGGGCGATTTCTCAGGCATGACAACAGCTACCAGAAGATGTCCGATAGAGAGAATAACAACAAAGAGTATAGGGATACCATCGGCGTGAAAACGCTTTTCTTGAACGATTCGGGTGGCTGTCTATTTCACCCGGCGCCAATCAACTGGTCCGGCGCAAGAACTGCGCTCTCCAACTCGAATCAGGCGTTGCGACGGATGCCTTGACTCAGGGCGAACAGGGCGGCCGCCGCCACCACGATGGTCGGACCCGCCGGTGTGTCCAGGTACCAGGAACCGGTCAGACCCCCGATCACCGCCAACGCGCCCGCCAGCACCGCCAGCAGTGCCATCTGCTCCGGAGTACGGCTGAATCGGCGAGCGACCGCGGCCGGAATCAGCATCATGGAGGTGATCAGCAGAACCCCCACAATCTTCATCGAGACACCGATGACCAGGGCGATCAGGACCATGAAGGCCATTCTGACGGGAGCCACCCGAACGCCTTCGACCTGCGCCAGCTCTTCATGCACGGTGATGGCGAGCAACGGCCGCCAGATCACGACCAGGAGGCTCAACGCCAGCAAGCCGCCACACCAGACCCACAGCAGATCGGTGGTGGTCACCGCCAGGATATCGCCAAAAAGGTAGCTCATGAGATCGACCCGTACATGGGTCAGGAAGGCCATCACCACCAGCCCGAGCGAGAGCGCGCTGTGGGCCATTATCCCCAGCTGGGTGTCGCTGGAGAGCTGACGGTTGCCCTGCATGGCGACCAGCAGCAGGGCCAACAGGATACTCAGTGCGATGACGCTCAGATTGATGCTGACACCGAGCAGAAAGCCGAGCGCCACGCCGAGCAGCGCGGAGTGGGCCAGGGTGTCTCCAAAGTAGGCCATGCGGCGCCAGACCACGAATACGCCGAGCGGCCCGGCGATCAGCGCGACTCCAAGGCCGGCCGCCAGGGCACGCAGCAGGAATTCATCCATGGGACTGCTCCCCGGCATCCTGCTCGATATTCCCGTGAATGTCGTGCATGTGGTCGTGGTGATGGGTGTAGACCGCCAGCTTGGCGCTGGCCGGGGTGCCGAACAGCTCCAGATAGGCGGGATGCTGGCTGACACTCTCCGGGTGGCCTGAGCAGCAGACGTGGTGATTGAGACAGAGCACCTGATCGGTGGTGGCCATCACCAGATGCAGATCGTGGGAGATCATGAGCACGCCGCAGCCGAGTTGATCGCGAATCCGGGTGATCAGGCCGTAGAGGGCCGCCTGACCGGTGACATCCACGCCCTGAACCGGTTCGTCCAGTACCAGCAGATCGGGTTTTCGCAGCAGGGCGCGCGCCAGCAGCACACGCTGGTGCTCGCCGCCGGAGAGCCGTTGCAGAGGGCTGTCGAGCAGATGCCGGATGTCGAGTTGTTCAATCACGGCATTGGGGTCGCTATCGCACTGTTTGCGACACCCCAGGTCGAGAAAGCGGCGCACCGTCAAGGGCAGGTTTTCCGACAGCTGCAGGCGTTGCGGCATGTAGCCGATGCGGATACCCGGCTGGCGTTCGATCACCCCGGTATCGGGTTTCAGCAGTCCGAGAATGACCCTGACCAGGGTGGTCTTGCCGGCGCCGTTGGGTCCGATCAGGGTGACGATCTGGCCACGCAGGACACGCAGGCAGACGCCATCGAGAATCTGGCGTTGCTGCAGGTTGACGCTGATGCCGTGGGCGTCGAGCAGGGTTTCATGATCCAGCGTCATACTCGCTTCGCCTGCCTGCAGCGGGCACAAGTGCCGGCCACTTCTATGGTCTGGCTGTCGATGCTGAAGCCGAGTGCCTTCGCATCCCGCGCGATCGCCGATTCAATCGACGGATCGCCGATCTCCGCCGCTTGGCCGCAGCCGACGCAGATGAAGAACTGTGCCTCGTGGTCGCGTCCAGGATGGTTGCAGCCCACATAGGCGTTGAGCGAGGCGATGCGGTGGATCAAGCCGTGATTCAGAAGGAAATCGAGGGAACGGTAGACGGTAGGTGGCGCCGCCTTGTGTCCCTCGCCGACCAGCTGCTCCAACAGGGTGTAGGCGCCAACCGGCTGGTGACTGGCCCAGACCAGTTCCAGCACGCGACGACGCAGGGGGGTCAGACGCAAGCCTTGGCCCCGGCAGTAGGCCTCCGCCTCCAGCAGGGCCTGCTCGCGGCAGGCTGCGTGATCATGCCGGTTGTCGGGGAAAGGGGAGAGTTGCATCGGACGCTTACTCATTGCAGACAGTCGACCAGATTGTCGGCCAGTCGTCTCATCAGCTGGAAATAGGCTTCGGGGCCAGCTTCCAGGTCACTCCCCAGAGGATCGAGGATTCCTGACCTGGCAGAGGTCCCCTCGATCAGCGTTTGTACCAGCTTGGGTTTGAACTGGGGTTCGGCGAATACGCAACGGGCGTCCAGACGTGTGATCTTGGATCGTAGTTCGTGAATCCGGTGTGCGCCGGGCTGTCGGTCGGGAGCGACGCTGACGGAACCCACGGCATTCAGCCCATAGTGCCGTTCGAAGTAGTGGTAGGCGTCGTGGAAGACGATAAAGGGTACTTTTCGCACGCGAGCCAACCGCTCCGAGAGTTCGCTGTCGAGGCTTTCTATACGCTCGATCAGCAGCTGGCCGTTGGCCTGATAACGAGCCGCATTCTCCGCGTCGAGCTGGCTCAGCCGATCGGTGAGTCGGCGTACGATGCGGCGGGCGATTTCGGGCGAGAGCCAGATATGGCTGTCGATCTCCCCGGCATGGGCGTGATCGTGCGCCGCGGACTCTCCCGGTCGATGGTCTTCCTCTTCCCAGGTATGGTTGGAACGGGGCGGCAAACTTTCGATCGCTGGCAGTTGCGTCAAGCGCAACACCTCTCCCTGGAACTGTCGCTTCTCGAACAGGCGGGCCAGAGAGGCCTCCACGTCCGGACCCACCCAGAGGATCAGATCGGCCTGCTGCAGCAGCCTCATGTCCGAAGGCTTGAGGTTGAAATTGTGAGGCGACTCACCGCCCTGAATCAGTAGGCCGGGGATTCCCACGCCCTGCATGATGCCGGCGATCAGGGAGTGGACAGGCTTGATGCTGGCCACGACTTGCGGTGCGGCATTTGCGTGGACGCTCGGAAGCAACAGGCTGAAGGCCAGAAGGATCGGCAGCGCGCGGCGAAGTCGGGATATTCCTTTAAGCATGGGTTGATTCGGGGCTGTGGGTCAGAGTCGCTGGGATGTGATGTTATATTATAACGAAATTCAGGGTGCAACCTCTCTTCATCTCGACGATCGAGCGCCCCGTCCGTACACCCCAGTGTCGAACTTGCTGCGGCAATTTGCGAGTTGACTTTCTACTGTTGCGGTTGTACGAATTCTTAAAAAAAGTAAAGAATTTCCTAACACCGCCGATCAAGCTGAGAACTTGAGGGTCAGAATGCTCCGGGACTGCCAGGTGGCCGATTCACCGCACACCCAGTCCGGACCACATGTTGGATGATTATAAGAACACAGGATCACTGTGAAGGAGTTATCTCATGGAATCTGTGATGACCAGGTGGCTGACGATCTGTTGCGGCAGCCTTTTAATGGGGTCTGTTTCTCTTCCGGCCATGGCGTTGGAGCCAGGTTACATCGGGGCCGTCGAAGCCGATGTCGCGGAGTTCACGAGTGGGGAGTTCGTGCCGCCGGAAAACTCCACATGGCTCGGTACCAACTCCAAAGAGACCTCCCAGATGGCCGATCTGGATGGCTTCTCCAAATTCCTTCAGGACAAGTCTCCCGGCAGTTTCATCTTCTATAAAAAGCTTCCGATCGAATACAAGGAACAGCTGCAAAAGGACTATTTGGCGACCGGGGATCTCGATCGCATCAAGGACGATATCTTCAAATATACCCGTCAGCTGAAAAAATAAGATTCGCACGATCAGTCTTGGTGCACATTTATGGGGAACGGAATCATGAAAAGAATCAAGAGAGTTTTTTACTGCAGTTTCTGTCTGTCGATCGCACTGGGTGTTGTCAGCCTCGAGAGCCTGGCGGGGGTGGACCGCAACCTGGCCTATCCGGCCGCGGGAGTGGAACCGGACGCCGATGAAGTGGCCAGGCAGGTCTACTTCGCCAACCATTTTTATGCCTTCGATAATTTTTCCATCAAGCGGCGCGGCGGCACCCTCAGCGTATTGGTCAACAAGTCAGAGGACGGCAGCCCCCTGACCACGGCGGTGGAGCGTCACCTCAACAACAATTATCCCCTAGACGACGCCATTCGCTCGCGCGACCTGGCGATCTTCCACTCCGGCAATATGCGCGGTACCGGTATGCTGGTCACCGAGTATGCCGAAGACAGTCGAAGCAAGGACTATATGGTGTGGCTGCCGAAGCTGCGCAAGATCAGACGCTTTGCGCAACCGCGTCAGGACGATGCCTGGGGCGGCAGTGTGTTTACTTTTGGCGATGTCACGCTGCGCAAACCCGACGATGAGACGCATGAATTGCTGGGAAAGAAGAAGCTGCGAACCTGCCTAGGCATGATGGATGCGCTGGAAGGCAAGCTGTTCCGCTATACGGGACGTGTCCCGGAGCGCAGCTGCCGCCACATCGATAAGGAGGTCTATGGCCTCAAGAGCACGACCAAGTTCGAGAATTGGTGGTATGACTACCGCATCAGCTATGTGGATACTCGCAGCTTCGCCGATTATCGGACGCTCTATTACAAGGACGGCAAACTGATCAAGGTCATCGATCGTGACTGGGGACTGGTGAATGCCGAAGGGGAAGGGGACCCCCGCGCCCTGTTCTGGAAATACTGGTACGGCATCGACCTGCGAACCGGTCAGGAGAGTCTTGCGGTCATACCCCGTGAAGTGGTCAGTTTCAACAGCGATCTGAACAACAATTTCTGGACCGAAAGCACTCTGCGTCGAATCAAGCGTTGAGAGACAGGCGCCGGTAACTTCACCAAGACGCGCATGGGGTGGCGGCTTTGACTTGCCGGCAAGCCCTGTATTAGACTTTCACGCTTAGATCCCTTTCCGACTTAAGCTTTTGATTCGTTGACACAATTGATTGGCGAATCGGAGCCGTCGGAGCAGCGGGAAGTTATCCGATTGGCGGATAAGCAAACTGGACTCCAGGGCCGGCCCTCTCCGGGTGCCGGCCCTTTTGTTTCATGTGGCCTCTCGTATGGGCCACCACTGATGAGGAAGTAGACGCATGCCTGTTATCTCTCTCCCTGATGGTTCTCAACGCACTTTCGACCACCCGGTCACGGTTCACGAGGTGGCCGAGGATATCGGCCCTGGTCTCGCCAAGGCGGCGCTGGCCGGACGTGTGAACGGCCGACTGGTGGATACCTCCTGCCTGATCGAGGCTGACAGTGAGGTCGCCATTATCACGACCCGGGACGAAGCGGAGGCGCTGGAGCTGTTGCGACACGATGCGGCGCACGTCATGGCTCAGGCGGTACAGGAACTCTATCCCGGCACCCAGGTCACCATCGGCCCCGCCATCGAGGATGGCTTCTACTATGACTTCGCGCGGGAAGAGCCCTTCACCCCGGACGATCTGAAGAAGATCGAGCAGCGCATGCACGAGATCGTTAAGCGGGACCTGCCGCTGCAGAGGGAAGTCTGGGATCGGGATGAGGCGATCAAGACCTTCGATACCCTCGGTGAGAAATATAAGATGGAGATCATCCGCGAGATCATCCCCGAGGGGGAGGAGGTCTCGATCTATCGCCAGGGCGACTGGTTCGATGTCTGCCGAGGCCCCCATCTGCCGAGCACCGGCAAGCTGGGCAAGGGTTTCAAGCTGATGAAGGTGGCCGGCGCCTACTGGCGCGGTGACTCCAGCAACGAGATGCTGCAGCGGATCTACGGTACCGCCTGGCGGGACAAGAAGGAGTTGAACGCCTACCTCCACCGTCTGGAGGAGGCCGAAAAGCGGGACCACCGCAAGATCGGCAAGGCCTTGGACCTCTTCCATACCCAGGAGGAGGCCCCGGGCATGGCCTTCTGGCACAACAAGGGCTGGCAGATCTACCTGACCATCCAGCACTACATCCGTGAGAAGCTCAAGCATCACGGCTACCAGGAGGTGCATACACCCCAGGTGATCGACCGTAGTCTGTGGGAGAAATCGGGCCATTGGGAGAAATTCCGGGACGACATCTTCGTCACCCAAACCGAGGACCGGGTCTTCGCCATCAAGCCGATGAACTGCCCGGCCCATATCCAGATCTACAACCACGGCCTCAAGAGCTACCGGGATCTGCCCCTGCGTTTGGCGGAATTCGGCTCCTGCCACCGCAACGAGCCCTCGGGTACCCTGCATGGGCTGATGCGGGTGCGCAGCTTCGTGCAGGACGACGCCCACATCTTCTGCACCGAGGATCAGATTCTCTCCGAAGTGCTCGCCTTCAACGACCTGCTGTTCGAGGTCTATCGTGATTTCGGCTTTGACGAGGTCCTGGTCAAACTGTCTACACGACCGGAAAAGCGTGTGGGATCAGATGAGATATGGGATAAAGCTGAGAAAGCACTTGAAGATGCGCTCAACCAGCAGGGCCTCGCTTGGGAGCTGCAGCCGGGCGAGGGCGCCTTCTACGGACCCAAGATCGAATTCTCCCTGCGCGACTGTCTCAGCCGGGTCTGGCAGCTGGGCACCATCCAGCTCGACTTCTCCATGCCGGAACGACTGGGCGCCCATTACATCGCCGAGGACAACAGCAAACAGGTGCCGGTAATGCTGCATCGGGCCATCCTCGGCTCACTGGAGCGTTTCATCGGAATTCTCATCGAACACTATGCCGGGGCGCTGCCGCTCTGGCTGTCTCCGGTTCAGGCGGTGGTGATGAACATCACAGACCGCCAGGCTGACTATGTAAACAACTGTCTCAAATCCCTGCAGGACAACGGTTTTCGCGCCGAATCGGACTTGAGAAATGAGAAGATTGGCTTTAAAATCCGCGAGCACACGCTGATGCGCGTACCCTATCTGCTTGTGGTCGGCGACCGCGAGATGGAGGAGGGAACGGTGGCTGTGCGTACGCGCAAGGGCGAAGACCTGGGCTCAATGCCACTCCAGGACTTCATCGAGCGCATGCGCAAAGAGGTCACGGAGCGTGTGAACTGAGTGTAAAGCACCGGTCTACCGGTGCTTTTCTACTTTAAGGAACCTGGAGAAATTATCTCAAGGCGCCTTACTCGAATTTGGACTTTTTGGAGGAACCGGCTATCGCTGCAACAAAAAAGCACCGTCTCAACGATGACATCACGGCTACTGAGGTCAGACTCATTGGCGACGACGGTGAACAAATAGGTGTCGTTTCGATTGAAGAGGCCCTGCGGGTCGCCGAAGCAGCGGCATTGGATTTGGTAGAGATCGTGCCGAACGGGGAGCCTCCGGTTTGTCGCGTGATGGATTACGGCAAGTTTCTGTTCGAAGCCAAGAAGCAGAAACAGGCCGCCAAAAAGAAGCAGAAGCAGGTTCATATCAAAGAGATCAAATTCCGTCCAGGGACGGGAGAAGGGGATTATCAGGTAAAACTGCGCAACCTGATACGTTTCCTGCAAGACGGGGACAAGACCAAGGTGACCATGCGGTTCCGCGGTCGCGAGCACGCCCATCGCGAGCTGGGTCTGGAACTT
>JBNLGI010000164.1:0-9840 GCA_050305975.1 Sedimenticolaceae bacterium | reverse complement strand
GGCAAGCCGCACCCTGCGGTGAATTCAAGTGTAGGGTGCGGCTTGCCGCACCGGATAGGGGAGAGAACCCACTTATAATGACACAAACATCTTTTCACGCCGCCTGCTCCCGGTTGATCGCCTTGGCGATGCGGAAGTATTGCACCAACGGAATGTTGGAGGGGCAGACATAGGAGCAGCAGCCGCACTCGAAGCAGTTGTTGAGGCTGTAGTCCTCGGCCATCTCGCCGTAGCGGCGCTTGGCGGCCAGCTGGCCCAGCATCGAGGGATTGAGATGCATGGGGCAGGCCTGCACGCAGCGGGCGCAGCGGATGCAGGGCCAGATCTTGTGGCTCTCCTCCTCGATGGAGGGCTCGTTGAGCACCAGCAGACCGGAGGTGCCCTTGGTGATCGGGGTCTCCATGGCGGAGACCGCCGGGCCCATCATGGGGCCGCCGAGGATGAACTCGGTGCGGCTGCCGTCATAGCCCACCTGTTCCAGGATGTGGCGGATCGGCGTGCCCAGGGGCACCAGGTAGTTGCCCGGTTTCTCGATGCCGGGACCGGCTACGGTGATGACCCGCTCGATCAGCCCCTGGCCGGCGGGCAGCAGCTTGCCGAGGGCGGCCAGGGTGCCCACGTTGTTGACCACCACGCCGACATCGGCGGGTAGGCCGCCGGCCGGCACTTCGCGATTGAGTACCGACTTGATGAGCATCTTCTCAGAGCCCTGGGGGTACTTGGTCTCCACCGCTTCGACCCGGATCGGGCCGTTCTTCGGCAGGTGCCGGCGCAGCACCTCCACCGCATCCATCTTGTTGTCCTCGACGCCGATGATCGCCTGGCGGGTGCCGGTGGCCTGGATGGCGTAACGGATGCCGCGCATCAGCTCCTCGGGTTGCTCCAGCATGATGCGGTGGTCGCAGGTCAGATAGGGTTCGCACTCGCAGCCGTTGATGACCAGGGTGTCGACCTGTTTGTCGGCCGGAATGGTCAGCTTCATGTGAGAGGGGAAGGCGGCGCCGCCGAGGCCGACCATGCCGCTCTCCTGGATGGCCTGGATCATCTCCTGCGGGGTCAGCTCGCCCATCGCGCGCGGATGGCTCCAGAGCACCTCCTGGGTCGAGCCCTCGTAGACGTCGATGAGGATGGCGTTGGTCTTCGGGCCCCTGGGGGTCGGCATCAGCTCAATACCCCGAACCCGGCCGGTGGCGGGGGCGTGCAGGGGCACGGAGAAGTTGCCGTCGGCCTCGGCGATCGGCTCGCCTCGCACCACTTCCTGGCCCTTCTTGACCAGGGGGATGGCGGGCTTGCCGATGTGCTGATCGAGCGGCAGCACCAGCTGCGCCGGGAAGGGCAGACGGCGAATCGGCTTGTCCGCCGTATCCTTGTGATAGGGCGGATGGATGCCGTGGGCGAAGGTCTTCGCCCTGAACAGCAGGTCGAGAATTCCCATGGCGCGTCTCCGTCAGCAGGCGGACCCGAGGGTCCGCCCATGGCGGGAGAGGCCGGTGGTGCCAGCTTGCTTCACGCTTGTCTCCGCCGGATTACTGGTACTTCGCCGCCCGCTTCACGAGCTTGTCCAGGTCTTTCTCGGAGGCGTTCCAGGGCGTTCCGGGGTGGATACAGCCCGCGGTGCACTTCTCCGCCGCCTTGACGATATCCTTGTAGGCACCGCCTTTGGGATCGATGATGACCGCCTTCTTGTCGTCGTTGTAGGCGAAGATCTTGGGGTTGATGCTGGTGCATTCGTCGCAAGCGGTGCACTCCGGTGTCTCGATCCAGACCGGTTCGTAGTCGCCCATAGCGGCCCCGCCGTTGCCGCCGGTCGCTGCCGCACCCGCGCCGCCACTGCCGTTGGCCGACAGGCTGCCGGTGAGGGCGCTGGCGTTGCCGCTGGCGGCCAGCGACAGCAGGGTCGAGCTGAGGCGGTTGGCCATGTCGACCTTGGCCTGATCCACCAGGGCCTCCACGTCGAGCTTGTTCAACTCGCCGGCGATGCCCTTGAGCTGGCGCCAGAAGTGACGACGCTCGTCGCAGGAGCGGGCGATCTCCTCGGCGCAGATGACCCGCATCAGGCGGTTCTTGCCGTCCACCGCCCAGATGTAGGGGAACTTGCCTGCGCGGTCCTCCTCATCCAGCTCGAGGAACTCGTGCATCGGCACCATGTCGTCGTTCCAGGTCTCCGGCGGCGCCTTGCGGAACTGCTTGCGGAAGCGGCCCTCGGTAAGCGCGAAGTCGGCGAAGGTCATGGGCACCTCCAGCTTGGCTTCCTCGCCCTTCTCGGTCTGGTAGGTCAGACTGTAGACCGGCCAGTCGTCGTCCAGCGCCGGGTTGCCCTCCAGGTCGAGACACTCCTCGATGGTCTCACCGGCCGCCGGATCGTACTTGATCAGCGGGTAGGCGCGGCCCTCGACCGCCAGCTTGGATTGTTCGTAGGCGGCGTCGTCGCCCACGCCGTGTTCCGGCGGACAGACCGCGTAGATGTTGAACAGGGCCGGGTGGCGGCTGTTGAGACCGTCGATGTAGCCCTCGATCAAATGGGTGGTGTTGCTGATCGCGCTCTGCAGCACATAGGTGGTGCGGTGGGCGATGCCGATCAGCGAGACCTCCTTGCGCATCTCCTGCTTGCCCTTCCAGGCCTTGCCGTAGGGGCTCATATCGGCCACCTGGCCGATGTAGCCCGAGGTACAGGCCTGGCCGCCGGTGTTGGAGTAGACCTGGGTATCGAGCACCAGCACCTTGATCGGCATGCCGGAGGCCAGCGCGCGGGAGAGGTTCTGGAAGCCGATGTCGTACATGGCGCCGTCGCCGCCGATGGAGACCACCGGCGGACAGAGCAGCCACTCGTCATCGCTGAACTGCTTCCAGTTGAACTGTTTGAAATAGTCCTCGTGCTCGGCCGGGTTGTAGTTGCCGGCCAGCTCCAGCTCCGCCTTGCGGATGGCGGCGAAACCGTCGGCCATCTTGTGCATATGACCCTCGAACAGGCCCATGGCCATGGAGGGGCTGTCCTGGAACAGGTGGCTGGCCCAGGGGAAGGGGTAGGGGTTGTAGGGGAAGGTGGAACCCCAGACCGAGGTGCAGCCGGTGGAGTTGACTATGCCCATCTCGGCACGGCCGTTGTTGGTGACGCCTTCAAGGTAGCGCCACTTGAGATCGCGCAGCTGATCCAGCAGCTTGGTGACCCACTGCAGCCATTCACGGTCGATGACGGTCTTCTCGTGGCCGGCGTCCAGGTTCTCGCTGAGACCGGAGAGGGTCAGGTCGCCGTCGGTGGAGGCCGCCTGGGCGATGGCGCTGGCGCTGCTGAGATCGACGCCGGCGGCCAGCTTCAGCCGCACGTGCTGCTCCAGCTGTTCGATCAGTTTTCCGATACGCTCCACCTGGCCCTTGACCCGCGGTTGCATCAGCGCGGTCACGGTGCTGGTGAAGAGGTGGATGATGGTCTTCTCGCCGCAGCCGAGGCAGGCGCCGTCGCCGCAGACCATGGCGCTGTAGTTGTTCTTGTCGAGCAGCAGGGTATGCAGGGCGCCGATCTTCTCGTCCAGATCGTCGATGCGGTTGAAGCTGGCGTCGGTGGTGGGCAGGTCGAGCCAGAAGGCCCAGTCGCTGCGCATTTTCTCGATCGCCGCATCGTCCTGGTGGGTGGCGACCAGGGCCTCGTCCTCGCAGACGTCGACGCACTCCATGCAACCCTTGCAGGTGTAGGGGTTGACGGTGATGGAGAAGAGGCCGCCACTGCCCTTGTTCTTCTTCTCCAGATTGCTCCAGTAGGGCTTGGTGACGGAGAAGTCGAAGTCGACCATGGCCTGCAGAAAGAGACCGAACTCCTCCTCCAATACCGGGCGCTGCTCCTCCTCCAGTTCTGCGGCGGCGATAGTCTCCAGCACGGCCTGATCGAGCAGGGTGCGCACATCGGCCGCCTCGCCGGCGACATTGAGCAGGTCGCGCAGACGCTTCTCCACGTTGCGGCTCTCGCGGCGCAGGTACTGGGTCGGACGTCCACCGGTCTCGATGCGGTTGATGGCGGTGTTGAAGACGTCGCTGACTTTGCTGACCAGACCGGGGATGGAGCTGTCAGGGCAGAGGGAGTAGCAGTCGCCGCAGGCGGTGCAGTTCTCCGCCACCCACTTCGGATAGTCGAAGCGGATCTGGGTCAGGTCGCGGAAGACGCCGGTGGAGGCCGGCATCAGGGAGAGGGCCTGGTAGGGATCGGCCAGGTTGTCGGAGCCCTTGCCGGTGGCGTAGAAACTGCCGGTCTGCTCCCAGAAACGGTGGATGTCGGAAACGCCGCCGTCGCCCTGGGGCAGCTGCTTGAGCATGATGGGCAGGGCCGGGGTCTTCTTCTCGGGCTGTGCGGCGACGGCACCGACCACCTTGTCGGTGATCTCGTGGATCTCGTCGAAGCCGCGACGCACCACGCGCAGGTTGTCCTCCACCACGCGGCGGCCCTTGCTGCCGAACTTGTGTTCCAGCTGGTCCTCGATGGCGGTGAACAGCTTCTTCTCGTCGAGACCGGCCATCTCCATCAACGGCGAGCCGGCGAAGAAGGCGCCCTGGAAGGCGTTGCCCTGCATACGCAGCTGCAGTTCGGGGTTGGTGGCCTCTTCGCGGGCGATCTTGAAGCCGTCCACGTAGAAGACTCGGATCTCGTTGTCGACGATCTGCTGCTGCATCCAGCGCGGGAAGCCCTGCCACACCTCGTCGGCGCTGCCCAGGTTGGACTGGATGATCAGGGTGCCGCCGTGCTTCAGGCCGCTCAGGGGGTTGGAGTGGTGAAAGACGTTGGGATCGGGACTGAGCACCACGTCCACATAGTGGTATTCGCAGTTGAGCGGAATCGGGGTCGGCGCCGCCGCCAGGTAGTAGGTGGTCGGCTGGCCCTTCTTTTCGGAACCGTACTTGGGATTGGCCTTGATCTCGTAGCCCAGCAGATCGTAGAGGGTCATGACCAGGTTCTTGCCGGTGGTGATGGCGCCCCAGCCGCCCACCGAGTGCATGCGTACGGTGATGGAACCCTCCGGCATCAGGTTGGGGTTCTCGGAACCGTGCACCGCCATATCGCCGATGTTGGGGTAGGCCTCCAGCAGCTTCTGGATATGGATCTCCTGCTTGGGATTGGCGGCGTCGCGCACGAAGTCGATGCCGAGGTAGAAGAACTTGCGGTGCGGGCCTTCCGGCAGCATGTTCTCCACCGCGCCGATCAGCGCCTCCGGCTGCAGATCGCGGGAGCCGAGGCCATAGGCGCCCGAGTAGAGACGCGGGGCGTCGCTGAGGCGGTCGTAGCTGTCGTATTTGGGGTAGGGCCGGGCCTGCTTGTCGGCGGCGGCCTGGCCGTTTTCGATACATTTGGAGAGCGCCGCGCGCACCTCGCGCATGAGCGGCAGATCCTCGGCCAGCGGCTGGTCGGTGCGCTCCAGCACCACCACGCCTTTCTTGCCCTTCAGCACCTTGCCCAGCAGATCGCCGGGGAAGGGGCGGAACATGGTGATGTCGATGACCCCGACCTTGAGCTTGCGGGTCTTCTCCAGATAGTCGGCCACGCCCTGGGCCTGCACCACCATGGAGCCCATGCCGAGGATCAGGTAGTCGGCCTTCTCCGCCTTGTAGGCGCCGATGCGATCGTAGCGGCGGCCGGTCAGCGCGTAGTACTCGTCCATCACCCGGTCGGCGATCTCGGGGATGTGCTGGAAGAAGTAGGGGCGCTGGGCGGCCACGGTCTGCATGAAGGCGTCCTGGTTCTGCACCGAACCGGAGAGCATCGGGTTGTCCACGTCCCAGATCGCGGGCACGCGGCGGCGGGTCTCGCCGAAGAGCAGCTTCTGGGCCGGAGTGGGGCACTCGATCTCATCGTCGGGACGGCCGAGGAACTCGGCGATCAGCGCCCGCTCGGGAACCTGCAGGGGTTCGATCAGATGGGTGGTGAGGAAGCCGTCCTGGGCCACCGCCGCCGGAGTCAGGGAGAGCTCGGCGATCTTGCGCCCGATCAGGTTGAGGTCGGCCGCGCCCTGGGCATCCTTGGCAAAGACCTGGAAGAAGCCGGTGTCGTCGATGCAGTGGAAGTCGTCGTGGCCGCAATGCACGTTGAGCGACGCCTTGGTGATGGCGCGGCAGCCGATGTTGAGCACATAGGGCAGGCGCTTGCCGACCGCGGCGTAGAGCGACTCGTGCATGAAGGCCACGCCCTGGGCGGAGGAGAAGTTGGTGGCGCGCAGACCGGTCATCGACATGCCGGCGGTAACCGCGGCGGCGGCATGTTCGGACTCCGGCTCGATGAAGATCAGGGAGCGGTCGGAGATGTTGACGTGACCCTTGGCGGTCTCCTCGGCCCAATACTCGCCCATCTGGGTGGAGGGCGTTATGGGGTAGGCGCCGGCGGCGTCCGAGGCCTCACGTTCGCACATGATGACCGCGCCGTTGCCGTCCATCGCCATGCGGATACCGGGGTACTTGAAGGTCTTCTCGTCTTTTTTACCGAACATTGAACACTTCTCTTGTTTCTAATAATAAAAATGACTCACGGGGTCCTTTGGCCAGAAGGTGCATTTCCGGCAAACCCCGAAGCGATCAAACGGACCGCCAATCACATGGGCAGGGCTTCGCTGCGGATGATGCGCTTTGCCTGAGATCCCTTAATCATGCCCCTGGCGTCGTCGAGCCAGACGATGGCGCCGGTCGGGCAACGCTCGGTGGCGACCCGTGAGGCCAGGTCGTTTTTGCTGTAGTCAATGATAGCCAGATTGTCCCTGATCGTGATCAGCCCCTCCGGTGAATCCTTGGCGCAGCGTTCACAGGCAGTGCAGGCCACTTCACAGTCTGTTTCGGCCGTGTCACCGAATTCTAGATTTTTGCAGGCGACCCAGAGGCGATGATCGACGGGGTGGATGGAGAAGAGCCCTTTGGGACAGATCTCCACACAGTCCCCGCAGGCGGTGCATTTGGCGGCATCGACCACTGGCAGGCCGTGCTTGTCCATGGTTATGGCTTCGAATTCACACACTTCGGCGCAATCGGCCAGACCGATACAGCCCCAGGTGCAGCCCTTGGGGCCGCCGGAGACGACGGCTGCCGCGCGGCAGGAGGCCAGCCCGTCGTAGTGAGCGCGCATGCGCGCCACGTGGCTGCCGCCAGCGCAGGCCAGGCGGGCTACGCGCTTGACCACGTCTCCACTCTCGACACCCAGGTAGTCAGCGATCTCGCTGATGGCATCCGGGCTGCTCACCGTGCATTGAGCCGGCGCCACCTTGCCGGCGATCAGCGCCTCGGCGAAGGGACGGCAGCCGGCGTTGCCGCAGGCGCCACAGTTGGTGGCGGGCAGCATGCTTTCGATCTCATCGATACGGGGGTCCTCGAAGACCCAGAGCTTCTTGTTGGCAAAGGCCAGCAGGGAGGAGAGCAACAGGCCCAACACGCCCATGAAAAGGATGGCGCTTGATACGTTAAGAGCGATATCTATATCCATTCCGTCACCTAGCAGTCACAAACCCGTCACTTAAGTGAAATCCCCACAAAGTGTAATGATGGACTTAGTATTGAACTATGGAATGGAGTCAATAGAAAGTATTGGAAATATCAAGGATGGAATCCTTCACCCTCGCCCGTGATCGTCTTTCGCCACGCGCGGAGTCTGCGCCGCGTGTCGCCATGTCACTGATAACTCTAGTCTTGCACTCCTTGAATTCAACCATGGCGTGGTATCAGGTAATAGCGAATGGTCGGTGTCCTTTTGAAGGGAATTTAACGACTTGGACAGCATGAGGTACGGCTTGAGGTGAAATACGCATCAATGCCGCGTTGCGATGAGGGGTCATATGGATGTGCTGGGAGGTCGCCGCGGGGAGGGTATAGGCAGGCAACGCAGCCGGACAGTTGGGAAAGGATGTCCGGCTGCTGGCGGAGAGTGGCTCAATTGTGTCGCGGACTACATGCGGCCACGGTCCCGACCGCCGGTCTGGACGGGTACCACGCCCTGCACCTGGTTGCCGGCACCGCCGGCTCCCGGCGTCACATTGACGTTGCCGCCACCGGTCACCGCGCCCGCGCCATACTGGATTTCCGCCAGGAAGGCGTCGTTGTCATCCTTATACTCCATGCGCAGATTGTGAATCTCGTTCGGCATGTTGGCCCAGCCTTCGCCCCAGATGCTCATATGGTCCGCCTGGGCCGCGCTGGTGACGCACACAGCGGCGAGGCCGGCTAATAGTGTCTGTTTGATCGGTGTCAGTCTCATGGTGATTACCTCTTGGTCCGTCATCGGACCGATTTGTCCGGTCCCGTGATTGCTCCACAACACGCTGTGGATCTGTACAAGACTCTAGCAATGGAAGGTTGCCCACCGATTTCCTACTTGTAGCCGATCTGTATCCAGCCTGTTTCAAGCTGTTTCAGCCACCGCGACCGCCGATACGCGGCGACATATACTCTGCATTGGATGTGTTGTGATTAAGGGAGTGTGTGATGCGTTGCTGTCTGGTTACCCGTTTTCCGGCTGTGATGGCCTGCCTGGGCGGCTGTCTGATATCTGGCGCGCTTCTGGCAGAGAACCCTGCTGATGGGAGCAGCCGTACCGACGGCAAGCCAGGCTATGTTCTGGGTGGATACCGCGTGCTTCCCGAAATCGAGGTGAGCGGATACTACGACGACAATATCTACGCCACGAAACGCGCGAAAGAGAGCGACATGGTGGCGGTGGTGTCGCCGTCCATCACTCTGGATTCGCTGTGGGAACGCCACAGCCTCGATCTCGGAGCCGGGGCCAGCATTGGCCGGTACATGGACAATACGGCCGAGGATTACGAGGACTTCTGGTTCAAGGGTGACGGGAAGGTGGAGATCTCCGAAACCTCACAGGTCTATGCCGGGGCCGGATACAGCTACAACCATGAGGGGCGCGATTCCAAGGAGAGTTCACAACAGCAGATCGATGAGCCGACGACCTACGACGCCCGTACACTGCAGCTGGGTCTCGATCAGCGCTGGGGGCGGCTGTTGCTGAAAATCGGCACCACCTACGAAGCCTTGGATTACGACAATGTCGGCACCCTCTACAACGATGATCGGGACCGCAAGGTGCACGGGCTCGGTCTGCGTGTCAGCAGCGCCATTGCCGAGCGGACCTCGCTCTTTGCCCAGGGCATTTTCAATCAGCGCCGGTACGACGACGCGCTCGACCAGTTTGGCTACGACAAGGATTCCGAAGGCTACATCGCCCTCGTCGGAGTGCGTCGCGAGTACCAGGGCGGACACCGTATCGAGGCCTATGCCGGATATCTGGTGCAGGATTACGACGAGTCGCGTTTCGCTCGATTGAGCGAGCCGAACTACGGACTCGACCTGAGATGGTATCCGACGGCCGATACCCAGTTCAGCGGCAAGCTGGAGCGTACGCTCAACGAAACCACCGAGATCGGCTCGTCCGGATATCTCTATACCGCATTCGATCTGCAGCTCGATCAAAAACTGCACCCGGATGTGCTGGGCTACCTCAACTACAACTACGGGCAGGCGGAGTTTCAGGATGTGGGCCGCGAAGACACGACCCACACGGTCAGTCTGGGCCTCAAGTACTATATGAGTCCTAGGGTGATGATCACCGGCAGTTACAGCTACATCGACAACGACTCCAACGATCAGAACAGCGTCAGCCCTGTCGTCGGCACTTACGACTACGAGCGCAATCTGTTTTTTATCACGCTGCGCGCCAGGCTGGTTCCATAGATATTGCTGATGGGTCTTCGCACACCTCTCGAAAACGCTGCCCTGTTCAATTGGATTTGCAGTTAACGCCGGAGTCTTGTGTTGACCCTGGTCATTGTTGTCGTGAGGTCGTAATAGCAAGCGTCGATATTTTTTACACTT
>JBNLGI010000163.1:0-1933 GCA_050305975.1 Sedimenticolaceae bacterium | reverse complement strand
CTCACCAGCTTCGCCTTGTTGCCCACCACGCCGTCCACCAGCCGCTGGGCGTTGGGATTCATGAAGTAGGCGGTCTCCAGGATATTGGAGCCGAAGTTGAGGATGTACTTGGTGTTGGCCCAGTCGCAGGACTCGATATCGGGTCCCCAGGAGGGCTCCAGTCCCACCTTCTTCGAGGATTCGCAGATGTTGGTGTGGTTGAGCATGGCGTTGGAGCCGAGGGCGTGCATGAAGCGGCCCACCGCGCCGCCGGTGCGGTCGCGTCCCCACTTGAAGACGATCTCGTTGAGGATCTCCGGTTTATGCTCGGCGTTGGCGCGATCGATCACCTCGCGCAGCTTCTGCGCCAGCAGCGCGGTCGCCTCGGCATAGGTGATGCGCTTCCACTTGCCTTCGCCCCGCTTGCCGGTGCGCAGCAGCGGCGTCATGATGCGGTCGGGATCGTAGACGTGCAGGAATCCCGAGTTGCCCTTGGCGCAGAGCTTGCCGCGGGTGTTTGGATGATCCATGTTGCCTTCGAGTTTGACGATGCGGCCGTTCTCCACATAGGCGACGCCGCCGTCCTCGATGTTGCAGGCAAGACAGGTGTAGGGCACGGCCTGGCGCTCGGCGCCGGTGGTCGGCGAGAAATCCTTGCCGCCCAGTTCGTTCTCCATCGCCACCAGCCGGCGGCTGGCGAGACCTGCGGCACCGGCGGCCGCGCCCATGGCGCCGCCGATCTTCATGAAGTCGCGGCGGGTGTATTTCAGACTATCGCTCATCGCTCGGTCTCCCTCAGTAGTAGATCTGGGTGAGCTGACCCGCGTAGATCAGCACTTCACGGAAGCTGTAGGCGCCCACGGCGCTCATCACCGCCGCCAGGGTGAGCACGCGCGGATCGCGTCCCAGCCTGGGTATGGCGACCAGCACCAGCGGCACCAGGATGCCGACAAGGAAGGTGAGCCCCCAGTACTGCAAGCCGAAGGATTCGTTGATCAGCGTCCAGGCCTGCTGTTTCTCCTCGCCGCCGTAGGTGAGCACCACCCATTCGGCGAGGAACAGGGCGAAGGTCACCGCCAGGGAGAGGTAGAGAAAGGCGTGCAGAAACTCACTGGCCCGGGCGTCGAGCTGCCCGCGCAGCAGCTGGATCACCGCCACCACCGCGGTGCCGGAACTCATGGAGAGGATCACGAACAGCAGCGGAATGGTGGGATTGCTCCACAGCTCACGGGTCTGATGCACCATCAGGTCGAGTCCCGTGTAGAGCGGCATCGACAGGGCCAGCAGCGACCCCAGGATGCCGGTCAACCGCATCAGGCCCGTATTGCCTTTCATGTGGCCGAACAGGAAACCGACGATGCACAAGCCGAACAGGGGCAGGAACAGGGAGCCCCAGGAGAGTGGCGAGGTCCAGTGAAAGTAGAGGATCGGGTAGAGGAAACGTTCCGGCTGCCCCAGATCCATGATCAGCAGCGGACCGCAGATCAGCAGCAGAACCAGCGACACGATCAGGCCGATGCGCTGGAACGGCTCCATCGATCGGGCGGCGCCACCGAAGACATTGCCGAAGACCGCCGGCGCCGCGGCATAGACGAAGGTCATGCCGGCCGCTCCGATGAGAAAGAAGTAGATAACGATCTCGTGCCCCCAGGGGGCGATGTTGTATTCCATGTATTCGAACATGCTGGCTTCCCCCTATAGAACGCCGGAAAAGAACTTGGAACCCCGGTTGTGCCGATAGAAGGCCTCGGCGTCCGAGCGGGCGGCGTAGGACTGGGGAGCACTGTACTGCTGCTCGGTCTGCGCCCGGTCGGGCTTGATGTAGTAGACCTGCGGGCGGGTGCCCTTGTCCGGCTTCAGCACCACGGTCTTGTGGCGGGCCACCAGCCGCGAGACCTCGCTGTCGGGATCGTTGAGGTCGCCGAAGATGCGCGAGCGGCCGAGACAGGTCTGC